>JBCBTQ010000258.1:0-7360 GCA_039818605.1 Cyanobacteria bacterium J06639_14 | reverse complement strand
GATTGAGTCAGGCCAGATTGAATTAAAAGAGCAAACGATAAGTAGGGTGTCCGGGGGCCAAGCCAACCACTTGGGAGGTTTCTAAACTTAAGTTCTCAGGGGTGGCTTGGGCAACCTCATCGTGAATTGTAAATCGAAAGGTTGTGCCCTTATTGACAGTGCTCTCGACAGTGATATCATCGCCCATGAGCTGAATAAATTGTCGACTGATTGTGAGTCCTAATCCTGTCCCTTCCTGTGATTGTTGTCCGGTGGAAGTCTGTTCAAAGGGACGAAAAAGGGTGTTCATTTCTTGCTCAGCAATTCCCGGTCCCGTATCCTCAACTTCAAAATACAGACGACAATGGGGTTGATTTGCCGTATTAGAAGCAAGAGGTTCGGCTTGAACACGTAATGCAACATGACCAGACTCAGTAAATTTGATGGCATTACCCAGTAGATTCAAAAGAATTTGCCGCAGTTTACTCGCATCCGTTTTGATGACTTGGGGGACATTCTGCTGACGTTCAACGAGTAAACGAATCTGTTTACGATCAGCTCTTAAAGACAACATGCGCTGCAATTCATCGAGCAAATTATGCAGGTCGACAATCTGCTCTTTTAATTCAATCTGGCCTGACTCAATCTTGGCCATGTCCAGCACATTATTAATTAGGCCTAATAAGTGACGGCCACTGCGACTAATCACATCTAGATAGTCCCGGTGTTGTGTAGCCACAGATGTATCACGGACCATGAGTTCGCTAAAGCCCAGGACCGCATTTAGGGGGGTCCGGAGTTCGTGACTCATACTGGCCAGAAAATTGCTCTTGGCACGACTCGCATCTTCCGCAGTTTCTTTGGCTTCTCGGAGAACGGCTTCAATCTGTTTATGGGCGGTAATATCTTCTAATGAAAAGAGGAATCCGTGACGTTGTGGAGAAGATTCGCTCAGGTCAGAAAATTGCTTACGGTATGAAAGCGGTTGCCACTGAATCTCAAACCAGCGATCGCGATGGCAAACCTCCTGTGCCGTTGGCGATTTACCAGCTTTGAGCTGGCGAATAATCCTATTCCAGTCTGTCCGCGTGATCCAATGCGGTATCAGCTTTTCTAGAAGGTCATCACCCGACCGCATCTTCAGTAAGTCAGCCGCCTGAGGATTGCAGAACCAAACCCGGCCACTCATATCAGCGGCCATTAACCCAATCGGAAGGCTGCGGGCGATCGCCATTTGAGCTGACTGAGAGCGTCCCAATTGGTCCGACAAGGTTGTTAGCTGCAGGATCCGATGGGCCACCGAACCGGCTTGCCCCATCGTACTGGGTTCAGCTGAGACAGGTTCTAACAAGCGGCTGTCCAGATTACTCAAATCTTCGTGGTATGCCTGCCAGAGTTTTTCAATCTGACGTTTGAGAAGGGCATTTTCGCGAATTTCCTCACTCACAAAAACCCCTATGGCGGTAGTTCCTACTAGGAGGATAGGGGCTGCTGCCGGTAGCCAGATATTTTGGCCAAAAAAGGCCAAGCCCACTAGCCCCCAACTGAGGCTTAGGATCACCACAATCCCAATTTGTATGCGTGCCCGTCGCCCCGCAAGGACACTACTAATAACAGGCCCTGCTAAAGCTATGAGGCCTAAAAAGACGTAAGAATTCTTGGGGTCTAAACCCACGGGTTGCAAAAAGGATTGCCGCAGGCCATTGTCGATTACAGTCGCCTGCAGAAAGATCCCATTGGTTGGCAATTCATAATCAAAGGGGGTATTCAGTGGGTCAAGGGCCGTGGCGGTTGCCCCTAAAAGAACAATCTTGTTTTCAAAAACCTCTACGGGTACCTGCCCCCGCAGCACATCGACGAAGGAATACTGGGTTAAGGTACTGGATGGCCCGACCCAGTTTAGCCAAAGGGGATGTTCTAAATCTGGGAGGGGAACCGATTCCCACACCAGTGAATATAACTGCAGAACTGCTAGACCGAAATTAGGGATGTCATCAGCTTGAGAAGCCAAATGACGCACTACACCATCCGGATCGCGCTGATACAGTACATGCCCTAGTTGGACAGTTTCTTTGATCGGGGAAACGGTTTCCAGCGGCAAACCATTGTTATCACGCGCTTGGGATAGGACAACGGTACCGAAGTAATTTGAGAGTGCCTCTGCCAATGCTGTGTCGTCTTCAGTTGGCTCTGATAAAAGGACATCGATAGCAACGACGCTGGGATAGCCATCGGCTAAAAGATTCAGCAGCTCAACATAGTATTGCCGGGGCCAAGGGTAACGCCCCAACTCGTCGATGCTTTTGTCATCAATGGCAATTAGGGCAATGCGATCGTCCCAGGGTTGAGGACCGCGCAGCCGAAAAAGAGAATGATAGGCTATCTGCTCCAGTGGCTCGATGAGAGACAGTTTGAAGAGTAGACCGATCAGAGCAGCCGAGGCGACTCCCGGCAGGAGTCGCCAGAGCCAATTAGAAAATCTCCACGTCATAATCCTGCCGGGTGCCCAAAGGCGTGATTACCGTAACCTGTAACTGTGTCCCTCGGATGGGTAAAAAGTCACGGGTGAATGTCCCATCCTCGTCAGTAGTCTGAGACTCCTCTTCTACCAGAACCAGATTGACAGGGTCCACTCGACCGACAAATTGTAATCGACGGTTACCCCCCTCAATGATGCGGCGAATTTCAAAATCCAACGTCGGATCATCTCGCAGAGGGACTGCTGGTGACGGGGGTTCGCCAGGAATGGTGAGATTCTGGAACCCTTCTGGAACGTTCACTGTTGCATCTTGGGCTGTTGTGTCAACGGCTCCTTCAAGGGTTGCTACACCCATCTTGCCATCGGGTTGTACAACGACTCCAAACTCTGTCCCCCGGACACTACTGACACCTGCTGGGGTATGGATCTCCAACTCGGAGCCTTCGTGAGTGAAAGTGCGAACCTCTAGACGAATCTGCCCTTGTGGAACGTCGAAATGAGTAATGCGGCCGTTATCGGGAGCAACATCCATTCT
Source organism: Cyanobacteria bacterium J06639_14 (assembly GCA_039818605.1). Lineage (GTDB taxonomy): Bacteria > Cyanobacteriota > Cyanobacteriia > Phormidesmidales > Phormidesmidaceae > SIO1E4. The sequence continues at coordinate 4,367 of JBCBTQ010000258.1, read as the reverse complement.
CCGAATCTGCATCCGCGTATTTTCCGAGACGTCTACGAAGCCGATGCCAGTATCAACCACCAATCGAGCCACTGATGTTTGGCCTGTACTTAAGCCATCGCCTACGCTTTGGAGGCGATCGCCCACCTCAGCAGTCCGTGAAGAGTTCCCAGTCTGTAACGCAACATTGCCAGACACATTCTGTAAGGACAGATAGCGATTTACCCGGACACGTTGTGCCCAACTGCTTGCTGGAATAGCTGACAGCGCACACAAGCTCGCAGCCGTGAGGAGCAGGCCTCCCCGCCAGCGAAGGCGATGTTTGCCTTGATTTGAAACCAAAAATTGAAAACCCATGTAAACTCAGTCCTAGGAACTCAAAATATAAATCTTCAGCAAGACACTCAAAACAATTACAGTTGTTTTGAGTGGATTCAGAAAGGTGATTGGTCGACGTATTCTAATCTTAACCTTCCAAATTTTCTTGACGCTATGCAGCAAATGCGTAACTCCTAGCAGTTGCTGCCGTCCTTAGCTTAGTTGTTGCTTTCCTCAGCTTAGGATAAATTCCTTAGCTCAATACTGAAGAATGACATGGATTGTCATGTTGCGTGTAAAGCTTTGATGACGACGTTGTTACCCCAACAATCATTTACATAACGTTGCAAACTGATTTCCACAAGTGAACCGTTAGCTTGCAGCGTAGACCCATATCTTAAACGTTGCTTCGGATGATAGTTCTGTTTGTAAGGGATCATAATGCTCAAGACAAAACACTTCAAACTCATTCATGACAGCATCGAAGGCCTCTTCGGGCACCTGCCAGCACAAACCATAGGCTTTGGCTGTGAAGAAACCAAGTAATGCTTCAACCGTATTCGTCACTGCCCATACTTTCGCTACTTGATAGCTTGATTGATATCCTTTGCTGCAGAAATAGGTATCTACATCCATCCAACGCGCTTGAGCGTAGGTAGATGCAGCAGCATCGTAGTAATTGAACTTGCTCATCTATTCGACACCTCAACGAAGCAGTAGTTAAATAGAGTGACTGAATTTCAGGGTGGTATGGGGCAGTATTTTGCAACAGTGGCACGGGGACTGGAGGAAATTGCCGCCCAAGAGCTGGTGCACTTAGGTGCGCGCTCAGTGCAGCCTGGGTTCTGTGGGGTTGTGTTTGTGGGGAATCAGAAACTGCTTTATCGGGTCAACCTTTGGGCACGGCTCCCGTTTCGAGTTTTGGTGCAGATAGCTGAGTTTCCCTGCCGTGATGCGAATGATTTGTATGCGGAAGTCAGCGATATTGACTGGCAGCCCTATCTCACGCCAGACCATACCCTGGCGGTGGCGGCGACGGGTAAGACACGACAGCTCAATCACAGTCATTTCACGGCTTTGCAAGTGAAGAACGCGATTATCGATCAGCAGCGCGATCGCTTTGCCAGACGATCCAACATCGACACACAGCGTCCCGATGTTCAGGTAAATGTTCACCTCTATCGCGATCGCGCCACCGTGAGTTTGGATAGTTCAGGCAGCAGTCTACACCGTCGAGGGTATCGGCCAGCGGTAGGCACAGCCCCGCTGAAAGAATCCCTGGCAGCAGCCCTGATTTATTTGTCAGGCTGGCAACCGGATCAAGCCTTTTGTGACCCCCTCTGTGGCTCGGGTACGTTACCGCTAGAGGCCGCACTCATAGGTCTGAATCGCGCCCCTGGGCTGTTTCGCGATCGCTTTGGGTTTGAAAGTTGGCCTGACTTTGACGCTGATCTCTGGCATCAACTCCGACAGGAAGCCCAAGCAGCTCAGCGCCATGCGTTAACCGTCCCGATTTTGGGGTGCGATCGGGATCAAGACGTCATCATTCAAGCCCGCACCAATGCCCACAATAGTCATATGCCCAGCCAGGTCACCTTTGCTGAGACTAACCTGGCTGATGTTGAAGCCCCTGCAGATAGCGGCATCCTGCTCTGTAATCCTCCCTATGGTGAGCGTTTAGGCAGGGAGGATGATTTGGAGGCTTTCTACAAGCTGTTAGGCGATGTCCTGAAACAGCGCTTCAAAGGATGGACGGCTTTTGTCTTGAGCGGCAACAAAGCCCTGGCAAAATCGATTCGGCTCAAATCCTCCCAACGCATTCCGGTTTACAACGGCTCACTCCCCTGTCAATTGATGCGCTATGACTTGTACTGAGGGAAATTAAAGGTATTACGGAAGAAATTCCTCGGAAGATTGAGTAGGGTTCGATATTTGGAGAGTACGAAGATTGGCTATGAGATTAATTTCAATAAGCATTTTTATCAGCACAAACCGTTGAGAAAGTTGAAAACGGTAGTTGAAGAGATTTTGGCGCTGGAGCAGAAGACGGAGGGGTTACTCAAGCGATTGGTGAGTTTTGAGGATGCTACCAATGGCGGCTAAAGACATGTTTCACGATGCAGTGAAACGAGCTTTACAAAAGGAACACTGGAAGATTACGGCAGATCCGCTGAGATTTAAATTTGGGGATGTCAACTTTCAAATTGATTTGGCAGCAGAGCGTATCTTGGCTGCAGAACGAGGCGATGAAAAGATTGCGGTTGAGATTAAGAGTTTTCTTAATCCATCAGCAGTGACAGATTTTTATGCTGCATTAGGGCAATTCCTAAGCTATCGGCTGGCATTAGCGACAATAGAACCGGATAGAACACTTTACTTGGCAGTACCTGTAGATACATATGAGAGCTTCTTTCAAGTGCAATTCACTCAGGCTGTGATGCAGTCTTATCAGCTAAGACTGATAGTGTACAACTCTTTAGCGGAGGCGATTGTGCAGTGGATAAGTTAGCAACCTATCGTGAATCGGTGAAAACATTGCTATCTCGTTATGCACAGACGGATGTTGCTGATGAGACGGTGGAGGTACAGCTCATTTTTGATGAGCAGAGGGATCACTATCAGTGGATGAATGTCGGCTGGGAAGACCTAAAGCGGGTATACCGCTGCATCGTACATTTTGATATTCGGGATGGTAAGGTTTGGCTGCAGCAGAATTTGACCGATCGCAATCTAGCGGAAGAACTGGTGGAGATGGGGGTAACACGAGAGGATATTGTGCTGGGGTTTCAACCTCCTTACAAGCGGCCCTACACTGATTATGGAGTGGCCTAGGCGGATCTTAGAATGGCGGGGCTAAAGGACTATCGGAGCTTAGTTGAGGATTTGCTGAGGGAGTTACACCGCTATGACCAGTCTAGTCATGGTGGTGTGGAGTCTCAGCTAGTGTTTGATGCGGAGCATAATCACTATCTTTTGATCGATGTGGGTTGGGAGCAAAAGCAGTTTGTGTACGGCACTATTGTCCACATTGATATTAAGGACGGTAAGGTCTGGATTCAGCGCAATAACACGGAAATTAATTTGGCTGAACGGCTGGTGGAGCAGGGTATTCCTAAACAAAATATTGTGTTGGGGCTGCACTCACCGTTTATGCGGCAAGCGTCTGGTTATGCGGTGGGGTGAGGACGTTGGAAATGGTGGCTGAGGATACTGGCTACTTACCCAACGCATCTGAAGAATTGTTGCTCGAACATGATGATATTTTGTTTAACCGAACTAACAGTTTTGAGTTAGTAGGTAAGAGCGGAATATTCAAAGGCAACAAGTCAGACAAAGTAACTTTTGCATCATATTTGGTGAGACTTAGAGCACTTGAGCGTGAATCTGCAGATTGGCTAAATTATCTTCTGAACGATAACTGCTTCTTGGCATATGTTCGTAGCTTGGCTCTAAGGAGTTTACATCAAGCAAATTTGAATCCCAGCAGATTTAGCTCTGTCCGAATACCAGCTCCTCCTTTGGCTGAGCAGAAAGAAATTCAGCAACATCTAAACGATATTGACATCGAATTTGATCGCCAAATTGATTCTGCACAAAGGACAATTCAACTCTATGAAGAACTCAGAAAAAATTATATTTCTGAAGCCGTTACCGGCAAAATAAAGGTCTGACTATAAATTTGCCATACTAAAACTACTGATATATCAGCCCTTTTCCCAGTGTGAGGCTAGGTCCCTATGACCGTTACCACCTACAAATGGACCATAGACCGCTACCACCAGGCCATCCAAGCTGGCGTATTCGACGACCAGCCCGTCGAGCTACTACGCGGAGAAATCCTTATCATGCCCCCAGAGGGTAAACCCCACGCTTACTACAACCGTGGAGTGGGCGACTACCTAAGGTCCTTGCTCGGCAACCGGGCTCAAATCAGCGAAGCCCATCCCATCACCCTTAACGACGACTCCGAACCCATCCCCGATCTAGCCATCGTTAAACCCCTGGGCACCGTCTATCTAGACCACCACCCCTACCCCAACGACATCCACTGGCTCATCGAATTTTCCGAC
>JBCBTQ010000257.1:0-7361 GCA_039818605.1 Cyanobacteria bacterium J06639_14 | reverse complement strand
GTCAGGCTGAGGATCTGGGTCCCATCCAGTCCTTCCCATTGAAATAGATTGTGAGGAAAAGTAGTTGTGTCGTTCCACCGTAGCTTTTGCGTAGCAAAACACTGAATGCCGCCCTGAATGAGCATTTGCGGCAACTGCCAGGAAAATCCAAAACTATCGGGGAGCCAGGCGATCGCACTTACCTGACCAAAACGCGACTGTGAATATCGCTGTCCATACAAAATCTGACGAGCGAGGGACTCCCCACCAATGATGTTCAGTTCTGGCTCTACCCACAACCCGGCATCAATAGCCCAGGAGCCTGCTGCCACCGCCTGCTGCACTTGATGAAACAGGTCAGGGCGATGAATTTCCAACCACTCGAAAAGGGCGGGGCTAGAATGGGTATACGTCAGCTCTGGAAATGATGTCTGGAGTGCCAGAACCGATTGAAAAGTGCGCTCTGCTGCTCGCCAGGTATCTTCTACCGGCCACAACCAGGCGAGATCCAGATGGGCATGGCCAACACAGGCAATGCGACGCTGCTTGATCCAACTGCTGAAGGGGAGAAGTCGTTGGCGCAGTGCGGCGAGTTCGGCTTGAAACGACTCTCGCTGAGAAACGGTCGACCAATCCAAGGGGGCGATCGCCGCTGCCATCACCGGCAGTTTCTCGGGAGCTAGTTTGGCGGCATAGGTCTGTAATACGGTTAATTCATCGGCAATGAAACCCGGCTCAGGAGACGCCGTTGAATCAGTCTCGTAAATCATGTCAGAACAGACTAGCGCCCCATCATCATGGCCTGGGCTGAGCAAATGAATCGCAATGGTGAATGTATCTCCAGGGGTGACACGATCGCTCAATGGAATGCGGGCGAAATAGTCGAATAAGTCTCCTTCCTGGACGCATTCACCATTGACATAGACTTTGACAGCCTCCGCCCACCAGGTCAGTCCTAATCGGAGGGACAAACCTGCCAGGTGAAATCCCTCTAGAGCCTCCGGTACCGTGATTTGTTGGCACAGCCAGAGCGCCTGCAAGCCTCGGGGCCAAGCAATATGTCCCTTGGCATTCAAGGGGGCGATCGGCCATTGCTGCCAATCTGAGTTAGCCAATGGGTTCAATGGAGTGGCGGAGCTAACCGTCAGCGAGGAATGCCAGTGCGCGTGTTGTGAGCCCTGAGTCATCGCTCTGAGCCGGGTAGCGGCTTCACACAGATAACTCATGAGTGCTGTGGGGTCAGCCTTCAAAGCGTCAGCAATTAACATGTCAAAACCCACGAAAACCTTGGATATCTTCGTTCATTAAAAGGGATTGGAACTTGATTATCAGCAAAGCAGTCGTTTTCTCTTAGCACAAGCGCTTTTCTGAAGAAGACGCGCCGTTTGGCGATATGATAATCCATACTGATTGCCGTCTATGGTAGAGAATCCTCTATGCTGACCTTGAAGATTGTTGTCTATATCGTCGTTGCCTTCTTCGTCGGTCTGTTTATCTTCGGTTTCTTGAGTGGAGATCCGACTCGTAACCCGGGCCGTCAAGATTTCGATTAATCGACTGTTTCGAGCAGCTTCAACACAGTGAATGCTGGCTTCTTGTTAGCTTTCAATGTCTTAGAGACTGCTTATTTTACTGACTACGCTCAGTACTTTTGGGGTTTTGTGCCCGAAAGCTGCTAAGTTTTAAAGCCCGCTGGTCGGGCTTTCATTTTGTGTGCGTGGCTATCTATGCCGTATCCGACTCCTCCCCCCGAGCCACCTTCAATTGTTCGGACAGTGACTGTGCCCGAGTCTGTAACTATGACGCCAGCACAGGAGCTTCATGCACTTCACCCAGTTGAAAAGCGATCGCCTAAGTTGTCCGCGAATGCGGGTGAAAAAAGTACGATTGTCACCAATGCTGCGCCCGTCGCACCTACATCTCTTTCACCTGTAGAGTCAGCGCCGATTCCACCTCTGTCGTCAGCAACTTTGCGGCCAACTCAGCCTCTTGCATCTTCGGCAACGTCACCGCCTAGGCAACAGCGTGAAGGACTCCCGCATGAGACTTTGCAGGCTGCTGCACCAGATGATGCCGATGCCCCCGCGATCGCTTTTGCAAGGGCACAGGATGAAAGGGATACAGCCACTACAAACCCGGCTGCAATAGAAGGAGCTTCGATTCAAGGGGCCTCGATTCAAGGGGCCTCCCCAGTTGCGGCATCCTCATCGCAGAATCTTGAATCATTCCCAGCTCCAACATCGGCAGTTCTAGCAACAAATGACCCAGCTTCTGAGACCATGTCAGCAGCACTATCCTCCCCGTCCCTCACCCCATCTGACATTTCTACTTCAATTCAGGCACTGTCTCGGATCGCTGCATGGGCATCCGCAAACTCTGCAGCCCTATCAACATCAATCCCTCTAACCCGGGGGATCGCACCAGAAGTTTTTGCGCCAGGAACTACGGATGCTACCCCCTCGTTTACGGCTGCTACATACTCAGCTTCGGCACCAATTCCGCCACTTTCGCGGGTTATGCCGCTGCCTTCTCTGAGGCTTGGAACCGCCTTCCCACCGACCAACTTAGCTCCAAGCAACAATCTGTATAGCTACTCGGCCAAGGGGCCCAATATTTCCGCCTTACTTTCGCCCCTCACGCCTGCCGTTTCCACCCCCATTCCCCCCCTATCGCAGGTCATCGCATTACCGCCTTTACCCCCCGATTATCCATCGGTTCCTATCCCCGTAACTCAAGACAGTGGGCTGCAAATTTCCACCTCGGAACGGACTGATGCCGCCGCCTTGCAAGGAAATACCCGGGAATCCTTAAGAGGCCATATTTATGCGATATCCGAAGCATCGCTACAGCAATTCGATCAAATCACCATCGAATGGGCATTACCTTCAGGTAACTCAACGCAGTGGGCCCAAAACAACCTACCTGAAACTGATCCAAGCGCCATACCAGAACTCCCCAGCTCAGTTCCAACAATTCCCAGCACAATTCCCGAGCTTCCGAACGGGGAGCAGGAAATTCCCACCACGGTGCCTGATATTCCCACCACGGTGCCTGATATTCCCACCACGATGCCTGAGGTGCCCACTGACATACCTGGCACAATTCCCTCAACTCCTGGGACGATCCAGGAGGTACCTGAAAGCATTCCGGTCATTCCTGAGACGGTTCCGACAACCCCTGGAACGATCCCCGAGCCCTCCGACACCGTCCCCGCAAGACCCGATGCAGTTCCCGCCACCGAGGAATCGACTACGGCAGAGCCCGCAACAACGTTTCCTCAGGCAGCAACCCCAGAACCGTTTTGGCACAATGGTGCCGTGCTCAATAATGGAACGCTGCTGCCCCCTTCGGAACCGACGAATCGACAAGCAACTCCCATACGTTTTACGGCTGATTATCAGGAGTTCGAACCCTTCCGTCAGGTTGTCACGGCCAGAGGCGATGTAACGCTGCAGCTAGACAACGGTGCGCTGGCGGCCGATCGCCTGTGGGCTAATCTCTTTAATCGCTATGTCCTGGTAGAGGGAAATGTCGTTTTTCGTCGGGGCGAACAAATTATTGAAGCTGAGCGGGGTGAATATAACCTGCTGCAAGGTCAAGGCAGTCTATTCGATACTCGTGGTGCCTTATCTTTGAATGATACGGGCGAAGATTTCGCAACGCTGGGGCCAGGGGCTGGTGAAGCGGATGAGCCCATCTCAGCCGACGACGTTCGTGGCCCCGATCCGCTTAGAGGTGTCCGCACAACAGGCGGCATCACCTTTGGAACTGGCAATACTAGAGGTTTAGTAGCAGACCTAGAAGGAGACGGAATCAGCCGCGTGCGGTTTGAGGCAACCCAGGTTGATTTTGATGCCGAGGGCTGGATTGCTCGTGATGTCAGACTCACCAATGATCCTTTCTCTCCCCCTGAGTTGGAACTTAGAGGCGACACGGCTACGCTTACGCCTCTGAATGAACTCGAAGATGAACTCGTTATCGAAAACCCTCGCTTAGTTTTTGATCAAGGCTTTTCATTGCCCCTTCTACGCTCTCGATATATTCTGCGGCGAGGTCAGCAAAATGCCAATCCGTTACTATTTGGCGTCGGCTTTGATAGTGATGAGCGAGGCGGACTCTTTATTGAGCGGACTGTGCCAATCACCACTACCCCCCCTTGGGACTTACGGGTGACGCCTCAGCTATTGGTCCAACGCCTGACCCGCGAAGATAGTTCGGGACCTTTTGCGAGTAACTTTGGCCTGGTGGTTGATCTGAATGGGCAACTTACACCCAAAACAACCTTGACAGCTACGGCTGATCTTTCCGGGTTAGATCTTGATAATTTCCGCAATCGTTTGCGAGCTAGCGTACGACTGCGACAGCAACTCCCCTATCGCCATACCCTCAATCTGGAATATAGCTATCGCGATCGCCTCTTCAATGGTTCCTTGGGCTTCGAAAATATCCAGAGCAGTATCGGGGCTGTTATTACCTCCCCGCAATACACCTTGGGCGATACAGGAATTATTCTGGAATATCAAGTTGGCGCTCAATACGTTACGGCCATTAGCGATCGCGATGAACTCATTGGCACAGAACAACCTCGCGATTTAGTCAGCTTGGGCCGATTTCAGGGCAGTCTATCCCTACGTCGAAGCTTTACCCTATGGCGCGGTAACCCCCTACCGGCAACCCCCGATGCAGGGTTACGCTTTACGCCCAGACCGATAGTGCCTAATATCCGGCTAACGTTAAGGGGACGGGGAACCTTCAACTACTACACCAGCAACGACACGCAAGAAAGTGCGAGCATCAGTGTCGGGCTTCGAGGACAGTTTGGCCACTTTTCACGCGATTTCTTAGACTCGACTACTTTTAACCTCACCTATCGACAATCGTTGGTTGGCGAAGCAACTTCTCCCTTCCGATTTGACCGCGACGTTGATCGAAATGTTGTTAGTGGAGGCATCATTCAGCAAATTTATGGTCCCTTTAGAGCAGGGTTCCAAACCAGCGTCAACCTGGATACGGGCAGAGTGATTAGTACCAATTACATTTTCGAATATAGTCGGCGTACCTATGGTGTTGTGGTTGAGTTCAACCCCGAAAGACGCAGGGGTTTTGTTGGGTTTCGTTTGAATGACTTTGGCTGGTCAGGACGCACGGCGGCTTTCGGTGGCACCGATGTCGATGAGGTGGAAGAGGGCGTTATTCAGTAAGGGAGCGGCTGGGAAATAGAGAACCGGTAGGAGAGGGTAGAAGGGTAGAAGGGTAGAAGGGTGGATGGGTAGAAGGGTGGATGGGTGGATGGGTAGGAGGCTGTATAGTCACGCAACGTGAGTTCGACGCTGATCCTGTCTTCGCTGATAGCCCACCCGCGAGTCAACTGCAGGCCCAACAGGAAAACTCATTGAAATGAGTTGTGTCCTTTGCCACGCAAGGAATATAGCGTCTCAGTCTACTTCTATTAGACTTTCCCAATTAGCCCGCGATTCATCAGCGGGCGGGGGTAAACGAAGCCAAAATGGGGCCGTCGAACTCACGTTCACGCAGCCCTTTGTCCAGGCTGCTTCAGAGGTTTGTTAAGACAAAGTCGTAGATGGCGTGAGCTAAGTGACGCTTAGGGCGGCGCGAAATGGGTACCGAATGGCCCGAACGAGCCATCAGAACAGCCTGATTAAACTCGCTCCCAAACCCGCTTTCAGTCTGGTCAATGGGGTTCGCTACGATCGCATCTAAGCCTTTGGCCTTGAGCTTTTGCTTGGCGGGCGTCACAATATCGCCGGTCTGGGCCGCAAAGCCAATCAGCACCTGGGTTGGGGTTTTGCGTTTCGCTAATTGAGCCACAATATCGGGAACTGGAGATAGTGACAAAAGCTCTGGCAGTGATGTTTTGGGGAGTTTTTGGGGAGCGCGATCGCGCGGTTTCACATCGGCCACGGCTGCAGCCATCACAATCCAATCAGCCCGAGGTAGCTGAGCGTTCATGGCCATCTGCATGTCGTCCGCCGTCGTAACTGGAATGCACTGCACACCCGTTATAGCGACTAAATGTTCGGCAGCCATCGGCCCGTGGACTAATGTCACAGTTGCGCCGCGATGCAGAGCTGCTTGAGCCAAGGCAACGCCCATTTTCCCGGTCGATGGATTCCCCATAAAGCGCACAGGATCAAGATATTCTTGGGTACTTCCGGTACTAATCAGGACTTGTTTACCGGCTAAATCCCGTTTTCCTTGAGTCAGCAGCAGGGAATCAATGTGCGCCAGAATCTCGGCGGGTTCTGCCATCCGGCCTTGGCCAACGCGATCGCACGCAAGCCGCCCAGCATTGGGGGCGATCGCATGGTAGCGCGAGTCGGTTTGGATCTGCCCCCAGTTACGCTGTACACTTTGCTGCTGCCACATATCTGTGTTCATCGCGGGCACCAACAACACTGGGCAGGTTGAGGCTAGGACGGTGTTGGTCAGCAGATTGTCGGCCAAGCCATGGGTCAATTTTCCTAAGGTGTTCGCGGTGAGGGGAGCAATCACGAACAAATCGGCGGATTCGCCCAGTTCAATATGTAAAGGACGCGCCTGCTCAGCTGACCAGAAATTCTGATCGGTGTAAGCAGCATGGCGACAGAGTGTCGCTAGAGTGAGGGGGGTAATAAACTTTTGGGCGGAGTCTGTAAGCATAGGAATAACATCAACACCAGCTTTTGCTAGCGTTGATGCCACCTCGCAAACCTTATAAGCCGCGATACCACCACCAATCCCTAGGACAATTCGCGGCTCTGAGGGTAATCCCTCTGCGGTTACCATCGAATGTTGAGACTCAACTAGGCTTCGTCAAAGGGCTCAATATCGAGCAAATGGACGTAATTTGTTACAAGTTCTGGACGTTGAAAAGCCAAAGCCCGCAACAAGTGCCAGTCCTGAAGTCCCTCAAAGGCAGTCTCGTAAGCATCCTGTTCTAAACGTTTCGCTAACTCTGCCACCGATTCTCGATTCATAGCCGAGACCGACTCTGGCGATACATGTAATACAGTCATGGAAGCTCCCCCAGCTTAGCGTTCCTCGTAGGCTACAACCACACATGAACCCAGCGAACTGCTTGCCCCAAAAACACACATTACTCTAACAGTGTTTGGGCAAAATCTCAGAAGAACAGCTCCGTTTGTTCTCTTACTCCTAAGGCTTCAGAACCAAATCAGGATAGCCTTGACGAGGATAAGTATAAATCGCTGCCTAATCTTAGAACTTTACTGATCTCATCTTAGAAGTCCCGACTGCAATTGCAATAGCATGAGCCTCAAAACTTATTCAAAGCCATAAAGTTCTAGTAATTGCTCAACTCAGTAGCCAATCGGTCTGAGTTGATGTAAGGGCACGCTTAATCGCCTCAAAGGCGGAAATGC
>JBCBTQ010000256.1:0-7402 GCA_039818605.1 Cyanobacteria bacterium J06639_14 | reverse complement strand
TAACCGAGTGTTCTCAACCTATGAACTCTTGACGACACAAGGATTTCATTGCATCACCCCTTAAGAAACCAGTGCCATGACCCGGCGGTGTCGTCCAGAGATATAGCGATTGAGGATTTTTTCTAACTGAACCAGGCGCTTTTCAATCCACTGGGTGGTGGGTTTGCCCAGGAATCCAAATCGGGCTGCGATCGGCTTGATGATTTCCTTGCGGCGGCGCTGCCCCAGCTTCTTGTAGCGTTTTTGAAAGTAGCTACTCGCGGCTAAATTCCACTTTTTCTGGAAATGCAGCAGGCTATCAAGTTCCCACTCATCGCTCCAGCGCAACATAAAGTAGGGCAAATCAGCTTTCTCTAATGCCGGGGCTGGGGGATGGGTGAGAAAAGTGACCACAGAAGTTGGCTCGAAGTAGATCAATCCTCCCGCACGCGTTACGGTCATACAAAAGTCCAGATACTCTTTGGTGCAGGAAAATCCTTCATCTAACAAACCAATGCGGTTAAAGATACTCGTGCGGACCAACATGGAATGAAATTCCACAAAGCCTGTGGTCTGCCGCTTCAGATGTTCTTGAATCTCGGCAATGGGATGGTTTTGAAAATAGGTTTTCTCTTGAATGGTCCAGTTCCCGCAATCGGTTAAAGTTCCTTGCGGCCCTCGTTCGCCCCGTGCAAACAGGGCATATTCAGAGGGCTCCATATAGTCACCGCCAATGCAGTGAACAATCGTATGTAATGGCTTGTACTGACAGACGAGTGAGCCGACAACCGTTGCGCCTGTTGCCTCGCTGCATTTCACTAGTGCCTGTAACCAGCCAGGGGCAAAGATAATATCGTTATCCACAAAGACTACGTAGGGTGTCTTGACTCGCTGCAGCCCGACATTGCGTGCTTGGTTGGGCGATAGGAAGTGGGGCGATCGCACCCACTCAAATCCTTTTGCCTGAGCCTGTGCAGCCAAATAATCGCGCACTGACTTGGGAGAATGGTTATCGACATAGATGAGATGGAATGGATAGTGCGTGTTCTCGTACAAGCTCTCCAGGGAGTCCTGTGTGAATTGAAAACGTTCGCGGGGGACGACGACGATGGTGACTTGAGGGTGTGTCATGGTTTTTGGGGGGGTTGTTGGTTGGTTGGGGGGGAGAGCCGCAAAATCTTGCGTCTGTAGCCTCGTAGAGGGCGGAAGGGGGGAGAGCCGAGGGCGGAAGGGTAGAAGAGCCGCAAAATCTTGCGTCTGTAGCCTCGTAGAGGGCGGGAAGGGGGAGAGCCGCAAAATCTTGCGCTGTAGCCTCGTAGAGGGCGGGAAGGGGGAGAGCCGCAAAATCTTGCGTCTGTACCTCGTAGAGGGCGAAAGGGTAAAGGGAGGGGATAGATAAGTTTTGGATTTTGAATTGTGAATTGAACTCAGAACCTATCAACTGCCTGCCATTCTGAATTCCGAATTCCAAATTCATCCCATTACGATCGGCTCTACCGCCGCCTGCATCTGATACAAAGCAGCGTAGTGTTTGCCTCGCTGCATTAGTTCTGAATGGGTTCCGTGTTCCAAGATGTGGCTGTTGGCGACGTAGAGGATTTGGTCGAAGTCGCGGGAGGCTCGGAGATCGTGGGTGATGAGGAAGGTGGTGCTGTTTTGGGTGAGGCGTCTGAGGGCTTCGTTGACGGCTTTTTCACTTTTGTTGTCTAGGCCCACGGTGGGTTCATCGAGGATGACGATAGGAGCTTGGCGGACGGCGGCCCGGGCGATCGCGATCCGCTGCCGTTGTCCGCCTGATAGGGTGGCTCCGCGTTCGCTCATGAGGGTGTCATAGCCTTGAGGTAGGTCCATGATGAAGTCATGGGCGTTGGCTAAGCGGGCAGCTTTCTCGATGGCTTCGTCGGTTGCTTTAATGGTGCCGTAGGCAATGTTGTCGCGAATGGTGGCTCCGAATAGAACGCTGTCTTGCAGCACAATGCTGATTTGTCCGCGCAGAGAGTCGAGCTTGTAATCACGAATGTCACGTCCGTCGATGCATACTTGGCCTGCTAAAGGGTCGTATAAACGCAGTAGCAGACTCACGAGGGTCGATTTGCCTCCTCCTGAAGGCCCCACAAGTGCGATGCGCTGACCAGCTTGGGCATGGAATGTGACTTTTTCGAGAATCATCTTGTCCGCGTCGTAGGCAAAGCAAACATTGCGAAAACGGATATCCCCTCGAAAGGGTGGGGCGGCGATCGCGCCCCGCTTGTCGCGTACGTCCGGTACCACATCGAGCAAGTCGATAATACGCTCACCCGAAGCTGTGGCTTTGGAAATCTGGGCCATCTGCTTGGCTAGCTGACGGGTTGGCTTGAAGGCTGTTTTGAGATAAGTGATGAAAACGAGTAGGTCACCGGGGGTGGCAGAGCCCGCTTGCACTAAAATCACTCCACGCCAGAGCACCAGTGAGGTGGCGATCGCCACCAGAATCTCTACCGTTCGCTGTAGCCCTGCCGAGAGTTGCTGTGTCCGGGCACTGTCTTCTAGGCTTTGGCGATTGTCGCTGGCAAAGATCCGCTCCAGCCGACTTTCCAGAGACAGGGCCTGGACGACCTTGATCGCTCCAATTGCCTCAGCAGCCGTTGCGGCCATAGCACTCTCTCGTTGGCGTTGCTGACGCGCTACGGTTTGAATCCGCTTCGTCAGTTTTAGACTGGACAACACAAACAGCGGCAGCACTGCTAATGAAATAAGGGCTAATTCCCAGTCGAGCCAGAACATGACGCCTACCATGCTGAAGAGCGTCAAGGTGTTAATGGCTAGAGGCAGTGTGGCGGTAACTGTGACATCGCGCAGGCGGTCAATATCGCTGGTGATGCGAGTGACCAAATCACCACTTTTTGCCTGATAGTGGAACGATAGGGACAGTTGCTGTAGGTGAGCGTACAGCTTCGACCGCACCTCGGTAATGATGCGGCTAGCCGCTAGCGATAACCCCACCAAGCTGAGGTAGGCCGATACCGCTCGTAAGGCAGCCGTCGCAATTACCGCGATTGCCAGAATCACCAACAGTACATCCGGACGAGCGTTGCGCAGCAGGACCCAGTCAAGTTCGGCATTGTGGGCATCCGGCAAAAGGATATAGTCAAAAATTAGCTTTAGAGGCCATGGTGCTAGTAAGCGGGCAAAGATCTCAGCTACCAGACCTGCTCCGGCTAAGGTCAGTAGTGAGCTTTGTTTCCGAATCTGAGGCCAAAACTGCCGCACGATCCGCTGCATGGCCGGAACCGCCTGTTGTAGATTTTTAGGATTTTTGCGCTTAATCATGACCATGAATGCTTTCTATTAATGACGATGTTTAGGTGGGTAGGGGGTGTTGGGTGGAGGAGGGTGATGGGTGGTGGTGGATGTGGGGGAGACGCGACATGTCGCGTCTTTGCATTGCGGTTGCTGCGCTCTACCCTCTACCCTCCACGCTCTACCCTTGTTTTCCGACTTCGGGAGGGGGGAGACGCGACATGTCGCGTCTCTACCTTGCGGTTGTTGCTCTGTAAGCGTTCGACGCTCTACCCTTTACCCTTTACCCTGCTTTCCGACTTCCGACTTCCTACCTCACCTTCATCTCCTCTCTCACAGCTACTTCGCGATTTCCCAAGACTTGCTGATAGACTCGCTGCCAGTTGCCTTGTTCGACGGCAGGGGCGAGTTGCTCAAGAACGGTTTGTCTGGCGGTCATGCCAAGTTGTTGTCTGAGGATAGGTTTGGTGATGAGACCTCGGAGGGCGGCGGCGAGGTCCTCCGCGTCAGCGGGGCGGATAACCAGGCCATTGATGCCATCTTCGAGAATTTCACCGATCGCATCGACGTTACTACCGACGACAGCCTTGGCTGCGAGCATGGCTTCCAACATGGCATTGGGGCAGCCATCGTGAATGGACGGAATCGCAAAGATATCCATGTGGGGCAGATAGGCTAGGGCTTCGCGGCGGCTGATTTTGCCGGTGATGATGGTGCGATCGGCGAAGCCGCTTTCCTCTAGCGCTTTTTCCCAGTAACTGCGTTCTTTTTCGGCGAAGTCACCAACTAAAAGCAGCGTTATTTCTGCGGTTGATCGCAGTAACTGACAGGCATCAAATAGATATTCCAGGCCTTTCTTATCGCGGAAACTACCAACCGAGCCAACCACAGTCCCGTGAAGCTGATCGACTAAGGCCGGTTGAGGTAAGTTCTCGAAAGATATCGGTACGATCGAATTCCAGAAGGCGGAAGATTTTGTTTGCACTGCAGGGACCAGGCTTCGGGCGCGATGCATGAGCCCTTTGCTTACAAAGGTTGTCCAGGCTGAATTCTCCAGGGTCCAGGCAATCTGGCCCAACTGTTGCGGGGAAAAGACATGTTTATGTAGGTCAGCGCCTCGTACACTATTGATGACAGGCACGTTATTTTCTTCGCCCAGTAGGGTGGTCAAGAAACCCATCTCATTGATGAAGAAGGCATGGAACAGATCAAACTGGTACGTTCTGTGGATGAGCTGGAGCTGGTCGTAGAGGTCACAGAAATAGTCCTGTTCTTTGGCTTGGGCTGAACGCACTGCAGGTTGTAAACGGTGAACGGTGATGCCATCTTGCTTGGTTGTCTGCAACCCGGAGCGGCGATATTCTCCAGCGGCAGCCAGGACTCGCTCATTCCGAAATACTGCCCGAAATACAGCTACATGGACTTCGTAATCCAGTTCTGTGAGCATCATCGCGATGCGCTTAACCGACTCACCTACACCACCAATATCTGGGGGAAATTCTAGGGTGGTTAGACAGACTTTCTTTTTCATGGGATTCCTTTGGCTTAATGGATAAGGAGAGTGGAAGGGTAGGAGAGTGGAAGGGTAGGAGAGTGGAGGGAATTCGGAATTCGGAATTCGGAATTCCCGGCGGAAAGGGCAGAGCCCTACGGAATTCGGAATTCAACCTACTACGACAGACTTTGCCAACACCTGCTGTAGGTGCTGTGCGGTGTTATCTGCGCCTTGGAGGTTGATCGGATGTGTGCCTGGTGTTTGGGTGATATGGGTGGTGATGATCGGTGTTAGGCGATCGCGGGGCAGATCTTCAGGTGTAAGCAGGTTGATGACGCCCAATTCGGCAAGCTTGGTGGCGCGGATTTGCTGCTCGTTGTTTTGGTTTTTGGACGGAGAGGGTAGGACGATCGCTCGGACTCCTGTTCGTAGCAGGTTCATGGTGGTGTTGTAGCCCCCTAGGCTGATGGAGAGATCGGCTTTTTCGAGGTACTCAAGTAGCCGTGAGGTAAAGCGACGGAGGGTGACATTGGGTTGATTCGCTGCCGCTTGCTGTAGACGCGCGAAGTCTGTTGCGGGCATGTAAGGTCCGGCAAAAGCGTAAATGTGATGGGGAAGTATTTGCGCTAGTTGGGGAGCGGTTTTGAGGATGGCGTTGAGCAGGATATATCCATGTCGGCCCCCTCCTACACTGGCCACAATGGTGGGGGACTTATCGCTGAGTCCGGCTACGTCTTCAATGGTGAGCGATCGCTCCTCTGGTGGTGATTGAGCTACATAGCCGGTGTAGAAAATGTCGCATTCTAGCTGATTGACTAATGGGAAACAGTCTTCCAACGTTTGAAAACTGGCATCTGAGTGAAAGAGCACGGTATCGTAATATCGATTCACTAGGCGGCAAATCTTTTCGGCGCGGTGTATGCGGTCATTGGGCGTCATGGGCTGGGTCATGATCAGATCCCGCAGACTGCAGATAATCTGGACTGGGCGTGTTGAAGCTTTAGCCTGTTGCAGTAGTGGTGTGAGTTCCGGCTTCAGTCGGAGTTTGCTAAAAGGAAAGCATTCGGTAATGAGACAATCTGGCTGAAACCCATCGAAGGCGGCATGCAACTGTTGCTGACGCTGGGCCTGTGTTTCTTGAAGGGAGCAGGCATCATCTACAGGTTTGATTTCGTCTCCGTCTTGCCAAAGGCTGGGGAGGGAAACTACCTCAACTTCGGGAGGAAGTTGGAACTCGGGTACAGGCTGTCCGCCATTTACAAAGCAAACCTTGAAGTGTTTGACCAAACTGCGCATAATCTCGGTGCTGCGAACGAGGTGTCCCATTCCAGCGAGATGTTGGCAGTAGAGCATGATTTTTTTCATGGTGGGGGGTGGGTAGTGGGTTGGGGCGAGGCATTGGGTGAATACCTGCTGAGTGATTGATTAATCGCTAGGCCCCAATGCCTCGCCCGTACAGAGGGAGGGTTCATTGGGTGAGTAATTGTTGGGTGGGTGATTAATCGCTAGGCCCCAATGCCTCGCCCGTAGAGAGGGAGGGTTCATTGGGTGAGCAATTGTTGGGTGTGTGGTGGGTCGGGGCGAGGCATTGGGTGAGTAATTGTTGGGTGAGTGATTAATCGCTAGGTCCCAATGCCTCGCCCGTGCAATTGCTAGGCCCCAATGCCTCGCCCGTGCAGGGTGAGTAGTTTTTGGGTGAGTTAAGACGCTTTTGCTTCAAGGTCTTGCTTGGGTAGGTTGTTGGATAGGATGCCGGGATGGAGGGGGGAGACGCGACGTGTCGCGTCTTTACATTGCGTTCCAGTACCCTGAGACGCGATGTGTCGTGTCTTTACATTGCGTTCCAGTACCCTGAGACGCGACGTGTCGTGTCTTTACATTGCGTTCCAGTACCCTGAGACGCGACGTGTCGTATCTTTACATTGCGTTCCAGTACCCTGAGACGCGATGTGTCGTGTCTTTACATTGTTTCCAGCTACCACCCCCTCTTATCCCTTAGCCAAGTCTCTCTATGCGGCCTCTTGGACCGATGCTGTGGCGGGTTGATTCTGTGTCAAGGTCTTTATCCTTTGGGCGGTTTGGGTGACGCCATGGCAATCGATGCTGAGTGGGGTTGGCTGGTGTTGAAGTTGTTCGATTACGGCTGCAGCGAAGCGATCGCGGACGAGATCTTGGTGTTGGATCTGGTATACGCGTCCCAGTTTGGCGAGTCGTTCGACGCGCATGGTTTGTTCTTTGTCGTCGTTGCCAGTGAAGGGCAGCATCATGGCTCGGACGCCTGTGGTCAGAATATTCATGGTGGTGTTATAGCCAGCCATGCTGATTGAGAGATCTGCTTTTTGCATATAGGCCAGCAGGTTGGGGGTGTAGCGATGGATGTGGAGATGATGGCAATTGCTGGCTGCTTGCTTGAGATTCCAGAATTTCTCTTCTGGCATGAAAGGCCCCGTAAACATATGGATGTGATGGGGGAGTTTCCGTTCGAGAATAGCTGCTGCTTCAACCACACAATCGAGCAGCTCGTGGCCGAAGCGTCCGCCTCCGACACTGACCAAAATCATGGGCATGTCCTTACCTAAGGCGATTTGATCGGCCAGAGTCAGGTGGGTATTTTCGGGCTGCTGTACGACATAGCCGGTGTAGTAAACA
>JBCBTQ010000255.1:0-7412 GCA_039818605.1 Cyanobacteria bacterium J06639_14 | reverse complement strand
CTAGCCGCGAACGAGCCTATGCCTTCTCCTTAACTTCGGGGGAAATTTTCAAGCGCTTGGGGCTGTGGTCTGATGTCGCGCCATGCATCACTCACTTCGATCGCGTTTGCCTCTCTGATGCCGACTATACAACCACCGTTAATTTTCGCCCCCAAGATCTGGGCACTGAGGCTGTTTACTACGCGGCTGAGCACTGCGTGCTCATGGAGGCTCTGCAGGCGAGTTTGGTTGATTGTCCCACCATTGACTATCTGGCTCCGGCAGTATTGGCATCGGTTGTGTATGAACCGGATGGCGTTTGGTGCGAAATTACGCAAGCCGACCAGATCTGGCAGTGTTCGACAAATTTGATGGTGGCTGCGGATGGGGCGCGATCGCAACTGCGACAGCAAGCTAACATTCCCACCTTTGGTTGGCAGTATTGGCAAGCCTGCATCACCACCGTATTGGTACCTGAGAAGTCGCACAACAATACGGCCTACGAGCGTTTTTGGCCGAGTGGACCGTTTGCTATTTTGCCGCTACCCGGCGATCGCTGCCAGATTGTTTGGACCGCTCCTCGGGCTGAGGCCGAGGCGATGCTGCAGCTCCCCTCCGATCAATTCATGGCTGAGTTGAAGCGACGCTATGGCGACCAAATGGGGGATTTAAAAGTCCTCAATCAACCTCGGCTCTTCCCTGTCCGTCTGATGCAAAGTCGACGCTATGTCCAGCCTCATCTAGCTCTGGTGGGAGATGCAGCCCACTGCTGCCATCCGGTGGGCGGGCAAGGGCTCAATATGGGAATTCGCGATGCAGCGGCATTGGCCGAAGTCTTAGCGGTGGCTCATGGTCAGGGCGAAGCTATTGGCCAGTTGCGTGTGCTAAAACGCTATGAACGTTGGCGTCAGCGTGAAAACTGGTTCATTCTTTCCATGACCGACTTACTCAATCGCGCCTTTTCGAATCACTGGTGGCCTTTGGTCTGGCTACGTCGTTCCGGCATCGTGCTACTAGAGTATGTGCCCCCCCTGAAATGGCTAGCCCTCACGATTATGACTGGACGTTTTGGACGTCAACCGGAAATTTCACCCAGCCAAACCATGCCTCTCAGGATTGGCAATTAAACAACATCCCAGCGTAGCGCCACATTCCTCCTGTCCCAGACATCCCTAGCCATGCAGTTTTTGTCCCGATTCTTCCGGTAATACCGCATCCGAATGGCCACCCCCGTCATGGACAATAGGGGATACCTGTAGCGACGCGACATGTCGTGTTTCTCAATTAGGGGGGGAAACCGGATTGAGGATAAGGCCGAAATCCAGCATCCCCAATTGGTATCACTGATACAAAAAGAGCCGTTTAGCGGCGCGGGTAAAGGCTACGTAACAGAGCTGATTCCGCTCGATAACGTTGGGATTTACGGCCATCGAAGGGATATCGACAAAGACATCCTGAAATGTCGATCCTTGGCTTTTGTGGATGGTGAGACTATAGGCATAGTCCACCTCATGAAACTGTTGCTTCAAATCCCAAAATTCCATCCACCGCCTTTCACGAGCCAGCCCGTCTAACTTCAGCTGCATTTCGCTGGCCCCTGATTCGTGCAATACCTGCAGAGTTTTATAGTTTCTTTCTTCTGTTTCTACCGATAGGAACCAAATCGGCCACTCGCCCTGTCGCCCTCGCCGGACCTCCAGAACCTCGCATTCGGCAGACGTCGGCAAAATAATGTTGTCCTCGTCCAGACAAGGGTTCAGGGCAATCAGTCGCTCGCCCGGCACAAACCGGAGTGCCGTGGGGCCATAAATGGCACGACGAATCATGCGATTCAGATGGGCCACCCGACGATTCGTGTAGGCTAAGGCCCGTACCTGATCCGGATTGGTCGCGTAAGCATCGCTTGTAAATGCCCGCAGCATCAGGGTTTCCCAAATCGACCGAGGGATGACAAAGCACCCTTCAGTCTTATCCAAGTTGGTATCCGTTTGAAAGCGGGGAAAGCGATCGCGCTCCAAATTTCGCCGCAGATCTTCCGCAATCACCCCGATCGCGCCCCCATAGCGCACCACTTCGGTGAGTTCAGATTTAAGAAATATTTGCCGAAAACAGGCCGACTCCGATTCATTCACGGGGGGCAACTGGGCGGGATCCCCCACGAACAAAATCTGCGTCCGGCGGTACAAGTTAGAAATCTCATTAATCAACAGCCGCCACAGTTCCTCGTTGACCATGGAGCATTCGTCGACAATGACCAACTCATAGCGATCCGTCTGATTGCGCTGTTTGCGATCGGGCTGAAAGACTTGCGTCCCATCTTCTTCGTTAATGACTGGGCGCAGCCCCAGTAACTTGCAACAGGTCATGGCGTCGATGTCTAACTGCCAGTGAGCTGCCATGGTTTCCAGCACTTTAGTGGCCTTGTTGCTGAAGGCAGTGAGCACAATTTTGCGATTGTCGCCGCGATCGCGTAAACCATTAACGAAAATCTGCAGCAGTGTAGTTTTGCCGGTGCCTGCATAGCCCGTCAGCAAATACAGCTTTTCCTCGCTCGTGACAAACGCATCCAGGGCCTCGAGTGCTGACTGCTGCTCAGTGGTGAGGGCAAAGGCGGCCTGGTCGGGTGTCGTTGAACTGGGCTGGTGTTGCATCATCGGCTCAAATACGGATACGTGAAGCTAGCGTCATCCAGTTCACTCCCCGCAGGGTAGGTGACCCAAAAGTTACTGATAGGCGATCGAACCTTCTATCAGCATAAGGATAGCGATCCGCATGGGTGGGTTAAAGTCCTTAAGGGTCTATTCTTCTGAATCACTATGAAATCTGAACAAGAACCTCCGTTTCATCGACAGATGCAAATCGTCGGATGGCTGTTATTCATTGTCTCAGCCCTATGCTTTACGGGGTCAACCCTACAAAATGGCGATCTTCTTGGCCTCAGCGGTAGCTTGCTGTTTCTCATCGCCTGCTTCGTTTTTTTGTGGCCGCTCTTAAGAGCCTGAGCGGCTTTTCTGGACAAAGTATAAAAGGCTTCTATTCTCACTTACCTCATTACACAGCGACTGCAACAAAGGCACGGCAATATAGAGCGCTATCTTGCAGAATTGCGATTACTTTTTGTCCCACTGCTGCTTCAGTCGTTGAATCCGTGCCAACAAACTCTCATTAGACATACGGGTTCCCAGTCGTTCTACTAGCAGCGGAAATGCCATCGGGGAAGGACGTTTGGTTTCCTTCCAAACGACCGACAATTTTGCCAGACGTTCCAGAGTTTTAGTCAGACGATGGGTTTCTAACTGTTCTTGAAGCACCTCACGCTCAGCTTGCTTGAGCAGCAAATTCCCCGGTTCATACTTGCTAAAGACTTCGTACAACAAAGATGAACTCACCTGCAACTGCGAGGACGTTTTGCGCGATCCGGGATAGCCCTTGAAAACCAGCCCTGCCACCTGAGCTACTCCCCGAAACTTGCGCTGCGTCAGCTCCGAAATATTCAAACTGGCTTTAACATCGGTGGCCAAGTTCTCCAGCCCAAAAAATGCCTCAGAAAATAGATCCTGAAATGGGTAGCCCTTGGGAGCCAAAATCTCGAAGCCATAATCATTAACCGAAATTGTGAATGTCGCCTGCCGCTGATTCGCAAAGCGATAGCCCCAGAGAAATCCCAATCCTTCATGGACGAAGCGGCCTTCAAAAGGAAAGACATATAGATGCTGACCTTCGCGCGTTTTGCAGCATTCCACCAGTAACTCATCCACCGTGGGAATATATGACAGACGTTCTTGGGTTTCGAGAATGGGCGCAATGCAGTGGACCTCGCGATTCCAGTCCCCAGGCTGCCGGACCCGCTCCACTTCTTGGCGTAGGTGTGTGCTGAGCGTGTCCGAAATGGCCAGTTGTCCACCGCTCCAGGTCGGTGTCACCGTCGATTGGCGACGCGTGTTTTTCACATACATCACCATATCCTTCATTTGAAAAAACTCTAGCTGTCGTCCGGCAAAGAAAAACACATCCCCCGGCTTTAACCGTGAGACAAAATTTTCCTCAACGGTGCCAATCTCACGACGGTTGGTATAGACAATACGCACCACCTGATTGCCGGTAATTGTGCCAATCCCCATCCGGTGCATCCGAGCCAGTTTCGTATCGGTAACTCGATAGACACCGGTCTCCCAGACGACTTTTTTGTAGCGAGGGTAGGCTCCCAGGCACTGCCCCCCTTTCTCAATAAACTCCATGACCCAGTCAAAGTCCGCTCCGGTGAGATGCTGATAAGCCACCGTCTGCTGGATTGCCGCCAGCGTTGTTGTGGGTTCAAAGCCGTCGCCGCAGGCCAGTGTGACTAAATGCTGAACCAACACGTCATAGGGTTTATCGCAGGGATGGCGGGTTTCGATCGCCCCTGCGGCTAAGCCTCGCCGAAAGGCTGAAATCTCCAGCAGCTCTAACGCATTGGTGGGCAGAAAAAAGACCTCGGATGTTCCCTCAGGCACATGGGCCGATCGCCCCGCCCGTTGCAGCAGACGAGCCAGTTTTTTAGCACTGCCAATCTGCACCACCCGCTCAACAGGTTGAAAATCCACCCCCAAATCGAGCGAAGAGGTACAAACCACCCATTTGATCGCGCCAGACTTCACCCCCGCCTCGATCTCTTCCCGCTCTTTCACATCAATCGAACCGTGATGCAGCGCAATCTGATGCTCATGATCCGGCATGGCAAAGTGCAGGGCCTGATACCAACGCTCGGCCTGATTGCGTGTGTTGGTAAAAATCAGCGTGGACTTGGCAATATCCAACGCGGCGACTAATTCCTCAAACATTCGCAGTCCTAAGTGGCCAGCCCATGGAAAGCTATCCACCGACGCTGGCAGGATGCTCTGAATTACGGTTTCTCGTTGCAGCTCGGACCGGATGATGACGGGTACAGTTCCCAACCCCACTGCGGTTTGCGCCGCCTCGGCTAAATTGCCAAGCGTGGCTGACAAGGCCCAAGTTCGTAGCTCTGGGGCAAACTGACGCAGCCGTGAAAGACACAACTCGGTTTGAGTGCCCCGTTTGGAACTCATCAATTCATGCCATTCATCCAGAATGACGCAGCGCAAATGCTTAAAGCGCTTGGCTCCCTCCTTGTAGGACAGCACCACAGACAGTGATTCAGGCGTAGTAATCAGAATATCCGGCATGTTTTTTAACTGCCGGGTCTTGCGCGCAGAGCTCGTATCCCCGGTCCGAGTCTCAACCCGTAGGTCCCAACCCATATCCGCGATCGGTCGCTGAATGGACTGCTCAATATCTCGCGATAGTGCCCGCAGAGGGGTGATGTACAGTAGCTGCAGCCCCACACCAGGAGTCTCCAGCATTTCCGCCAGTGGCCCCATGACCGATGCATAGGTTTTGCCTGAGCCCGTCGGTACCTGGATGAGGCCACTATGGCCAGCTAAATAGGCATCCCAGGTTTGCTGCTGGAATTCCAGAGGTTGCCACGCCTGACGAGCAAACCAATCGGTAATAGCAGTTAAGCGGGAGTCAACCACGGCATCTCATTTTTTTGCAGCTACAGCCTGAGTGAGTGCTATGGGTTGCCTCACGGCAGTTGCTTCAATCTTAGGGGATTTCCCAAAATGAATATACTGACTATTACTCGACGGCGTAAGTTTTCGGACTAATTCGATAGTGGAAGAGGGGTTGAATGGAAGGGGGGCCGGATAAAGTCCCTCTCCCAGGATTGGGAGAGGGATTTAGGGAGAGGGCAAAATAGCTCGAATATAAAACTGGGATAGCCCTACCCAACACTTCCAGAATTTCCATGAAAAGTTTCGCTTCGTGTCAGGTGCTTGCTACAGAGAATTTTGGTTTAGAACTTTCGCCGGAAGCATC
Organism: Cyanobacteria bacterium J06639_14; assembly: GCA_039818605.1. Taxonomy (GTDB): domain Bacteria; phylum Cyanobacteriota; class Cyanobacteriia; order Phormidesmidales; family Phormidesmidaceae; genus SIO1E4. Next base: position 1,556 of record JBCBTQ010000255.1, on the reverse strand, counting down.
GGACCAAAGATTTCATTTGATAGCTGTTCGATCGCGGGATCAGCCTTAAATATGTTTTGAAACTCTGGCTTATCAAGATAATCATGAAAGCGGGTCAGCACCCCCATCTTTTTGGCATTACCGCTTAAGGTCTGTCCATCAAATGAACTGCCCCCACCATGATGACTAATTTGACTAATGCCATGATCCGTAAATGTTAATCCCAGTTTATGCGCCAGCTTTTGACGATAATCGCTATCAGAAAACCAGGCATTGAAGTTCACAAAAACTGTTTCCCCGCTCAAATCACTCGTCTTGCCCAGCAATTCATAGGCATAGGATTTCCAGAGCTCGATGATTTCGAGTGTAACTGGGGTGTCGCGAGCTAACCAGCTAGCGATCATATTATAAGGATCGCGCAGGACAATTACAGTACACTCTTTTTGGCTCTTACCGATATAGTTGGGTAGCAACTTCTTGTCAGCTTCAATCTCTGATAGCTGCCTATTTTCATAGGAACAAATAAACAGTTCTTTGCGAACTAAAGCGCCTTCAACATCTCGACTTTTGGGCCAGTAAGGAAAATTGGGATATGCGATGCCCCAGTTCTTTTGCCATGGACTGATTCCTGGAAAAACCCCATTAACAAAGCATGTTTGAGAAGATTCTTGAGCAATGATCCAGTTAATTACAGCATGGTTGCCTGATCGCTGAATGCCACAAAACTGGATCAACTTTTGATTCACAGGGAATCCTAGCTTCGACCTTACTCGTCTTACGATCGAACCAGCAGTGTAAGAGAGGGGCTTCAGTGCATTCATAGAGAGTCTCTGTATTGTGTGGGGCTCATAAAACGATGGCAAGATTTGATGTTCCCTTGTTTGCCTACCCGCTATTGAGTTTGATAGCTAAGGAATGGCCTGATAAACCCAGACCTGATAAACCCAGATAAATATCGATACCTACTCTGGCAGGATATCTTAATGACTACGGGGTCAATCGAGCTTTCTAAGTATTTTGGCGCAATCTTCATGAGCGTGTTCTAGCGATGAGGTAGAAACACTTACTCCTTCCAACAGCCAATGGGTGACTTCTGACCATTCATCATGATGGCACCGCAGAGGTTCGTATCTTGCATGGACACGCCTTCAAAGTAGGCATGTCGGAGGTCTACGCCCCGTAAGTCTGCTCCTGTAAGATCGACATTGACAAACTTCGCTCCCCTGAGGTCGGCATTTCTTAAGTCAGCACCGCTTAAATCCACATGGGAAAACTTTACCCAGGTTAAGAGGCAGTTAGGACATCGCTTGGTGAGAAGTAGTGTCATCTTCTCAGTTGTTTTGGCATCTGGAAGCAATGCGACGGCAATGGCTGTTGCCAGCAGAACGTTACGAATTTTCACGACCTCTCCTAGACCAAACGAATACCCTCTTAAAGGAAGAACTTACAAGGCTCCCAACTTAAGGCAGAAAATTGGGGTTAAGGCACTAGGCAGAAGATGCCTGAATTCTGCCTCCTTATCTAACCAGAATTTTCTAGCTTAAACGGTGTCCCACTTACAACTTACGCATAAAAGG
>JBCBTQ010000254.1:0-7436 GCA_039818605.1 Cyanobacteria bacterium J06639_14 | reverse complement strand
CAACCCTTAAGGTATGATGAGGGAATGAACCCTAAAATAGGAATTGGCAGAAGTATTTTTAGAAATATTTCTTCTTCAGATGCTGTTTTTAATACAGTTTTTTTCCCTTTTATATGTGCATAAGGGTCACGAAACTGTGAAACATCAGTTAAGAAGTTTCCAAGTTCAAGATATGCATAATCTTCATTTGGACTAATCTTCTGTAGCTCGTTAATTACATATTCATTGATTTCGGCATGTGCACTTATATTACCCATATCTGGTCACCTCTCATAGAAGATAAAATATCCTGAAAATTCTTACACAAGTTCTAAAATCTAGAATTTTTTTCTAAGAAATTTCTTGAAATTTCAAATGCATAACCTAGGAAGTAATTTAGATTGGAAGACTTAATGAACACAGGTTTTCTGTTTATAGGTCAAATTAGAAAAGAGCAGACAGGATATATAAAACGTACTTTCTATATATCCTGTTCTAGGAGTAAGGTCTATCTACTTGAAATACAAACTGGCTAGCTAGTAGGGGGATAAGCCAGGGATTTAGCACTTTCTACAAACCCTTAAAACTGAATATAAAAGACGGACTCTTATGTGTTTTTAGAGTGAGTTTTATTTATGCTTAATCGCTATTTATTGGGCTGAATAAGGACTACCTGTTATTGAACTTCCTTCCAAGTTCCATCTTGTAGCTTTTCCCACTGGGGTAGATCATCGGTGTTGCGCAACTTGACAAGTTGTGTCGGTACAAGCACCTCCCACGGTTCACCTACAGGTTCTTCTTCCCCAGGAGCATCTAGTCTTGCTTTGATTTCTTCCCAGATAGGCAGATAATCAGGATCCGTAATAGCAGGCAACTGACCACCTGACCATACTTGACCCGTTTGCCTAAAATGCTCGACCGCCTTTTCAAACCCTGGGCGCACAGGAGCCACAACTCGGGCATACCCCGAAGTTAAGAACTCCTGGAATCCTGGATCAATATCTTCGATTTCTAACAAACTCTGCCACTGAGATGCCCGTGCCCAGAAGTAAGGATAAAACACATAAGTCATGTTTTCCCATTCAAAGGCTTGCTCCATAAATCGAACATATGGGCCGTGGCTGTTCACAACTGATGGTTTTATTACTGGACCAGACTTTGTATCCACCGTACCCCCTGCCCAATTTGGATGAGTACCCGTTATTAGAGTAAGGCAAGATTTTTTCAGTTCCGTTTGCTCGATGCGTCGATTAGAGTGGGGATTGCGTCCTTGAATTTGCACACCTGCTTGAGCTGTCAATGCAGCTAGCTTTTCTTCATAGGTGGCAACTTGCTGTAGATGACCTTGATGTAAGGCATCCCAAACTTTGTTACGCCAGCGCTCAAAAGCAGTTTTGGTGCGTCTGCACTTAAGTTGTACATATGCCGTCCAACCAGTTATACCATTGCCAGAAAAAATTACAGCTACCTGACCAGGATTCTTATAAACATCTGAGACGGCAATAGCCAATTGTGGCTTGTGAGTCTTCCAGGTTAACAAATGTTCCGCTACGTGATCTACATACTCATAACCTTCAGGAATTGTGGCAGTATCAAGGTCAATAAACTGACTATCTTGAGGATTTGGGCCTCCTGACTTTTTCATTACAACTGTAATGTAGGGTTCAGGGGGCGGTTCTACATCTGTTGCCTTATAGAAGGAAGCGAGTGCTTGATAATTCCATTCATAGATATTTTCAGCCGATACACTAAAAGGAGGAGGCACCTTCAATCCTTCTGTCAAGTCTGCTTTTTGGCTTAATGACCAGATGTAATGAGCTGCCGGTTCGGGCACCATGAACTCATACATGACTCGTTTGCCATAGTTGTAGACTTGAGCCTCGTAAATTTTATTCAACCACTGGTACATACCAACAACATGCTGATCAGCATCTGTTGCATCTAGAGCATGACGATTGAACTCTTCTACTTCCTCAACTAGTCGACGAGTTACCTGTTCACGCAGCTTTTCACGATATTTTGTTGCTGCTTTCTCAACCAGTTCTTTAGACATGGACACAGCACGACTCTGAGACTCTGACTTGGCATTTTTATACGCAAACTGAGTGTTTGCCTCCATTTCAACTGTAGGACCATAGCTAGCATTTATTTTTACTCCTGCTTCAGTCCCAAACTCTTGCTGCATCTGCTTCTGTGCCTCTAGCCTCATCTCAAAGCGGCTAGTTGTCTGAGTTTCCCGTTCTTCAGAAATTTCTGTTTCGGACTCACTAATAAAAGTTGTTTCTGATAATCGTCGCCGTCGATGCTCTCGCTCTTTTGATTCCCCTTTCAAAATATTTTCAACATGGGCAATATCACCACCTTCGTATCTTTTAAGGTGCTGCTTGACGAGCATTAGATCCCCAACACCAACTGGTGAAACATCGCCAGTTGTTTTGGGTGCATCTATCAAAGTCAATGCTGGCAGTTCTGTAATTAGCAATCCTTTAAGAAAGTCAGTAGCAGTTATTTTGGCCTTGCTTAAGGCCGTACCACTAACAAACCTACGAGAGCGAGTGTAGAGCGCTGTAGTGTTTTTTTGTTGATGACTACGAATAATATCTACAATCTCATCTAATGATTCTACTCTGCCATCGAGTGAAAGGTTACCCAAGACAGCTTTTGTATTTTGAGAGAGTCGGTCGTATGTTCGACCAAGTGTCACTTTTCTAGAGACTCGCGTTCTAATTGTTCCATCTGATTCTGAGTTAGTCTCAGAGGCCACTTGTTCCTGTGACTCTTTAACCTCTAATCTTGTTAGTGGGACATTGAGTAATTCATCTAGGGCTTTTGATACATTTATGAAATCTTCTCGCTTTGTAACGAGTTCAGAATCTGGCTCTACTACATCATTTTCAGTCGGTTCATTCGCTGATGCACTTTCCCGAATATCAGGCAAATAGAAAGATGCCTTCAAGATAGCTCCTGGACGGATAGTGTCATTCTCCTTTGACGCTAATATTTTGAGCAATTGCATTGCTCGCGTTATATCTACTAGCTTTTCTAGTTTTCGAATCTGCAAATTTGATTCTCGAATAGCAAGTATACTCTGGTGAAGACGATTTTCTGCATCTACCCATGAGACTTCACTGACGAATCTTCTTAGCCAAATTCTTTGATCATCTTGTGTATCCCTTGGAACGACAAAATCTGGATCAGAAGCCTCAAGAATATCTATAATAGTGTCCAGGGTCTTACTTGCAGAAACCTCATCTGCAATAGATGTGCTACGGAAATGATCAGCTATTTTAGAAAAACCTGAACCATAGGGAATCTGGTTCTCGTTGTGGACAAACCTTCGAGAATTGATGAAGTTTCTAGCCAGACTGCTACGTTCTTCTTGGTTTTTGGTATCACTCAGGGACACATATAGATTGTTTTCAGATGATAAATCAATAACGTCGTCATTTGGTTCAGGTTCTATAGATTCAGCAGATCGTATCATCAGATAACGATATAATTCTTCCATGATTTTTAACTCCTTTGTATGTGATTTATGGCATCTTAATACTCAATTTCGACGGGTTAAAATTCTCTAGACAAATATCTGAGAAAGGCCAGAAAATAGAGATTTTACTAGAATTCTATCGATTGAATACTAGTTAATATGCTTGATTAAAGTATGGAATACAGCTAGTAGGATTAGCAGTACCCTTTTGGGTAACTGGATGAGAATTATTGCGGTCTAGTGCGATCGCTCATCTCGTAGATACTGTTTTGAAATGAGGCTGTCAAGGTGCAGCCAGAAGCAATTTATCGGGGTCAAACGGTTGGCCAGATTTAAGCACACTATAAATAATGCGAATCAGCTTGTGCATCATTGCACCAACCACTTGCATCTTGGGTTTACCCGCTGCCAAAAGCCGCTCGCGAAAAACTTGCGCCTGGGGACAACGACGCATTAAGTTCAACGCCGGGAAGTAAAGCGCCTTTCTCAACCGCCGATTGCCAATCTTGCACAAGCGCGTCTTCCCGCAAACGGAGGTTCCCGACAGTTGCTCCTGGGGCGTCAGTCCAGCAAAAGCCGCCAGTTGTCTGGCTGAAGCAAAGTGATTGGTGGAGCCAATTTCAGCCAACCGCAGTGCTGTCGCCGACCCCAACAATGGTGGTGAGCAATTGGTGTTGCCCCTGGAGCGAATCATGGGCTTGAATATGTTCGAGCAATCGCTTTTTTACCGTCTTCACCTGCGTTTGTAAAAACTGGATGTGGGCTTCAATGTCAGCTTTCAAGGCCTTGGGGGTAATTTTGAGTCGATTCTTTGCTTGGGTGAGCATTTGCTCTAGGGCATCGAGGCGACGGGTACAGGCTTGTAAGCTGGCCACTTCTGCTTCAGACGGTTGCCACGGCGCTGGTTTCAGGTCTCGGCAGAATTGAGCAATCAGCTTGGCATCGGCCCGGTCGCTCTTAGTGCGAGCCAGCGGCTTTTGGCATAGCCTTTGATGCGCATCGGATTGATAATGCTGACCCGGTGGCCTTGCTGATGCAGATAGAGGGCGAGGGCGTGACCGTAGATGCTGGTGGCTTCCAGACAACCATGAACTTGCTCAATGCCTTGCTGCCCCAGCCACTGACTCAACTTAGTAAAACCTTGGCTGTCGTTGGTAAATTGCTGATACTTGGATTGTTTCTCACCTTTGAGTAAGGCGACGTGAAAGGTAGATTTGCTGATATCGATGCCAGGCGGATTGTAAGATGTGTTTTTTTTCTAGCTTGCGATCGCGCCTGCGGCCATTTTGCAAACATCCTCACGCATCAGCCGGATTCAACCCCATCATCACCCAGGTTACATAGGTTCCAACCGGGCTCCACAGTAGGTAAGGCAACAACAGCAGCAACGCTGGGATCGATCGTGGCGCAATCCAAATCGCCAAGGCCAGGGCAACCGCGAACCCAGTTGCTCCAATCACCACCCCCACCCGCAACCGCCGCAGGGTCAACATCACTGGCGTATAGGTCAACGTAACCAACTCCAGCAAAAAATATACTCCCATCATCCACCAGGTTGTTTGATTCTCAGGGGCATAATTCCAAATGATGTAGGCCGACCAGCCACCACAGATGAAAATTGTGATCCAAATTAGGGGAATCAGCCCTTCAAAGGTGAGCCATTCCGGACGACGTAGACGGCGGAACCAGCCTGCACCCCGCTTTGGGGTAAGACTACTGAGGGCAGTCGTGGTTAGAACTGCCACCAATGCAATCGCTAACCAGGCGGGTATCATGCCTCTTCAAACACACTGCTAAAGAACTCAATCGTCTCCTTGAGTGCCGTGATGAATACATCAATTTCTTGGCGAGTGTTGTAAAAATACAGGCTGGCTCGTGCCGTGGACGAGACCCCTAGATACTTGTGGAGTGGCTGGGTGCAGTGGTGACCCGAGCGAATCGCAACCCCAGACTGATCAATCCAGGTGGACAGGTCTTGGGCATGGACGCCGTCTACGGTAAAGGTTGCAATAGAAGCTCGCCCACTACCATCGGCCTTGGGTTGGGGGCCATAGAGCGTTATCTTGGAAATTTTGTTGAGTTCTTGATACAGGTAAGCTGTGAGGTCGTGCTCGTAGTCGGCAATTGCCTCCATACCGATACCCATCAAATAATCGATCGCAGCCCCCAGCGCGATCGCTTCGCCAATGGCCGGAGTGCCTGCTTCAAACTTGTGGGGCAACTCAGCATAGGTGGACTGCTCTAGGGATACCTCAGCAATCATCTCCCCACCGCCTAGAAACGGCGGCATGGCCTGGAGTAGATCCAGCTTGCCGTAGAGAAAACCAATCCCCGTTGGAGCACACATTTTATGCCCTGAAGCGACTAGCCAGTCACAGTCCATTTGCTGCACGTCAAGGGCCATATGAGGCACGCTTTGGCAAGCATCGATCAGTACCTTAGCGCCGTGGTGATGGGCGAGGGAAATGACCTCTTCGACGGGGTTGATACACCCCAAAGTATTCGACACATGGTTAATCGCCACCAGCTTCGTTTGATCTGAAAGCAACCGCTGATATTGGGCAAAGTCAAATTCTTGGGTTTCAGTCAGACCCACAAACTTGAGCACCGCCCCAGTCCGCTGGGCAACGAGCTGCCAAGGCACCAGGTTGCTATGGTGTTCCATCACACTGAGGATGATTTCGTCCCCGGATTTCAGGGTGTTCATGCCCCAGGCATAGGCCACCAGATTAATCGCCTCACTGGCATTGCGAGTAAAGACAATCTCGTTGCGTGACGCCGCCCCGATGAATGCGGCCACTTTATCCCGCGTGGCTTCATAGGCTTCCGTAGCCCGCGCACTCAAAGCATGGATTCCCCGATGCACATTGGCGTTGTCAAATTCGTAGTAGTGCTGCAAGGCATCTAGCACCGCCTTGGGTTTTTGAGAAGTTGCGGCGCTGTCGAAATACACCAGCGGATGACCTCCCACATCTTGATGCAAAATGGGGAAATCAACGCGGACGGTTTGAGCGAGGGTGCGGGCTTGAGCGACAGTCATAGGGGACGGGTTGTGTGTTGAGTAGCAGCGTAACAGATAAACTATGAAGCCAACTGAGTAACATGGGTGGTCAAAGCATCTCGAATGGATGGGATCGGAATTTTTTCAACCACTTCCATGGCAAAACCATAGAGCAAGAGGCGCTGGGCTTCCGCCGCGCTAATACCGCGACTTTGCAGATAAAAGATTTCATCAGCTTCGAGCTGACTAACCGTTGCACCATGGGCGCATTTAACGTTGTCAGCAATGATTTCAAGCTGGGGTTTAGTATCCACGCGGGCCTTGTCTGATAGCAGTAGATTGCGATTGAGCTGGCTGGCATTCGTCAGTTGAGCTTCTCTAGGCACAAATACTTTGCCGTTAAAAACAGCATGGGCCCGATCATCCACAATACATTTGTGAATTTGCTCAGCAGTGCCGTGGGGATGGTTCAGGTTGATGGCGCTGTGTGTGTCGCTATGCTGATTGCCTGCGATCGCGCTCAAACCATACAACCGCGTATCGGTTTGCGCTCCAGTTTGATAGATCTCTAAGTTATGGCGAGACAACCCTGCGCCCAGACTGATTGTGTTGCAAACATACCGACTATCACGGGCTTGGGACACCGCCGTTTTACCAATGTGAAATGCCCCGCTTTGCTCTTGCTGGAGTCGCGTGTGATTCACCTGGGCTGCATCATCGAGCCAAATTTCAGTAACGCTGTTGGTGAGATAGTCGTCTGCACCCACACCGCTAAATTCTTCTACTAAAGTAAGGGCGCTGTTGGCCTCTGCCACAATCAAGCACCGGGGGTGAGTCAGGGTGGGGGCTGAACCGGGCAAGGCGATATGCACCAGATGAATCGGCTGGTCAACTTCGACATTGCGCGGCACCCAAACCACAGCCACATCGGCAAAGCTGGCGGTATTCAGCGCCGTAAAGACTTCGTGA
>JBCBTQ010000253.1:0-7447 GCA_039818605.1 Cyanobacteria bacterium J06639_14 | reverse complement strand
AAGGGGAATTGGAGGGATCAAGTCGCCGTCGCCAATGGTGGAAAACTTAATTTACCTTGTACTGGCCGGTTAAATTTTATGGCTTGTAGCCGCAGTTGCTAAGTTGTGCTCTGGCCTTAACCCACGACAACCGTAACAACTGGTTCAGGGGCTGCAAGTTGGGTTTAGAGCCTGATGAGTTATAGCTTTGATACCGGATGATAGTGGTTGGCGATCATCGGGAGATCAGCCTGTGATTCCATCGCTGCAAACATTGAGAGCTTAAAACTTTGTGTCGAGGAAGATCGTTGCTGGGAATTTTCCTTTATTCTGCCTGCACGAAGCTCTTTAATTACCCTTCATTATGACTCCAGAGCAAACCGCAGAAATAGTTCGGCTACGCGAAGCTAATTTGGCACCGAAACAGATTGCCCGCAAACTAGGTTTGCGCCCAGCTGAAGTCAAGACATTTATTCGGGAGAATGCCGAAGGGGCTTATCTGGCCAAAGCCCAAAAAGGCACTTTAGAGCCACTGCATGAGTGCATCATTAATCAGAGTGCCGCCGAGCGACTGTTAGAAGGTAAGGCTCTTGAGGAAGGAGAAGGGGTTGGAGGCATGGCCCAAATCCTTTTGGCTCGTCAGGACCGTAACCGCTACATAGTCTGCAGTTATTTGGTGGACTATTGGTGTTTAGGGGTAAAGGATGCAGTTCCACCGCGGAAACTGGGATACAACCGGTATGAGGAATTCAAAAGACTTTGTATCATGCAATTTCAAGAATCTTTTGTTGACATTTCCTTGGAGCAGGCCCAATCCATTATCTATGGTGCGGTTGACTATGCTCGCAATCTTGGCTTTGAACCGGGGGGTGATTTCAACACGAAAGCTCAAGCTCATCTGGGCCTAAAACCAGAAACGCTGATACCGATAGAATTTGGCAAAGACGGCCAGCCCTTCTATATGAGTGGTCCTTACGATAAATCCGATAAGATTATCAAAACCCTAACGGCGAATGTGGGTGAGGGCAATTTTCACTATGTTGCCGGTATAGAGGGTTTTGATGATGAGTTTTGGGAGTAACGAAGGTTCCTTATTGTAATTTGTGAGTAGGGTATTCTTGAGCTTTATGCCCCGAAGGAAAACTGCCCTCAAGAACTGTGAATTCATGGCGCGATCAAAGACATCACAATCAGCTGCGATGAAAGGGACGTTAGCCCCTACCGCTTTACACCAAAAATTTGCAACGCTGCAAGAGGAGCGGCAGTGGCTGCTTAGGCAAATTCGCCGGAAGCGGACTGAGCTGAACAACTTTATGACGCAGATGCAGGATTTGGTAAGGGAGTTATTTCAGGAAGGCTCTGATCTGTTCAATCGCTTGCGGGATCTTGATACCGAGATTCATACCCTATTTGAGGAACTGCTTACCCGGCGCAAAATGGGAAAGCGATCGCGCGAGCAGGTCAAGAGTCTTTACTTAGGTCTGCAAATGCAAGGTACTATCAGCTTTCAACCGATGGGGGCCGATACGGTAAAGGGTGATTTTGCGACGGGCTTTTCAGATACCCCCTTTGCTGAAGAGGCGTCATCAGAGTCAGAATCATCGTTCGCTGGCTTCTCAGAATTTGACAATGCTGATAGTTCCCCTCCTCAAGATCCTCTGTCAGCATCAGCCTCGCCCCAGCAAGACCGGACTTTTCGACAAACTTTTCTGCGTCTTGCGGCTATTTACCATCCCGATCGCGCCGAGAGTGAAGATGCTCAGCAGAAAAATACCGAAGTTATGAAGGCTATTAATGAAGCCTATAAATCAGGGGACTTTGCGCTGTTATTGGAGTTAGAACGGCAGCAGCAGGAGGGGGCTTTAGATGCAGAAATTACGGCTACAGAGGATAGCTTAGAGCGGCAATGTAAGCAACTGGCTAAAGAAAACAACGGACTCCGAGAGCAGTACGAAGGAATCAAGGCAGAGCTGCGAGAGCTACGGAATAATACTCAAGAAGGCATGATGGTCACAACTTATCGGAAGGCCGCTAAGGAAGGGATCGACTTCACGGAAGAACTTTTGCTCGATACCGAGGGAGAACTTGCCTACCTGGAGAAAATCCGTAACTTTGTTCGGGATTTTCGCGATCGCAAAATTACGCTCAAAGCATTTTTGGCTGGCCCCCGACCGGATCATCCAGATGAGTTGATGGCCATGATGGAACAGATGTTTGGGATTTCTATATCGGTCTACCCAGGGAAATTTTAGGTGGAGACCCGATATTAGTAGAGACCCGATATTAGTAGAGCCACGATATATCCTGGCTCTACTAGGATTGTTTGATGGCCTCGACTAATGTTGTCGCAATCCGTTCCTGGGATGATTCTGCCAATTCAGGCCAGATGGGCAGGCTCAAGACTTCCGCGGCTACCTGTTCGGTCACAGCACAGGTCGGAAACTGCCCTTCGTAAACGGGTAATCGATATTGGGGAATCGGATAATAAATCATCGCCCCGATACCCTGCTCAGCGAGATAAGCTTTCACCGCATCACGCTTACCTTCCGAGATGCGTATGGTGTACTGATGGAAGACATGTCCCTCGGTGATTTTAGGGGGGATCACGCCTTTGACATCGGCTAGCAACTGACTGTAGGTTTCGGCCACTCGTCGCCGCTGCTGATTCCACTGGTCGATGTAGGGGAGTTTGACGCCCAAAATCGCGGCTTGAATCGCATCCAGTCGGGAGTTATAGCCCAGTACTTCGTTGTGGTAGCGTTTTTGTTCACCATGGACCCGGAGTTTACGGGCCGTTTCAGCGATCGCGTCATCATCAGTGGTAATTAGTCCGGCATCCCCGTAGGCCCCCAAATTCTTGGTAGGAAAAAAGGAGAAGGCACCCACATCGCCAATGCTGCTAACCCGTTTGCCTAAGAGGCGATCGCGCGTAGCATCTTGGCAGATACCTGTACAGTCAACACAATCGCCCTTATAGGATGCACCAAAAGCTTGGGCACAATCTTCGATTACCTTGAGCGCGTGCTCCTCAGCGATATCCAGAATCTGGGCCATGGCAGCCGGATTGCCGTAGAGATGGACCGGCATGATGGCTTTTGTTTTGTCTGTGATGCAAGCTTTGATCTGGTTGGGATCGATATTGAAAGAAGCTGCATCAATGTCGGCAAAGACGGGCGTTGCCCCCACGTTGCTGATCGATTCGGCGGTCGCAAAAAAGCTGAAAGGCGTTGTGATGACTTCATCTCCAGGACCAATGCCTAAAGCCCGTAAGCCAATCATGAGGGCATCTGTGCCCGAGTTTACACCGATCGCATGTTTCACTCCTAAATACTGAGCTGCAGCGGCTTCAAACTGCCCAACTTCGGCTCCTAAAATAAATTGACCCGATTCTAGAACACGGTTGATAGCGGCCTGAATTTCATCTCGAATTGCCTGATATTGAGGCTTTAAATCAAGCACTGGGATCTTGGGTTGACTCACACTCACCGCCTCACTTCTACTATGAACACCTGCCCATAAATGGCTCTGCCTAAGCTTTTGACGTAGTACCTACCGCCTCAAACTTTAGCATGTCACCCTGAGCATTTATTTTTGATCATGAGGAATAGCAAGGACCGTCATCGTATACAATCACACCTTTTTAGTGACTTTAGTAGCGGGTTTAGGTCGCCGGAGCCAACTCACATTCCAACTCTTTCGAGTAAGGTTGGTTGATTTGAATGTGTAGCCGAATGTTTCGATTTCCTCATGGAAGCGTTCACTCACCGCATCAATGAGGGTTTGATCGTAATATGCTCGATAGTCTCGTTTCCGATGGGAGACGTTGTATCGCCCTAAAGATATGTTGGGCAGTCCTAGTTTTTCACAGAGACTTTTGAAGTCGTACTGCAAAAATTCGTAGCGTACAACAAAGTCAATTTCATCTAAAAGCCCACTGCGATCGTCGGTACAAACATATTCTCGAAACGTACGCTCTTCGCGCACAATCCGTAAAAAGTCTTGGCGATCGAATGAGTTAAGGTCAATATTGTCAAGTGCTACTCGGTTAGGTGAGTAGTATACCGAGATCAACCGCTCAAAGGGATTCCGAATTAAGGAAAACTTGAAGGCTTGGGCGTAGAAATCAGGCGGAAGGGCTTGCTTGTATTCCAATAACCCTGCATGTTTTCGTAAACCGTATCGAGTGTTACGGGTATTGAAAGTATTCAAGCCATCTTGATATTTGTAATCGAGCAAGATTTCGTCATCAACGTAGGGCAATAGAGCCTGACTAATGGAATTGCCCGCGCTTTTTCCCCGATGGATAAAGATAAAGTTATGAGTACTGGAAAGCATAATGGTTTCACAGTGAAAAGTTGGTAGATAACTCTCCCAAATAGTATCAAGATATGCCCCATAGAGCAGTCACTTAAGTCAGGGAATTTTGGTGGCGGAAATATCTAGGAATCAGAAGTCAAGAGTAGGAATCAGGCGGCAGAAATCAGGCGGCAGGATTTACGCTTGTCCTTTACCGAATGGTATTGCAATGGAGCTGCCCCACCAGTTAAAGCAATTAGCAGAAGATTTTGCCCAACTTCATTGGCTACTGCCAGTCAGTGACTGACCAAAGTTTTCGACTTGTTGGTTGGAGTGAAATTTCTTGAATAGCCAAGCCTTTCTGACGGGAATCGGTGGCGTCAGGGTCAACATCGGTTGGTGCCATCGTTCGGGGTACGACAATGGCTAACTTTGTAGGAACCCGATCGCTGATGAGCTTTTTAGGAATATCACCTTCTAGGAGAAAGTCGCCAGCATCGTTCTGAATGGTGGTAGCGATCGTTGTGCCGTTTACCCGAATCTCGCTTTGATACAAAATACTGGCATCAATGACGCTAATGACTCGTATCGACAGCCGATAGCGTCGGCGATCAAGGCGTATGAAAAGGCTTGTTTCCAATGTGGGGCCAGTCCAGCGCCAGAGGCGATCGCTGGGAACCCCCTCGCGTACGTGCCATCCTCTGCCTGGCAAGGCATCCGCCATGGTAATTACGGTGGCAACCTGGTCGCGACGATCGAGATGCCATTTGCTGTGGCAGGGAGCTTGCAGAGCTTGATTAGCTGTTGTTAGGGCGCGTTTTTGAGCCCGATGGTACAAAGCCCAATCCACAGCATTTTTCTCAGCTACGATCGCCCGAGCAGCTTCATCCAGATCTTCTACTCGCAGCGAATGGCGAGCTTTGTTAAGGGCTTGAAGCTGAACCGGACGGTACCAGCCAAACCGTTCACACAGAACCCAAAGAAACAGGTCAAACGCTTCGGTGATGCCGACATAGTCAATTGCATCCAGATGTTCCAGGGCTAACCGTTGCAGTTCGGCATCCTCTAATTCACAACTAAAGTCTTGGGCCAGCAAACGCGCCTGACCATTGTGAAACCAATGCGGCAGTTGCGCATGGGATGCTTGCAAAAAATCTGGCAAGGACAGGTGTTGCGCCAGCATTGCTAGGCTCTTTTCAAGTTCGGGGGCATTTTCCAGGTTCTCTTCTGACTTGGTCCGCCAGTCATTGTAGAGGGAGACAACTCGTTCCAAGGGATGGCGCAGCACCGTTAGCGTGATGAATTCCGGAGCCATTGCTTGGTAAATCTTGTAGCCAAAATGTCCCCGCAATAAAGCGAACTGCTTGAGCTGATCACGATGCGCCTCAATATCTTCTGGTCGAACGTAAACTTCATGTTTGCCAAAGAATCCAGGCGGGATAATTGCGCCTAAATCATACTGCTGCTCGAGAAACGCATTGAAGGTCGTACCGGCAGTTTTGGGAATATGGATAAAAAATAGCCGATGACTACTCATTGGTTGGGGTCTGACGAAAGGCTAGCAGGAGGGTAGTGCATCTGATTGACAAGAAGTTCCAACGGCAGTGCCGCCATACTTGACGATACTTCTGGCGATCGGCACCCTGCTTACTCTGGTTTGTATAGGTAACTAACGCGTCGAGCGATCGCGTCCCAGGAGTATTTTTCCACGTAGGCCGCTGCCCGTTCGACGAGTTCGTGTTGGAGATTTTCATCCTCTAACAGATTCAGAATCTGCCAAGCTAGTTCCAACGGTGCTACGGGTTGGAACATCAGAAGACACTGAGCGGTTTCGTTGAGTTCCCGAAAGGCCGAAATCTTACTCGCAATGGTAGGTTTACCAGAAGAAAGCGCCCAGGAAAGTGCTCCTGAGGCCGAGATAGTTGATGGTAAATAAGGGGCGAGACAAATGTCAGTAGCCATGTGAATGGTATCCAACATCTCAAAGGGGACGAAGCCCGTCACCAGAATACGGTGAGAAATCTCGAACTCTTCCTCTTCCTCCAAGTGTTCGATCAGTGCCAACACATCCTGAATCGTCTTCTCGCCAGGGTCTGCTTCAGGATGCGGCCCGCCCGCAATAATTAGATAGCAGTGTTCCGGAAGCCTAGCCAAGGCCCGGATAGCGACATCGTACCCCTTGTAAGTCGACACAAAGCCAAAAATTGACATCACTGCAGCATGCTCAGGGATCCCCAATGCTCGTTTAGCGTCTGTCTGGGCCTCAGTAGAGTGTTGAAGACGTTTTCTGACAGGAAAACCATGCTCAATAACAGATAGCCGTTCTGGGGCGAAGCCGCTCTCTAACATCTTGAGACGACTCTGCTTGGAATGCACAATTCCCTGAAATTGCTGCCGGCTTTTTTTTTGGAAGTGGCGACCGATATGGCGATGCCACTTCCAGGTTAAATAAGCGGCCTTAGTCCGTTCCAACAGTTTGTCTTTCAAAGGCAGCCCGCGGATGTAATTAGGGTCTGCTAGGACTGGCTCGGTGTGAAAGGTTACGATAATGCGCTGGCCACGATTTTTTTCTAGGCGAGATAAAATCCTGCCAAAGAAAGGGATGGCGTTATGGAAAGGGTGTGGGCCGCAGAAAAATCCATGCTCGTGCTGAATATGAACTACATCAAAGCCCTGTGCCTGATCACAGAAAAATGTGAAATGAGCCTCCATTTCTTCCAGTGACATATAGCGCATGTCACGTCTCCGGATGGGGAAAACTTCATTCTCAATTCCTAGCCCATTCAGTGCCTGAACGA
The DNA here is from genome assembly GCA_039818605.1 of Cyanobacteria bacterium J06639_14. GTDB lineage: Bacteria > Cyanobacteriota > Cyanobacteriia > Phormidesmidales > Phormidesmidaceae > SIO1E4. Next base: position 374 of record JBCBTQ010000253.1, on the reverse strand, counting down.
GATTCTTAGTGTATTCAGCGATACCGCAAACCTCTTTCCAAGTACTTAAATGGAGAACTTTCATTGCTTCCTGATGTTTGAGCCATTAACCAGCGAAGATATCATACGCATGGCAGACAGACAATGTCATACAAATCATTAATGACGAACTCTAGACAATTAAAGCTCCCTATTGACAAGACTCCCAATCAAGTAAACCGCATTGGGTTTGGTGACTGGAGTTTTCCTGAGGCAAAAGGATGTAACTACGTGAGTCCCAATTACGTGTCCTTTTAGCGGCCGAGTCTAGCATTGCAAATGGATAGCTGCTGCTGAAAACATGGTAAGGGTTAAATATTCACACATTAGTAGCTTCATACTTAACCCTTACCATG
>JBCBTQ010000252.1:0-7459 GCA_039818605.1 Cyanobacteria bacterium J06639_14 | reverse complement strand
GTCGTGGATGACCTTTTTAAGCCAGACAGAATCGAGTACGAGGCCATGCCAATCAGGACGAAAGGAAAGGTCTTTAACATCAATTACTGGATGTGGCTGCGATCGCTGCCAGCGTTTGTAAGATCGTTCTAGCTTTTGTCGGTAGTGTGGAGCTGCACTCACTTGCTCATCAAAAAATCCTGTCAGAGTGCAATGAGGCATATAGTTATGGGCGCTATTAGGACCACAAGCCAAACGACTTTTTTCAAAATAAACGTCTAGCTGATTAGCGAGTTCGCCAACCGGACAGGCATACACAATAAACTTCGGCATAAGTCACAAAGGGAGAATAACCCCAAATGTCAGCAATGTAGAAGCGCTCCCAGAAACGCCCAGCACTCTGAGTTCTGAAGACTATGGGAAATACCAATAGACGCGCGAAATTTCTGACCGTATTCTTCTGTGAATAGTGTACGTAAATGCGTCTATCGGTCTGTTAACAAACGGTTATGGTGCATTAACCTGCAGCCAGTTAATCTGCCAGAAGCATGTCGCTCCCAATTCTGCGTTTTGCCCTCTGCCTTTTACCCTCTGTCTTTTGCCTTTTGCCCTAACCCGAATTTCTCACTTTAGGTTGGTCACAATCTGGCCCTATCGTTCAGGAACGCTGCCGCAAATCGGCAGCAAGGCGATGGGCGCAGGCAAACCCAGAAAAGGCGACTGCGTTCAACCCTTGTCCCGGAAACGTGCTATCGCCCACGCAATATAAACCGGGAATAGACGTGCGGTTAAAAGGCATACCCAAAAGTCCCCGCAGTTTATAGCTTGGCATGGGGCCATACGTGCCATCGCTCCGTCCCAAAAAGCGCCGATGTGTTCGGGGTGTCCCAATAGAACAATGGTCGATCGCAGCACTCAGCCCTGGAAAAATCCGCTCCAGACGTTGAATTAGCTGCTGGGCCAGGGTTTGCTTTTGTTCCACATACTGCTGAGAAGATAAGCCTTGCCAATCCGATAACCAACTGGGCGTAAAGGCATGGATGATATGGCGATCGCAGGGAGCTAAGCTTGGATCCAGCAATGTGGGAATCGAAACAAACAGGGTACCACCCGCAGCTTCTAGATCAGCCCAATCGTCCAACAAAATTTGATGGCAGTCTGTTTGCGGGGGAATTGCACTAGCATGAACCCCAAGATGTAGGCTGAGAAAGCTAGGCGCTTTCCTGTAACGAGATTGCCATCGCTTCTCCGCCACCGGCAATGCCCCTTGCTCCAGAAGTGTGTTGAAAGTGTCCCAGCGAGTCGCGTTGGAAATGATGCGATCAGCCGTGTAATGTTCCCCGGTTGCTAGCTCCACGCCAATCGCACGTCCCTGCTGCATCACAATGCGCTTAACCCGTGAGCGATATTGCAGATATCCCCCTGTTTCCACCAGCCCTTCTGCCAACGCTTGAGCAATCCGACCAACCCCGCCTTTGGGATAGTTAACCCCACCGTAGTGGCGATCGCTAAACACCATCCCAGCATTGATCAGGGGTGTTTTTGCAGCTGGAACAACTGACCAGCAATAGCACTCCATATCGATAAAATGCAGTAGTTCTGGATCTTTTAAGTACCGTCGCGCTAAGTTGCCGACATTAGCCGGAAGTCGTCGCGCTAAGCCTAAACACGCCAACGGATGCTGCCCAAATACCCGTGCCACGTACCGGGGTTCCTCCAAGGACAATAGCTCAATAGTGTTCAGGCAATTAAAGACATTCCAGCAAGCATCATAGAAACGGCGGATGCCGTGACGTTCCTCGGGAAAGCGATCGCCCAGTTCGGTCAGGAACGCCTGGTAGTCACGGTGAACCCGAATATTCAAGTGTCCTGGCAGTCGATAGTGAACCTGGACGGGATCAGGTATCGTCTCCATCTGTTTACCAACAGTGGCCAGTGCCCTTGTCAGAAGATTGGTAGTTCCTTGTTGGCCAAATCCAAAAATCATGGACGCGCCGACATCAAAGCGATAACCATCGCGCTCAAAGTAGCCCGCACTCCCCCCCGGAATCAGATACCGTTCCAGCACCAAGGGATGAAATCCCTGAGCTGCTAGCTGAGTCGCCGTCACTAGGCCCCCCATACCAGCCCCAATCACAATGGCATCGAAGTGACTGCCATCCGGCCAGCGGTACGTTATGTCAGACATCGATAAACTCTACGACACCGATCAAACCCTACCCTATCCCGAAGGCCATAGAGCTTTGTCCTTAATCATTCGCCCTTGCCATTCTCGCAGAGTAGAGTAATCCGAATTCCCGGAATCGCTGCACCTGAAGATTCCATCACATAAATTTCTACCTGACGGAGTATGATGATTCAGATATTTGCGCCGCAAGTGACTATGGCTCCCCAATTGCGTGTTTTTGTGCCCCCCCATCCGTTAATCCACCACTGGCTCGGAGTCGCCCGTGACGTAAACACTCCATCCGCGCTGTTTCGAACAGCGATGACCGAATTAGGCCGCTGGTTAACCTATGAAGCCGCTAAGGAATGGTTGCCACTGCTAGAAACCACTGTCGAGACACCCTTAGCGCCTTGTCCAGCAACCTTTATCAATCCCCAAGTCCCAACCATTATCATGCCAATTTTGCGAGCAGGACTGGCGTTAATGGAGGGGGCTCAGTCCGTATTACCGCTGGCTTCGGTCTATCACGTAGGATTTGCGCGGGATGAAGAAACTTTGCAGGCCACTTGCTACCTCAATAAACTTCCAGAAGCGATTTCACCCGAGGTCAGAGTCCTCATTAGTGAACCAATGCTCGCAACTGGAGGTACGATGATGGCTGCCATGGAGGAACTTACATCCCGTGGTGTCAACCCCGAAATGGTACGCATTATCTCAATAGTCACGTCTCCCCAAGCTTTGCAGAAACTGGCCGAGGCTTATCCGACCCTGCAAATTTATGCGGCGGCGATTGATGAAGGCTTGAATGACAAAGGCTTCATTGTGCCGGGTCTAGGCGATGCGGGCGATCGCACCTTTGGCACCTAAGTCATGTAGGGATCTGTCAATTCACCAGTTTTTTTTATTTAAAGGCAGTAAAGCGTCCGTAATCAGCGACAATGCCACAATAGAAAGCATTGACTGTTAGCAGTTCGTTTGGATCCGTTTCATTATTCACTATGAGTCAACAAGACAACTTTGGCAGCGGTTTCTTACTGGGTACTCTGTTCGGCGGAGTCATTGGCGGTGTTGTAGGAGCGGTTGTCGCCTCACGCATAGTAGAAGACCGGTCTGATGAAGAGACTCTGCGTCTTGAAGATTCGGAAAACCGCGAGACTGATGCGCTAGGACCTTCCGAGGAAGAAATGGAAGTTGCCCGACGGGGGCTAGAAGACAAAATTGCCCAACTCAACGCCGCCATTGACAACGTGCGTCAACGGTTAGGGGGAGTCAACGGCTACCCTCAGGCATCAGAAGATGTAGGAAAAGAACTGCGGTAGTTACTTTGTTGGCATCCTATCCGAAGCCAGGGGCGCTGAGGGGATGCCGGTCAATTTCTTTCTCGCTGAATGTATTGCCATTCGGTCTGCTTCAATCCAAAACCCAAAATCCAAAATCCAAAATCATGAATGAGTATTAGCTCTTGATAACTGAAGGCTTGGGTTCATAGCGTTGCCGTACCCAATCCAGAGTTATTTCGTTTAAATAATCGACGGCCCAGATGGCTCGCCGCTGTATCATGCGGTATGGGTACAAATGGGCGACCCCAACAACAGGAATATGGGCCTTTTTAGCAGCAGCAATACCGACAAAAGAGGCTTCAACTGCCAAACACTCTTCAGGGGTAACTTCCAGGCCAGGAAAATGCTCATTCAGTCGAGCGATCGCCAATTCGTAAACCGTCGTAGCAGGCTTATCTTCATCGATCGCGATTTCGTCTCCCGTCACCTTAACCGCGAAGTGAGTGGCCAGATTCGCCTTAGCTAAAACCCAATCGACCTCAACATTCCCAGCGCCTGTCACAAGCCCGACTGGTAGCGCAGCGGTCCTAAGCTGGTACAGAAAATCTTGTAGTCCTGGATAAAGCGGCAACCTCTTTCTTACTGATAGCGCTTGAATATAAGCTTCGGACTTTTTCTGTAGCAGCTTGTCTAAGGACTTTTTCGAGATCACCCGCCCTCGACGCGTCAGGAGCTGATTCAAGCAGGGGCGATCGCTGCGGCCAAAGCAGACTTGAGCAAACTCCGTCGGGTCTGGTCGCAGATTCTCCGCAATCAGAATCTCATCAATCAAACGCCTTTGCAGGTCGGTGTCTTTAATCAGGACACCACTGAATTCTAAAAAAACTGCCTTGAGCACCATAGATTCCAACAAGACACCTGAGGGATTACTTCTGCGTCAATTTTCAACAGGGACAACACGCCCCTGCTTCATGTTTAAAGTACCTTCAAAGGGAAAGCGACTGAACGATTTCCATCGCCCTGATCTACCCTGGAAGGACACCCTGTTGCCATCCGTCACTGTTCAAGGTCTGTTTGTTGTTTCTACCTTTATTGTTTAGTCCCCAGTTGTGACTCAAGAATTTCATCTATCAATCACATCCCTCGGCAGCGATCGCTACCTTATCCGCACAGAAGATACGGCAGCAGGTGTACCTGTTGCGGAAACACAAGTAGAGTGGCCGGTGGAAAACTGGCTGCAGTTAGCCCAACCAGCCATGGACGATCCCATCATGGGGTTATTGAAAGGTCAAGCCGAGGTGGGCAATACAGCTCTAGGGCTACACAAACTCGGAAAAATCCTTTACGACGCCCTTTTCCACGAAGGGGCAATTCGTGAAAGTTGGTTACGGGCTCAGGGCATTGCCCAAAATCGTGAAGAGATGCTGCGCTTACGGTTAGGGTTAAAGGAAAGTCGCCTGCAGCGCCTCCCTTGGGAAGTACTACATCACGATGGCCATCCCTTAACCACACGATCTGACCTAACATTTACTCGCTATGCAGCCAATTTTTTGGTCGGCCAAACTTTAGACGCCAGCAGCTTTCTAGGGAATAACGATTTTCTGCGGGTATTAATGGTGATTGCCAGTCCCGGCGATCAGGATTATCTGGAACTAGCCAAAGAAGCGGAACATATTCGAGAACTGCTAGACGCGGAAAACGAGGCCACCCTTCCGGTGAAGATCGAGGTACTGAAGCAGCCTGATCGCAGCACGTTAGCTCAGGCACTAGAGCAAGGCAATTACCAAGTTTTACACTATGCCGGACATAGTGACTTTGGCGACAGTGGGGGTGACTTGTCCCTCGTGAATCGTCAGACGGGCTTAACCGAAAGACTTTCGGGCGATGATCTAGCGGGTCTACTGGTAAACAATCATGTGGTTCTGACCGTATTTAACTCTTGTCGTAGCGGCCATACGGCAGGCGATGATGTCGAAATGGACTGGCGGCAGCAAAATTTAGTGCAGGCTTTGGTCAATCGGGGGGTGCCTGGAGTTATTGCCATGGCCGAGCGGATCCCGGATGAGGTAGCGATCGCCTTTACGCAGTTGTTCTATAAAAATCTCCGCAAAGGCTACCCTATCGACTTAAGTCTCAGCCGGACTCGCCAAGGACTTATCTCAGCATTTGGTTCCGACCAATACTATTGGGCCTTACCGATTCTCTATCTGCAGCCAGATTTTGATGGCTACCTGACTAGCGACGATTACGAGGAAGCTCAAGTAAATGACGAGGAAGCCCAACTCGGACCCAAGGCTCCTGTTTCTGCCGCTTCAGACGCTTCAGAAACACCGCCTTCCATACCCACAGAAACCCTCCCGCAAGAACTCCCTTCGGAGAACGGCACAGTCGACATTCTGAAACAACTAGAAAGCTCCTCGCCAGTCGAAGATGAAGATGAAGTAGTCGCAAATTTTGTCAGGAAACTCTCAGAAACATCCAAAACTTCTGAAGATCCCCCCATGCCAGCCGCACAGGAAGAAGTTCTGGTTGACAACAATTCTGAGCGAGCCCGAATGGCCATTTACGACACCCTACCGGAAGTGCCTCTGAAGGAGGACACAGCAGCAGCTTCGGCTCTGTTAGCAGATCCGCAGTCACCGCCCTCCCAAAACGGTGATCGCCCCCATAATCAGCCCTCCCAGACACAACGATTCGCCTCACCCCAATCACAACAGACATCAGAACAGTCACTGCTGATTTGGTTCGCCCTGGGATTAGTCGGTCTGGTTGCCGTTTTTGGCCTGGGAGCATTAGCTTTACGCTGGGCGAATAGTCTTTCGGAATCACCACCTGCGCCTGAAAATGAACCGTCCAGCGCTTCCATCACTGCTGCTGGAGCCCTCGATGTCGATGTTTTGATCAGACAAGCAGAGCAAGCCATTGAGCAAGGTCGCTATGGTGATGCTCGGGAAGATTTTGAACGGGCCTTAATCCAAGAACTCATTGGCAACACAACACCCAATGCGGCAACGGATGCGATTCTCCCCTTAATTTCCGATCCCCAACAGCCAGATTTAGCCTACATTCGAGGCCGTATTATTTGGCAAAGTATTGCCCTATTAGGGGAAGATGCCCTTTCCCCAGATCGCTTAGCACAGCAGCGGAGTCTGGCAGCTCAAGCTCAAGATGCTTGGGAAGCGGTAGACAATACCTTCATGAAGGGACGCATCGCTCAAGGGTTTGCCCACTATGCCACTGGCGACTGGGACGGCGCTATCGAGAGTTGGGAAGCCGCTGAGAGCCTCTATGAAGACCAACGTCAACGCCAAGCCGATCCAGCCGCTTCGTCGACGACAGAGCCAGTGATTCTACACGCCTATGCCGGACTGGCAATGGCCCATACAAAATTGGCCAATATCAATGTTGAGAACCTGGCAGAAGATGAATTCGCCGCCGAACTGACCACAGAGGAACGCAACTTACTACAAAACGAGGTTGATCGAGAACGTGCGATCGCCCGCGATTATTACCAGCGCCTGCAAACCCTCGACCCCGATGGCAGCATGTCACCAGAGCAGCTTCAAATTATCAATAATTCAGAAGCAACCTGGAACAACTGGTTTTGGACAGACGGACTTTTAACTGACTGGGGCAAAGTTCCGAATGAGTTGGAGGAGTGAGCTGGAGGAATAAATTTGGAATTCTAACCTCCGAATTCCGAATTTTCTTTTCGTCTTGAGATTCTGGCATCGACTCTGTAGACTCAACAAGCGAAGTCACATCTAGGACCATGCAAGACACGATCGCTTTTTCTGACTCTTCTGAAATTCCCACCAGTCCGCTAGGCAATGAACTGCCTCCGGATGCGTATTTAGCAGTTGAAGATGTACAGCGACAAATCAAGCGATCACGAGCTTCTGTCTATCGCTATGCCAATACCGATCCTAAAATTCTCAATCCCCCCTTTGATCCCAACAGACTTAATCCAGAAGTGCGCGATGATCGAGATGCTCCCCTCAAGTTTCACCCCCAAGAAGTTCGTCGATTTGCG
>JBCBTQ010000251.1:0-7552 GCA_039818605.1 Cyanobacteria bacterium J06639_14 | reverse complement strand
AACTGCTCAAACCCTAGCTCTGATGAGCTTATTTAGGAATAAGCACTATTACTCATTGCATGACTGGGATGCACCCGGTTAGTTCATACCTATATCAACTCTGATAGCGGCCCTAGAGGTTTTGATCCTAATGACATCATGGCTCAGGGGATTTCAACAGGCCAAACAAAGTTTACTTCGAGTTCGTCAGCAATTAAAATGGCTTTAGGTCTTCCCTGGGATAACAATGACTTTCTAAGCGTGAGAGATTATTATAAGAAATTTTATGATCTCATCGGTGAGATTCAGTCTCAGTAGATCACAAGGTCTGTAGAAAATGGTGTAGGTTCAAGGCAGTTTTAGTAAGTTGTCATTCCCCTACACCCCTCTGCATTATCAGCTAAACCCGCACTCGCCGATGAATAAACCCTGGCGGTAGCCGTCAACTGCTTGAGCGAACACCTCGACGTCGAAACTCATGGTTAAGTGAGTCGCTGCACCCTATTTGAGTTGGTGATTTAGGCTGCAAGTCGCGGTGATAGTTTTGAAAATGTGACTCAGATACTGGACGGCGTGCCGAGTGGTAGTGGGGTTTGCTATTACCTCGGTAAGCTCAGCGCCGATATCACAAGTCTCGAACAACAGCTCAATCAAATACTGCAGGCGAAGTTTTCAAGTCAAATTAGCAACCATCGTCAGCATCTCGCCATCGACCTGCCTTTGATTCCTTACTACGACCAACCGAATCTGGTCGAAACCAGTTACCGCATCAAAAAACACTGCCACATTCGCTCGACCACAAAGAAACCGATACTCGCCTCCTATTCATCGCTTTAGCCTTTGTCTTGGTAACCTCTAGATCTACCTGCTTTGGATTCACGTTAGTCGGACTCAACGCGGGGGACGGTGCGTTTTGCCGCAATACTTTCGACTGAAAACCATGCTGGAGTTCTTATCCCATGTCGTTGAGCAGCATTTTCCCAAACGTTGTCAGGTGATTCTACCCCTCTCGCCCTAGCGTTTGTGATCCACTGAAGCTGTCTCATGGGCAAAGCATTCAGAGTTCGCATCAACTGCAAACAATCCGTCATCGATAGCCTACGCTGCCCGTCAGACACTCCCTAAATCTCGTTATGCTTGTATGGAAATCCTTAAATCGAGCCCATCATAGCCAAGTTTAGGTATACGCAATCACCTGCAGCTATTTGCCTAAATATATGAACTTTGAATGGAATCCAGAAAAAGCTGCTTCTAACCTGGAGAAGCACAATGTTTCTTTTCAGGAGGCTGCAACTGTCTTCAATGATCCACTATCGCTCACGGTGCCAGACCCCAAACACTCAATTGACGAAAGTCGCTACATTATCATTGGTATATCTAGACTCAAGCAGTTGCTAATTGTTGCACATACTGATCGAGAAGATATCGTCCGAATTATTAGCGCTCGAAAAGTTACTCGCAGAGAGAGAAAATTTTATGAAGAAAGAACTTGAAAATGAAATGTCAGATGAACTCCTCCCTGAGTATGACTTTGCTCAGATGGAAGGGGGAGTTAGGGGTAAATACGTCGAACGATATCGTAAAGGAACGAACTTAGTGCTGTTGGATCCCGATGTCGCGCAAGCATTTCCCGATGATAAGGCTGTTAATGATGCCCTGCGGTTGTTAATGCAGATAGCGCAACGCCAAGCACACCAAATACCATCTTAGGAACGCCAGCGTTGTGTGCTGTCACAGATGGCTGGCTTTTCACTTAGTGGGAGGACATTATCAGGCAATGGATCTCTCCCAACAACGAGTCGATATTCCTGAATGGAACATTAGCTTGGGCGTATGGCAAGGGGGGTATCAAGGCATTGAACGCCTGTGGTTGCGCTGGTTTGATAAGACTGGCAATGTCATCTCGACGGCGGAGGAACGTGCCGATCGCCTAGCTCAACGACTCAAAGAGCTTGGGATTGATCCAGACAAGATATGATGCCGACGGACGCGCTATCCAATCAGATCGCTCAGATTCGCCACCGTCTTGAGTCACTCCGACACAGTAGCTGGAGACAATACCGTCATGTGGACGGTGTGGAAGAGCATCGGCTTCAACTCGGCACACCCGTTTCTGAAACGTATCTGCAAACCTTTGAACAGACCCATAGCATCCAACTGCCACCAGACTACCGGGCATTTTTGGCCACTATCGGCGAGGGTGCACCAGGCCCCTACGGAAAAATCCTGCCGCTGAAACAGTGGGCAGCCCTAGCCAGTCACCCAGATCACGACCTGGCAACACCATTTCCCTGGTCCCCAGATGTCACGTATGGTCAGACCGATATCGTTGATCTATTAGGCGATCGGGAGCCCTATCGCGGCCTCTTACCCATCGCCGATCGCCGCCCCCAAGACCCATTGGTCGAAGGCTTCGAGCAAGCCTGGTGTACCCTCGTCATCACAGGGGAAGCCCGTGGTCGCGTGCTCTATGTTGGGGACACCGATCGCCCCCCATACTTTATGCCCGACGGTTCATTCCTGGACTGGTACGAGCGCTGGCTCAACGAATTAACCGCAGGGGTAAATGTCGCATCGTTCAACCATATCCGCCGCAGTAGCGAGACAGAGCTAGTCAAGGCCTTCGATCAAAGCACGTCTCCTTTGGATCGAGTGGCAATCCTGCAAGCTCTTCCTTTCCACCAACCACTCACCGATCGCACTCATGCTGTCTTCAGGGCCGGGACTAAAGACAGCGATTCCGGAGTCCGTGCGGCCGCTGTTGAGCGACTCTTCCTCCTAAAAAAAGATTCGACTCCTTTGATATTGGCGCATCTGAAGGACGAGGATGCGGCAGTGCGAGAGGCAGCAATCAAAGCCCTCCGCTGCGGTCAGCAAGTTGCAAACACCATTCCCGAACTTAATGCAGCGTTGGAACAGGAACCCAACGCCCCCGTCTTTTTCGCGATCGCCCATGCGCTTGAGGCTGTAAAAGGCATTCGTCTGGCCTCCTTAGCAAAACGCGTTGACAGCCCTAACGAAATGGTCAGAGTTTACATGGCATATTTCTTTGATAGAACGGATGGCTTTGAAGGAGCGGCGGGGCTTGAGCAACTCTTAAGCGACACCAACAAAACGGTTCGTGTATATGCGGTATCGGCATTTCACCGACGGGGACGCCGCGCCTCAATAGCTTGGCTCACATCACGACTACAGGAGACAACCCAACCCGCAATGCGATCGCACCTAGAGCAAGCCCTGGCAATCCTCCAAGCAGAACCCCCCACAACATTGCGGGCATTACGCATATTCCTCTCACAGCTTGGGTTTTGGTGGCTGTAACCCAATTGATGTGCTGTTAGGGTCTATGGGTTAAGGTCATCTTAAGGTCCAGAGTTCGTCACGCATCGCAACTTACAACCAACGCCCAACCATCAACAAATAACCCACAACGAGCAACCAATAACTCTTCTACCCTTCCACCCCTCCACCCTTCTACCCTCTACCCCTCTCCCAGTAAAAACTCCTTCATAAATAGAATTGTCGTGTAGAACTGGTAGTCGATGTTCTGCTTTTTGGAAAAGCCGTGCCCCTCATCATCGGCAACCAGGTACCAGACGGGGATGTCGCGCTGTTGTAGCGTGTCTACTAATTGCTCGGCTTCGCTGAGGGGGACGCGGGGATCGTTGGCACCGTGAACCACAAGCATTGGCTGTTGGATGCTGTCAGCTTTGGTGAGGGGCGAAATATCCATCAGGAATTGCCGCATGTCTGGGTCGCGTTCGTCCCCATACTCGGCTCTTCGGAGATCGCGACGATAGTCTTCAGTATTTTCCAAGAAGGTGACGAAGTTAGAGATGCCCACCACATTGATAGAGGCGCGGATCTGATCGCTGTACTCTGTCGCTACGGCCAGGGACATGTAGCCACCATAGCTAGCACCTGTCACCAGGATCCGATCGCTATCCAGGCCAGCTTGCGTGGGAATCCAGTCAAGCAGTGCCCCAATATCCTTGACGGAATCTTCCCGTAGATAACCGTTATCGAGTTTGAGGAAAGTTTTGCCGTAGCCAGAGGATCCGCGTACATTCGGGAAAATGAGGGCAACGCCCAATTCGTTCAGATAGTAATTCAGGCGTCCTAGGAAGGCGGGACGAAATTGACTCTCGGGACCCCCATGAATGTAGACCGCAACTGGACGTTTGCCCGTGAACTTGGCTGGGGGCCGATAGAGAAAGCCGGTAATAGTGCGACCATCAAAGCTTGACCAGGAGATGAGTTCTGGTTCGGCAAAGGTTTCGGTGTTCAGTCCCCCAGTTTCGCTCTCGGTCCAGCGCTGGACCTCGCCAGTAAGGACATCCAGGGAGTACACGTCAGCATTAGAGCGGGCTGACATCAGGGTAAAGCCCAAGTCACGACCGTTAGGGTGCCAGGTGAGTCCCCGCATGAGTCCTACGGGTAAGTCGGGCAGGGTTTGCTCTTCGCCTGTAGCGAGGTCCAGCAGGTGCAAGACACTGGCTCCATTTTCATTGGCAATGAAGGCTAGCAAGTTGCCATCTGGTGAGAGCGCAATGTATTCGATATTCCAGGGAATATCGGCGGTTAGGACCGTATGCTGCTGAGTTGCAATATCGAGGTAAGAGAGGCGCAGAAACTCGGAATCGCGATCGCTGACGACATACAAGCCTTTACCATCGGGACTAAAAATGGCCTCTAAGTAGGAGACCGGTTCGTCTCCCAGTTTGTCTGTAATTTGAGTGCGCTCTCCCGTTTCAGTATCGAACAACCAAAGATAGGTTTCGTTAATGGAGAGGTATTCAATCACGGCGATCCGGCGATCGTCGGGTGACCAGTCGGTCGGAAACCAACCGCCACCCTCGACTTCGGCCAGCAGGTGGTCAGTTGATGGATCGCGGGGATTCATCAGGTATAGATTGGCGTCTTTACCGTTGTTGCGAGTTGAGGTGTAGACGATGCGATCGCCCGTTGTTGACCAAACACCGCGACTATTACGGGAAGTGCCATCGGTAAGCAGCGTTACGTCGCCGGTGTCCACGTCATAGCGAAAGGTCTGGCTAAATTCGTTGCCGCCAATATCTTTGCTAAAGATGAAATAGTCCCCTTCTGTGGGCTGATAGCTAGCCCCTGCAACCCTTTCAGGAAAGAAGGTGAGTTGGTAACGGGCTCCCAAAGGCTGACTCACTCGATGCACTTGGGAGGTATCACCAAAGCGCGTCGAGACCAGCATTTCCCGACGAGTGGGATGCCAGCTAGAGATAGAAGCTGTGCGGTATTGGGTGTAGCGATCGACCTGATCCACGAGTGTGATCGGTACCGGGGGAATATTTTGCAGGGTCAGGTTATCGCTGGGAGTTAGGGCTGGCTGGGTGGTAGACACAGAAAACGCTAACGCGAGGGCGAAAAAATTCGGTCTGAGCATAACTCCATCATTTTGACTGACGATTTAACAGGGAAGTTACAAATACTACGCATATCGTGAGGATCCGTCTTCATTTCTGAATGATGATTCGGGTGTTTGATCCTCTCCGCATGCAAATCCTGTAGTAAATCCGTCCCGGTATGCTCTCTTTAGATCGTGGAATACATGGGGCAGGTGGCAATCCCTGACCTATTCACAATCTCGATTTTCGATCGCGCCATCGGGCATAGTGGTGTTGCAGAACAAAGCCATACTGCGGTTCACCCCACGGAGATTCGCGCCCTTCAGGTTGGCACCTTTGAGGTTGGCCTCCCCTAGTTTGACTGCCAGCATAATAGCGCCTTGCAAATCGGCATTGGACAAATCTGCATCGATCAGGTTCGCCTGGGTCATTTCTACATTGGTCAGGTCTGCCCCTGAGAGATTCGCATTAGGCAACTGGGCTCCATTCATTTGCGATCCTGCCAAAATGGCACCGCTGAGGTTCGCATTCTCTAAGTAAGCCAGCATTAAATTGGTATGACTCAGATCGGTTCCACTTAAATTGGATCCCGAGAGCGTTGCAATCTTGAGATTGGCACCTGCGAGATCCAGCCCACTCAAGTCTGTTTCATTCAAGATACATACGGGACACTTCTTGGTATCCAGCAAAAGATCGATATCTTCCTGAATAGCAGCCCAACTTGGCTGCGACAGTCCTAACCACAAAAGAACGGTCAGGCATAATACGAGTAGGGGACGCTTCATTACCAAGTCCTAAATCTCAATACGTTACTTATTCTCCCACTAGGACGAGCGATCGCAGAGTCGAATCAACCCTGTTCGGAACGGATTTCTCAGAAAAATCCGTTGCCTAATTCAAAACTCATGTGAACTTCCGGTAATTCTCAGCGTCTATGGCTATTATCTAATCATCAGTTTCAAATCATTAATTGCCGATTTGGAATTTGCATGAGATCAACCGTAATCGATCGACTGCAGGAGGTCGTGATGAAAATCAGGGACATAACGTTCTTACCCTTGTTAGCAGCGCCTATCCTTCCCTTCACGTTGACAGGTGTCGCCGTTGCTGAACCCATTACCCAAGTCAAACAAACCACTTCTGTCCAAGTGGTGACACAGACTGATGAAACCTTGTATTTCAATCCGGATAACGCCTACGAGCTACCGATGGTGGTCAACACCGCAACCGTTATCGATGGCATTAATTTGCCCACGGGTACAGTAATTGAGGGTCGCTTGGAGCCTGTAGAGGGTGGGCTTCGCTATATTGCTACAGACGTCCAAGCGGGTGGGCTGAGAACGCCACTTTCAGCAAATTCAGACGTTTTACACGACGTGAAGGATCCACGTGAAACGTCGGCAGGTTCAATCGCTGGCGATGCTGCGATTGGGGCCGCTGGTGGTGCCGTGATTGGCGCTGTCCTTGGCGATGGGGTTAGCATTGCCGAAGTCCTCGGTGGTGCAGCAGCCGGGGTACTTGTAGGCAACGTGACCGCCCAGCGAGTTGTCATCATCGAGCCCGGACAGCCCATTACGCTACAAGCCGAATAGGCAATTCCCGCACTAAACCAATATGCAACAGGGGTTTGGCATTGCCAAACCCCTGTGTTCGGATGTTAATTAACTGCCTATTCTCAGGACATTAATTAATTCCCATTTCCCTAAATATGAAGCCAGCCAAACCAAGATAGGACAACGCTTACGGCTATGAGTCCGAAGAAAGCAGCCCCTCCAATTGTGATAACGGCACCAATTTGACGCAACTTCTCAGGTGGTTGCCAGTACATACCGGGCGTATCAGTTCTTTCAAAGTCATAGCCCAAAGACTTGAGCTGGGCTAAGTAATCCTCTGTATAGCGAGGCATGTGAGCGAAGGTTACGTCACCTTGAGCCCGCTGGGGTAGAATCCGGCGCCGCTGATAGGGAACCGTATTGTCCCCAAAATTCTCAACATATTCTTCACTGCTGAGTAAATCGTCAATAAAGCCCTTGAGGCCCTTCGTCGCCAAGACGATAGACCAGGACATTGTTTCGCGATCGCCGTAAACATCTCGCCCGAGTACCCGCTGGATACACATCCGGACAAATCGGTAATTGTTATTAACCTCGTAGTTCCGCTCCCGAAAAATGGGAGACAGGAGCAAGCTCCGG
>JBCBTQ010000250.1:0-7555 GCA_039818605.1 Cyanobacteria bacterium J06639_14 | reverse complement strand
GGGAGCGAGACGAGCCATAAGATGAACCTCTAGGATGGCTCTAAATGGTAGCCTCATTTGCGCCAAGCACAACTAGTGGTATTGGACTGGTAGTTTTGTTACAGATATTTCCACGTTAACCTTAGCTAGAGTCGGTTGACAGCTTTTATAGGTTTGATCGAAGCAGCAGAATGTGACTTTTTTGTGATTTTGATCATTATGTAATGTCGCGCTGGGGGCGATCAAAATTCAAGGCGCTGATCTTCTATCCAGAGGGCGATCGGCACGGCCCGACCAAAGGGGCCGATGCGGACCTCAACCCTTAACCGAGGAGATACCTGGACGGCTTGGGCGTCGCGAATCTGTTGTTCCAAATCGAGACGCTGGGCATCCGAGAGGTAATATCGTTCCAAGCCATAAAGCGCGCGATCGCTGCGATACAGCCCTTTCAGAGCCAATTGATTAGCGGGTAAATTGCGCGGGCGCTGGCGTGACACAGCAATGGGTCGCCAAGGAGTGGGTACAGGTCTTCTCTGGCTATTTTCAGGGGCTTCGAGAATAACGTAGAAGGATCTCCCTGGTGCTAGAAAATCTGTCTTGCGGGCTGAGGTTAAATCGGTTTTGAGCGTGTCCCAGTTATCCAGCCTGCTCAAGACGCCTCGTTGGGAAATGTCATATCGCAATGTGACGTAATAGCCCCGAAAGGGATCGAAGGGATCGACGGGCCTTGTTTGCAGAACGACTGTTGTTCCCATTCTGGCAGTGATGGCCGACTGTAGGGGCACAACAAAAATCAGCCCCGTTTGGAGCAGCAGCGGCAGGGCGATCGCCCAAAATCGGTGCTGCCTATATTTTGTGGGTTTCGTATCTATTTCTGTCATGCCGAATCGACTCGCAAAGTTCGCACATAGCGTTCAAACCAGAGTCCAATGAGAATGATGCCAACCCCGCAGATGACAAACACTAGCGACTTGACCAGCAACCCTGTTTCATACTCAAGGACGCGGCTCAGAATTTGTAACGTTAACATGACCAGTCCCCACCAAAAAGGTGCCCGGGCACCAGCCCCCAACCCTTCGCGCATCATGCCTAGAGATGTCACTGCCAGCAAGATATTAAAAACAGTTGTGGCCAAAATGGAAATGGGTCCCACAACCGATGCCCCAAAGAAAATAGCAGCGGTTACTAATAAGAATGCAAGCACCTTTATGCTCAGCGCATCTAACCGCCACACCCGTTGCTGTTGTCGCCATCCTAAATAACCCCACGACAACACCGTCCAAGCACCCAAAATTAGCAACGTTAGAAGCATTAACCAGGTATCCCGCCAGGGCCAGAGACTGTCGGGAAATCCACGGTTAACCGAGGCTGTCCACGCATCGTGAAAAGAAAATACCCAATAGAATACACTCAACCCAAATGCCATCAGCCCCCGAGCAACGGGTTGAAAGGGACGGTCAGAAATTTCGGTTACAGAAGTCTCATAGTCATTTATGGCAGTCTCATTTACCTCAGTAGGTAGCTCAGAGGCGAATGGCAAGCGTCCGTAAGCGGTTATCTCACGCAGGTAGACATTTTTCTGAATGAAAGTGCGAATCACCATCCATAGGGTGTCATCATACGCCCACAGCAAAGCGTAGGGCAAAATGAGCACCAAGGCTTCGAGCCAAGCGGGTAAGGCACTGCCAACATCCAGCGTCAGCACCAGTAGGGAAGAAACCGTGGCTATAGCGCTGAGGGCGAACAAAACTTGCGATTGGCAGTAGTAGGCCAAGGGTAAAAAGAAGGCAGTTACGATGAGCGGCATTAGTTGCAGGGTCCAGATGCCGAACAGCGAATTTTGCAGCCATTCCATATCCCACAGACTGCTCCAGTAACCGACCCCTAAGAGCAGCAGCGCCAACATTCCTAGAAAAGTCAGGCGTACACCATAGGCCATGGCCAATACCCCTAAGGCCCAAACGGCACAAAACTCATAGCGAGTGCTGCTGATAGGTATGATTTGACCCATCAAAGCCAGGTTTGCCCCTAATAGCAGTGCACCCAACAGCAATAATGCTTGACCAATGCGTTGCCAGCGCTGATGCGGTAACCCAGGACTAATTAAGGCAAATCCACCCAGGTTGGCGATCATCATAGCGATGAACAATCCCCCAGCTTTAAGCGTTTGCGACAACGCTTGCCAGTTAGCAACGGCGAAGGTGATGGCTCCAATGCCAACCAACAGGCTTCCCAGCCCCAGCAAAATCATGATGAAGCGATCGCGGGCAGCTATATCCAACGCTTCAAACTGGTACTGCTGAGCTAGGTTTTGAAACTGATCCGGTGAAATCAGTCCCTGCTCCCGCCAACGCTGAGCCTCTCGCTGCAGCTCACGACGAAACCCATCTGAAGCCACGACACATCCTTAACAATCCAATGGCTATCAGCTTGCCAGGAGTTTTCGGGAACGACAAGTCCTGGCAAGCTGATTTTACGGTTTGAGTCAATTCATCCTAAGATGGGGGGCTAGGAAACTTGTAATTTAAACGACACATTGCCTGCGATGGGTAACATGAATACTCAATTAGCGACTTTTGGAGCGGGTTGCTTTTGGAATGTCGAACATGCTTTTCGTCAAGTACCTGGGGTCGTTAATACATCGGTTGGCTATATGGGGGGACATTTTGAAAACCCCTGCTACTTGGATGTGCTTTCACGCGTTACCGGACATGCAGAGGTTGTCCAAGTAGAGTACGACCCTGAGCAAATCAGCTATGAAGCATTACTCAATGTATTTTGGGATATTCATGACCCTACTAGCCTCAATCGTCAAGGCGCTGATCGTGGTGAACAATATCGCTCTGTGATTTTCTGTCACACGCTCGAACAAAAGACGATCGCACACGATGCCAAAACTGCTCTCGATTTGTCTGAGCGCTACCCTAAGTACATTGTCACTCAAATCGAACCCGCTACTGCTTACTGGTTAGCGACCGAAGAACACCAGCAGTATTTTGAGAAGCGATCAAAGCAAAAAGAACAATCTTGATTTTCCAAGCGTTTAGGAAGAAAAAACATTCGCGAAGATTATTTAAGCTAATTTCTTCTCTGACCCGGAATTAGAACCGTACTAGTTCTTAGGTTGGTGCATTGAAAACCTTTGAAACCAGTGCTTGACCGGGATTGATCAAGCTCAGAAGACTTTTGCAAGATGCCATTGGCTGATGGTAGAGCACTGCCTTTAAAGCACGTACCCATGAAAAAATTGATTTAGCTACAGGTAAAGAAGGAAAGATGGCGCGATCGCTTACCGATGAAGAAATTACGTTGGCCGCGGGGTATGTGCTTGGCGATTTAGACGCAGAGGAACAGATGCGCGCTGAGCAGTTGCTAGAAACCCATTCGGCGTTTGCGCGTGAGGTTAATGCCTTGCTCGACAGCCTACAGCTTGTGCCGCCCGCGATCGCGAAAACGCCACCATCGCCAAGCTTACGGGATCAGGTCTTGACGACTCATAGGGTTGAATCAGCTCCGCCATCATTGTCTCAAAAGCGATGGCGTTGGCCTATTTTATTAGTGACCGCTGCAGGACTGGTCGCAGTCCTATTGGGGGTGGATAACGTGCGGTTGCGATCGCGGCTAAGGTTGGCTCAAACGCCTGAAGCCGAGCACGTCGCTGCCTTGATGCAAAATCCCCAAAGTCGTTTGATCGCTCTTGAAGGGGAAGGCGTTCCGGCTGCGGGCACCCTCCTCTTTACTGTGGGTAACTGGCAAGAGGTCATCGTTTCCTTAAGTGGTTTGCCGCTGTTACCGCCTGATCAGGTTTATCGTCTGTGGCTGTTGTTAGAAACTGGCGAGTTTATCTTTTGTGGCGAGTTCCGGCCAGAATCGGAAGGATCGACGGTCATCAGACTTCTGCCTCCAGAACAACCGCCGGAGGGTGTCAAGACCACGGGAATCTTTGTCACTGCTGACTCCGCGTCGTCGTCTTTGGAGCCAATAGGAGACCCGATTGTTCAAGGGACGATTTAGGTGGGAACAAGATCGATTGGAATTGTGAGTGTGGTGTTGGTGCCATCCTCGCTTCCAGACTCCGCCTCGAGCATCTCCCAGTGGCTCCGCCGCCATCGCAATTAGCCAGTGGCGGAGCTGCTCAGGTATTCCCAATCGGAGACGGGGAATGAGGGAAGACGGGGAATGGGGAGGGCTGGAATGATAGTCCAGCTACGGAAAGCTTTGTTAAATCAGAACGGTGAGCGGAGCCAGTTCTGACAGGAATGTCATACTAAGGGATATTTGCCACCCACCTGCCCCTTGTCTATGACGGCTTCCACCGACTTTCTCGCCCAACTCAACACCTCCCAACGCCGTGCCGTCGAACACTTCTGTGGTCCACTCCTGGTCATTGCCGGAGCCGGTTCTGGCAAGACCCGTGCCCTTACCTTCCGCATCGCCAACCTGGTGCTCAACCACCGGGTAGACCCCGACAACATCCTGGCGGTGACCTTCACCAACAAAGCTGCCAAAGAGATGAAAGAGCGGATTGAGGTGCTGTTTGCCGAACAGGAAGCCCAGGCCAAACAAGGTAAGCGGCTGTCCGCGCTGCCAGAGTACGAGCAGACGAAGCTCCGATCGCAGGTATACAAAACCGTTACCAAGCACCTATGGATCGGCACCTTCCATGCCCTATGCTCTCGGATTTTGCGATTCGATATTGAGAAATACCAGCATCCAGAAGGCTACACCTGGAAAAAGACCTTCTCCATTTTTGACGAGTCTGATGCCCAGAGTTTGGTCAAAACCATCGTCACCAAAGACCTGAACCTGGACGACAAGAAATTCAACCCGCGCTCGGTGCGGTATGCCATCAGCAACGCGAAGAACCAGAACTTCAACCCGGACGAATTTGAACGCGACCAGCCCAACTATCGGGGGCGGATGATTGCCGATGTTTACCGCCGCTACGAAAAAGCCCTGGCGGAGAACAATAGTCTGGATTTTGATGATCTGATTTTGCTTCCCGTCAAGCTTTTCCAGCAGAATGAATCGGTCCTAGGCTACTGGCACAAACGCTTTCGCCACATTTTGGTAGACGAGTATCAGGACACCAACCGCACCCAATACGAGTTGATTCGTCTGCTTACGACCAATGGTGAAGACATCCAACGCTTCAATGATTGGAACTACCGCTCCACTTTTGTGGTGGGAGATGCCGACCAGAGTATCTATTCCTTCCGTGCTGCCGACTTCACCATTTTGATGAACTTTCAGGACGACTTTGGCGACGGACTGCCGGATGATGACACCCGCACGATGGTAAAGCTGGAAGAAAACTACCGCTCCACCTCCAACATTCTGGAAGTGGCTAACCACATTATTGAAAACAACACGGAGCGCATTGATAAAGTCCTGCGACCCACGCGCGGCGAAGGGGAAGCCATCTTCTGTTATCGGGCTGATGACGAAAATCATGAGGCCGATTTTGTGGTGGGTCAGTTGCGGAACCTGGAATACCAGAATCCCGAGCTGACCTGGGGTGATTTTGCCATTCTTTACCGCACCAATGCTCAATCGCGTGCTTTTGAGGAGGTACTGACCCGCTACAGCATCCCTTATCAGGTTGTGGGAGGACTCCGGTTCTACGATCGCCGTGAAATTAAAGACGTGCTGGCCTATTTGCGAACGATCGCGAACCCGGCTGATACCGTCAGCATCAAGCGGGTGATCAATGTTCCCCGGCGCGGCGTCGGCAAAGGCACCCTGGATAAGCTGGATCAGGCGACGCAAACCCTGGGGGGCATTCCTCTGTGGGAAATTATCAGCGATGCAACATCGGTAAAAACCCTAGCGGGACGATCGGCGAAAGGGGTGCTGGCCTTTGCTGAACTGATCAAAAAGTATCGCGATCGCTTGGACTCTGCTAAAGGTTCCGAGATTGTTCAGGAACTCTTGGAAGACTCTGGTTACATTGAAGACCTGCAGCGTGAAGGGACTGATGAAGCCCTGGATCGGGTCAGCAACGTGCAGGAGCTGTACAACGCGATCCTCCAGTTCGAAGAAGAAAATGAGGACAACTCGCTCATTGCCTTTCTGGCCAATGCCTCCCTCGCCTCTGACTTAGATGATGTTCAAGAAGGGGGGCGAACGGTTTCCCTAATGACCCTGCACTCCTCTAAGGGCTTGGAGTTTCCAGTTGTTTTCCTCGTTGGTCTGGAACAGGGACTCTTTCCCAACTTCCGTTCTTTGGAAGATCCTGCAGCCACGGAAGAAGAACGCCGCCTCTGCTATGTCGGTATTACTCGTGCCAAGGAACGACTGTTTATTTCCTATGCCCGCGAACGACGACTGTATGGTAACCGTGAACCGGCCAGTCCTTCCCTGTTCTTGGGAGAGTTGCCGATGGATTACATCACCACCAATGCCAGCATCGGGTTACCCCAGCGCATGACAACCCCGATTCGTGATGCCCGTAAGAAAAAGGAGGCGACTGCTCAACCAGGTAGCGGAGCCCACGAATTTGACTGGAGTGTGGGGGATATTGCCGTTCATAATGCTTACGGCGCGGGGGAAGTGACGCATATTTTTGGTGCGGGGAATAAGATTTGCCTGGCGATTAAGTTTCCAGGACAGGGTCGCAAGATTATTGATCCGAAGCTGACGAAGTTGCAGCGAGCAGAGTAGCAGGAGAGAAGAAGGGTATTCATAAGGTATCGATATCAATACCTTTTTGCCTCAGTTGTTCTAGTAACTCCAGCCGCAGCCGTCGCTCTTCATCCGCTCGCAAACGCTCTGATTCAGCCTCAGTCAAAATCCATTGCCCACTGGCGTCAAACCAACGTAGCCACGGGCGCGTTCCGCCCTTGTATTTCTCTTGCCAGATGCCTATCCCAATGTGGAATGCCTGAATCATACATGGTCAGCCGTTTGACAACCGGCTCAGACGAGAAGACCTGAGTGGGCGAAGATGGTTGTGAAGGATGGCTTTGTGAGGTCTGCATGCGTCACTCCGATTAAGCGATCGCGAAATTGAGTTACGGCTATCTTAACCCTGGCCCCATTCAGATTCTTGGTTTTGCCCTGAGGGGAAAAGCTAGAAGGTGCTATTCGGTCTCGCGATGTTCGATCGGGACTGCGGGAGACTGACAGCTCGCATCAATCGGTAACATTGCCTGAGTGCTCTGGGGCATGGCAGAAACTAAATACACATGTCCATTTTCATCCTGGACCCAGCTTTGAGCTTCGCGAACGGTTGTCAGCCTGGTTGGCGTTTCGATTCCAGCTTCATTGTTACGCGATCGCTCCTCGGTCATGGTGGTATCTGCAGGCACGGTTCCCAAGTCTTCCAGAAAGGTATCTGCGGTTCCAAGTTGGCTTGGGTCGGGTGGCAGACCGCCACGTCCCACCACAGTAAACTCGCTAGCATTGTTAGAAGCTTGTAAAGCACACTGGCGACTAATCAGACTCGTCGGATCTGCCAAGTCAACAGGAATTTCGTTGAACCCATCTTCTGGGTTGGTCTCAATGAGTTGATTAAAGGTCGTGATACCGGCATCTCCGGCTTCTGAGCTGGCAGTAATGTCACTGAAGGGTGTCA
>JBCBTQ010000249.1:0-7772 GCA_039818605.1 Cyanobacteria bacterium J06639_14 | reverse complement strand
GTACTATCAGGAATTTGCATGGAGGAGAGGAACGAAATTATGGCTGCCTTGAGAAACGACAGATGGCGCGTGAAGCTTGGTTGAGTCCAGCCTCTTTGATAGATGCCTTGAATGCCTATTGGGTAAATGGTTTAGGGCCTTTATTGAGTCCGGGGTTAGGACCAGTCAATAGTTCTTGTGGAGTCAACGCTCCTTCAAGCCTGCTGGGAGTATCAGCTGAAGCCCAGGGTCTCAATTCTAAAGGGGGTGATTTTTGTGCTCAGTGAACCTGGTGCGTAGCTAATAACTTGCCGTCAAGTCTCCGTAGCTGCTTTTAGCTAGGTTTGCATTCATTGATCGATTTCTGAGCTTACTGAGATCTTAACCACTTGGGAAATTCCTACCCTTACTGAGATTTGCCTTATCCTGCTAGTTCAGCTATGTGTCGATAAGCCGGTACGGGTTGCCTTGCAACTAGCCGAATCAAGTCATGCAATTAACATCCAGATGCATCACATTTATCCTATGATTTGGCTTCATTCCTGGCTTGGAAGAGAGTCACTATGCTGACTCGATCATCAGTAAGGTATCTGATCCTCCCAATGTCTCACAAGTGACTCAAATTCATTTTTACAGATGATTCGATTTCATTTTTGAATGTATTAAATTCAGGTTTAAGTCAGCTTTTCTCGGTTTGATGAGCTGATAGTAATTTTGAAAAAGTTTTCAATGCCTCTTTAATAAACAATCTGGAACTGTCAAATGATGCTGAACAAACAAGACATGCTAGGTCAAGATCCGATTTTCACGCCTGAACAGGTGCTAGAGAATCGAGGTCGCGTAGCAATTTTTATCGATGGGTCAAATCTGTTTTATGCGGCGCTGCAATTAGGGATCGAAATTGACTACACTAAGCTTCTGTGTCGGCTGACAGCTGGATCCCGTCTATTTCGAGCCTTTTTTTATACTGGGGTCGATCGCACCAATGAAAAGCAGCAAGGCTTTTTGCTATGGATGCGACGTAACGGTTATCGGGTGATTGCTAAAGACCTGGTGCAATTGCCCGACGGATCTAAAAAAGCCAATCTAGATGTTGAAATTGCAGTTGATATGATGGCTCTTGTGGGTTTTTATGACACGGCAATTTTGGTCAGTGGTGATGGTGATCTTGCCTATGCTGTGGATGCGGCAAGTTACCGGGGTGCCCGCGTGGAAGTTGTAAGCTTGCGGTCCATGACTAGCGATAGTTTGATCAACGTTTCTGATCGCTACATCGATCTGGAAGCTATCAAGGACGACATCAAAAAATTGCCACGCCAAAATGGTTATACCTATCGCCCTTTGTCGATTCCCGAAGAAGAAGAAGTGAATACCCAAGCCCCCTAAAGTTGTCGTTTGATGCTACCAAGAGTAAGTAGGATTCTCATCGTAGAGTCTTTTGACGGTAGGAAACACTCACGGCAGCAAGTGCAATGGGGGACTTATGAGACGGCACTACTGGTGGTGGGGGCTTGGGGCTTCAGTTTTATGTGCTGCGATCGCTGTCGGCATCTGGATTGTGCGTATACCAGAGTTTTCAGCTGATTATATTCCGCCAGAACAGCGAGAGGAATTAGAAGCTGGACTGACACTCCGCGATGTCATCCTGGAGCAACAGGACCAAGATGGGCAGCTTCTGTGGCGAGTTAATGCGGATGAGGTCACGTATAGTCCTGATCAAAAATCGGCTAACTTGGTGCGTTTAGAAGGTGAGCTTTACCAGGATGGGGAGTTGCTATATCGGGTCAAGGCCGACAAAGGCCGGATCCGTGAAGACGGCCAAACTATTTTCCTCGATCAAAACATTGTGGCGACGGGTATTCAAAATCAGATCACACTGAAGGGTGACATCTTGCAGTGGCGTTCGGAGCAGGACGTCATGATCGTGCGCAATAACCTCACCGGGAGTCATCCTCAAATACAGGCCAGAGCTAACGAAGCCCGCGTTTATAACCGCGCTAAGCGGGTCGACTTTACGGGGGAAGTTGTTGCCAATACGGTTGTATCCGATCGCCAAAAGGAACCCTGGACTAAGCTGCAGTCAGAGACGCTGCGGTGGCAATGGGAAGCTGAAGAGATTGGCAGCGATCAGCCGATTAAAGTTGAGCGTTTCCAGGCAGGACGCGTGACTGAAGTTATGACTGGCAACAAGGGACTGTTTGAAATCGCCGCGAATCGGGCAACTGTGACCGATGACGTTAGGGTCCGGCTGGCTCAAGTCCCGCTCAATATCGAAAGTGATCTGGCTGTTTGGGAAATTGCTCAGGCGATGATTCAAATCAATCGCCCGGTCAAAATCGCGAATAAAAAAGACAAATTGACTCTGACATCCCAACAAGGACAGCTTGATGTAGCCAAACAAATTGTTTATCTCAATCAAGATGTGGTTGTGCTGGGCCAAACGAATAACAGCCGCCTGACGACCGATCGCTTGAGGTGGAACCTCAAAAATCAAACATTTTTGGCCGAAGGGACGGTGAACTATCGGCAACGCAATCCGCAAGTCACTGTCCGTGGCCCTAGAGCTACAGGGCGCATCGAACAACAGACACTGGTGGTTGATGGCGGTCGCGTTGTGACCGAAATTGTTCCCGATGATATTGAGTAACGAAACCTAAATATCAATTAGTGTGATCGCTCATTCTCTCAAAGCCGGACATTATTATTGAAAGTGTTGCAAATTCTGGCAGTAAGCTTATGACTTCAGTCATTACCTCTGAACAAGCTAAGGGTATGGACAATGCAAAGCATGGCCTGCCTGTGACTATCATTACGGGGTTTTTAGGCAGTGGTAAGACGACGCTGCTGAATCATATTCTGAGTAATCAGGATGGCCTCAAGACGGCTGTTTTGGTCAATGAGTTTGGCGAAATTGGCATTGACAATGACTTGCTGATTGCCACCGAAGATAGCGATGACACCATGGTGGAACTCAGCAACGGCTGCATCTGCTGCACGATCAACAATGATTTGTTAGAAGCCGTCTACAAAGTATTGGAACGACAGGACAAGATCGACTATCTGGTGGTGGAAACTACAGGTTTAGCGGATCCCTTGCCAATTGCCCTCACGTTTCTGGGCACTGAGCTCCGTGATATGACTCGCCTGGATTCCATTGTTACGGTTGTGGACGCTGAAAATTACAGCTTAGACCTCTTCAATAGCCAAGCAGCCTATAACCAAATTGCCTACGGCGATATCATCTTGCTGAATAAAGCTGATTTGGTGAATGAGGCTGATCTAGATCGCCTGGAAGGCAAAGTTCGGGATGTCAAAGAAGGTGCTCGGATGCTCCGCACGACTCAGTCTCAGGTGCCGCTGCCACTGATCTTAAGTGTGGGACTGTTTGAATCAGACAAGTATTTTGAAACGACGCAGAGGAGTCATGATCATGACCACCATGACCATGAGCATCACGAGCATGGGCACGACCACCATGACCATCATGACCATGACCACCATGAGCATGATCATCATGAGCATGGGCACGACCACCACGATCATGCCAACTGCGATCATGACCATGATCACAGTGAGCATGATCATGATGATGGGCATGCCCATCATCATCATTCCGATCATTTAGCCATCGATGGATTTACCTCTCTGTCATTTCAGAGTGATCGACCCTTTGCGATTCGCAAGTTCCAATATTTTTTGGACAATCAACTACCCGAAAATGTTTTTCGGGCTAAAGGGATTCTATGGTTCGAAGAAAGTCCGAAGCGGCACATTTTTCACCTCAGCGGCAAGCGGTTCTCTCTGGATGATGAGGACTGGCGAGGCAATCCTAAAAATCAAGTTGTCCTCATTGGACAAAACTTAGATCACGATGCCTTACGCGAGCAGCTCGATAACTGTTTATGTGCCCCTTCCACTAACTCTGGCCAAGAAGTCGGCAAATAGTTCGGGGACGATCGCAAAATTGTGCTGTCACCGGATGATCCAGCAAAGTTTATCAGCAGTGTTTTGCAATGGCGATTGAATGGATGACTGAGACTTTCTCTAGCGGACCGGATGCTGATCCACAATGTCTGGCATGTCAGATTATTGCTGGCAAAGTGTCTCCCCCTGGTGGTGTCATTGCTGAAAACGCGTGGTGGGTCGCTGATCATAGTTTGGGTAAACACGGACTCGGTGCAGTTGTCATTAAAACCCGCGCCCACAGGGAAAACCTGTGGGACTTAACCCCCAATGAAGCGGCTTCACTGGGACCGTTTTTGCAACAAATGACTCATGCGATGAAAGTTGCGCTAGATGCAGAGCGTATCTATATCAACTCATGGGTCGATACTCAGCCTTATCACATCCACTTTGTGCTGCAACCCCGCTATCCTGGTAAGTCCGAACTGGGCTTACAAGGTTTAGAGCTACAGATTTATCGAGCCCTGCAAGCAAAGCCAACTGAGGAGGAGATGGCGGCGATCGCCGATAAGATTCGCAGGACTTATCAAACTGCGTTTGCTTCCAAGTCGCTGACATCTCATTAGCGTATGCGTGTGATCATTCAGCGGGTAACAGCATCCCGCGTCGTTGTCGATGGCAAGGTGATTGGCGAAATTGGGACTGGACTTAATCTTTTGGTGGGGATTACGGATACTGACTCCGAAGCAGAACTTGACTGGATGGCTAAGAAGTGCCTAAGTTTGCGGTTATTCCCTAGTGCCACAAGCGATCGCTGGGATGCTTCTGTGCAAGACATCAGAGGCGAAATTCTTGTTGTTAGCCAATTTACTTTGTATGGCGACTGCCGTAAGGGGCGTCGTCCTTCTTTCGATAAAGCAGCAGCGCCCTCATTGGCAGAGCCTTTATTCAATCTGTTTGTAACTAAACTCCGAAGCAGTGGACTGAAGGTTATGACCGGAAAGTTTGGGGCCCATATGTCAGTTGATATTGATAACGAAGGTCCCGTCACACTGGTACTGGAAAAGGATGCCGCACAGGCGACATAGATCTCAGGTAACATAGATCTATATTTATCCTGTCTTTAAAAATGATAAATTTAGTCTATGAAGGACTAGGGGTTTTGCCGCTGCCATTGCTAAACAAGGCTGCTAAGGTGTAGGAGATCGCAACAATCTGTAACAAATCTTGAGAGTGTCTGTTTTATGCAGAATGCTGATTCTCTGTCATTATTCCGATTAAATGCTGAAACGGTCACTTCAAGGCCATTTCAGATGGGAGACGTCCTGTTCTGTGATTTTGACGGGCCGATTGCGGATGTATCAGACCGCTACTACAGCACTTATCTGTCAGCGCTTAATTCAACCCAGGCAGCTTACGCAGCGAGAGGCATCCATCTTCCCATTCGACAGTTGACCAAGGCTCAGTTTTGGCACATGAAGCAAAATCGCGTGCCTGATACAGCCATTGCGGATGGGTCTGGACTCTCTGATGCCGAAACAGAGTACTTCCTCAATCGCGTTGCCGAATTGGTCAATCAGCCGACTTTGCTCTATCAAGATCAGATACAGCCTGGTGCGAAAGCAGCTTTAAAGATGTTGCACGCGCTGGGAGTCAAGGTGGTTATCGTAACCCTGCGGCAAGCATCCCAAGTCCGGGATTTTCTTCATAAACATGGCCTAGCGACAAACATTCATGCCATTTATGGGGCGGAAGATGCTGCGACTGCCTATCCCAATCGCATAGAGCATAAAGTTGTTCAACTCAGAACTGCGATCGCGGTTCAACAAAGTCTGGGCTGTAGAACTGCAACAAGTTGGATGGTTGGTGATACCGAAGCCGATATTTGTGCTGGTCAAGCAGCGGGTTTACAAACGATTGCACTCCGCTGTGGTATCCGGAGTGCGGCTTATCTCAGAGGTTTTCAGCCCACTCATCTGCTACGCGATTTATATGCAGCGGCTGAGTTTTTTATTGCTCATCAATCGATGCTGGCACGGGTACAGCGTCCTGTTTCCTGGATGGGAACGAACTCGTAAAGGGCCTGTTGCTCCCAATTCCGGTTACTTATCCTTCACTCCAAAGGGGCTGTGTTGCTTATCGCGCATCTTTTAGGAGCGTTTGAGTAACAGATCTAGCGTTAAAAGCGTTAAGGTCTGGAGAGAGAGAACAGGGTGTTCACGTGGGAGCCACGGTTAAATCAATTCGCAGAGCGCTGACAGTATCGCGAGTGTTATTGTCAGTTTATTACGCCTATATGGTGGAATACAGAGCCGAACTAATGTTTTGGGTTCTATCTGGGAGCTTTCCACTAATTTTTATGGGTATTTGGTCTGAAGCTGCCCAAGACGAACGATTTTCCTTAGATCCAATTACATTCATTCGCTATTTTCTGGTGGTCTTTTTAGTCCGCCAATTAACGGTTGTGTGGGTCGTATGGGAGTTTGAGCGAGAAGTCAATGAGGGGAAGTTGTCTCCCTTCCTGTTGCAACCAATTGATCCGGCATGGCGACACTTTTTTAGTCATGTATCAGAACGCTTTGCCAGATTGCCCTTCATCCTGATTTTGGTTGTCCTATTTTTTCTACTGTATCCTCAGGCAGCTTGGACGCCTTCGCTACCAGCCTTAGGTTTAGGGCTAATTGCCATCAGCTTAGCGTTCTGTCTGCGATTCATTATTCAGTACACGTTTGCCATGCTGGCGTTTTGGACCGAACGAGCTAATGCCTTAGAGCAGTTGTGGTATCTGATTTATATCTTTTTATCAGGGATGGTGGCACCGCTCGAAGTGTTTCCAGAGGCTGTGCGAACAGTGGTGTTGTGGACACCGTTTCCGTACTTAATCTATTTCCCCGCGAACATTATCATTGGGCAGCCTACAGACTGGGTGCAAGGATTACTGACGATCGTTGGATGGAGTCTCCTTTTTTTCGCGCTTAATCGTTGGTTATGGCGACGAGGGCTCCGTCAATATTCCGGTATGGGGGCATGATGCGGCGTTATCTAGGAGTATTGCGACTCTTTTGGAGTACTGCGATCGCAGCGGAACTGGAATACCGTCTCAATTTTGTTGTGGCGACCTTGAGTAGCGTCGGTGGGTTAATCGGTAGCTTGTTTGGCTTGTTTTTGTTCTATCGAACGGGCTACCAGTTCCAAGGCTGGAGTTGGGAAGAAGCTTTGGTTGTGTTGGGTATCTTCACGCTACTGCAAGGATTTGCAGCAACGTTTTTGGCTCCTAATCTCAATAAGATTGTCCGGCAGGTGGAAGAAGGGACACTAGATTTTGTTCTGTTAAAGCCGATTAATTCCCAATTCTGGCTTTCTACTCGTACCCTTTCACCTTGGGGTATTCCAGACCTCCTCTTTGGGGCCATTATGATTGGCTATGCTGGCTTCCAGCTCGGATTGAGCCCGTGGTCTTATGTCATTGCTCTACCGTCCCTGGTATTTGGCTTTCTTAGCCTCTACAGCCTCTGGTTTATGTTGGGAGCTACCAGCATTTGGTTTGTCAAAATCTATAACGTCACAGAAGTCCTCAGAGGTTTGCTAGAAGCGGGCCGTTTTCCTATCGTGGCCTACCCTGTAGGCTATCGTGTCTTTTTTACATTCGTGATCCCGGTTGCCTTTTTGACCACTGTCCCGGCTCAAACCCTTCTCGGAAGAGGTGAATTCCTCTGGATTGCCGGTTCGGCTCTGCTGGCGTTGGCTTTGCTGCAAATCTCGCGATGGTTTTGGGGCTTTGCCCTCAGGTTTTACACCAGTGCCTCAAGTTAGAGCTGTCCATTCGGCACAAGTTCCTGAATCTCAAGTACAGTCACGTTTCCCGTCCTCCCTTTACCAAGGGGAGGTGC
>JBCBTQ010000248.1:0-7789 GCA_039818605.1 Cyanobacteria bacterium J06639_14 | reverse complement strand
TTGCTCAATATCCTGGTCGTGGCGATGAAATGCTCCCAGACGTAGATTATCAATCACATCAAGTTCACGGAATACTTGGCGACCTTCGGGTACTAGCACAACGCCAGTATGAGGCATTTTATGCGCTGCGACAGTGGATAACGATTGTCCCAGAAACTGGACTCGGCCTGACCAGGGAGGCACTAAATTAACTAAGCTTTTGAGCAACGTACTTTTGCCAGCTCCATTAGCTCCGACCACAGCGACTAGCTCACCAGCACTAACGTCCAGCGATAGCTCTTTAAGTACCTTCAAACTGCCGTACCCTGCGACCAAATCTTGCACTTTTAGCAGGGGGGCTTTAGCTGTAGCAGGGGGACGCTCTCCATCAGTGGTCGGCATTTCAGTCCCCAAGTAGGCTGCTAAAACCTTAGGATCGCGCTGGACTTGATGGGGACTGCCGGAGCAGATCGTGGCACCACTCTCCATTACTAGGACAGTATCGGAAATGCCCATCACCAATTCCATATCGTGCTCAATCAAGATGACCTTCAGGCCACTACTGGCAATACGGCGAATCAGCTTAGCCAAAGCGAGTTTGTCTTCTTTGCTGAGTCCTGCTGCTGGTTCATCCAAAAGCAAGACTTGTGGTTGTGTGACTAAAGCACGGGCCATTTCCACGAGGCGGCGATCGCCAAAGGATAGGGCGGCGGCACTCTGATGAACATTGCCGCCATACCCCACGAAGGAGAGTATTTCTAGAAGGGACTTTTCGGGGTGGCGATTAACCCCCCAGCCCGACAAAGCAGTCAGGACTGAACCTAATTGAGCACCAATAGCAGCCACGCGCAGGTTATCCAATACCGATAGTGAATTAAACAGGCGCGTTGCCTGAAAGGTCCGACTGACTCCCAGGGAGGCAATTTGGCGACTGGCAAGCGGAGTTAAATCGGTCTGCCCTAACTGGATAACACCCGACTGTGAGCGATAGAAACCGCTAATTAGATTGAGGAGTGTTGTTTTACCGGCACCGTTGGGGCCGATGACAGCCGTGACTGTTCCTGGATTAGCGATTAGACTAACCTGGTCGACGGCGCGAATGCCCCCGAAGTAAATGCTGACACTCTTGACTTCCAAGGGAGACAGGGTCTGATGCTGAGCGATCAAAGCTGGCATCTCTGGAGGCGTTGCCAAAGGATATACAGGCGCAGGTCGATCAAGCCAGCGCTGAAAAAGACTCATGACCCCCTCGGGAGCAAGCCTGAGGGTGAACAGTAGGAGTGCTCCAAAAACAATGAGTTGATAATCGGCAAAGTCATGCAGGAATTCTGGCAGAATCACCAGAAAAATCGCCCCGATAAAGGCCCCTTCAGCAAGTCCCAGACCTCCTAGAATGACGGCTAATAAAAACAGAATGGAACGATGAAAGGTAAAACTATCGGGACTGACAAAATTGACGATCGCAGCAAAGAAAACCCCTGCTACGCCCGTCATCGCTGCTGACACACCAAAGGCCATCACGCGTACATAGAGCGAATTCAAGCCGACAGCTGCTGCCGCAATTTCATCATCGCGCACCGCCTGAAAAGCCCGTCCCCAGGGATGACGCTTGAGGAAAGCAAACGCTAGGACAGCTAGAAAAGCAATCACCATGGCAAGCAGCACCGTGCCTCGGAGATCCGCTTGCAGACCCAGTAATGAAGGCTTGGGAATGCTTGTGAGTCCACCAAAGCCACCTGTAAGCCCCACCCATTCGATCAAAATGCGCTCAACGATAATGCCAAAGGCAATCGTCACCATCGCCA
Source organism: Cyanobacteria bacterium J06639_14 (assembly GCA_039818605.1). Taxonomy (GTDB): domain Bacteria; phylum Cyanobacteriota; class Cyanobacteriia; order Phormidesmidales; family Phormidesmidaceae; genus SIO1E4. The sequence continues at coordinate 6,005 of JBCBTQ010000248.1, read as the reverse complement.
GGTAAGGACCACTGACACGTAAAGCCGGAGCTGCTAATGCGATCCCTGTCCCAAATGCTGCGACTGCAGCCATCCCTAATGCCAGCCCAAAATGCCACTGGGCTTTTAACATCAGCAAACTGCCTGTGTAAGCCCCAATGGCAAACAATCCAGCGTGCCCGATCGAAATCTGTCCTGATAAGCCAGCTAGAACATTCAGCCCTACTGAGACTAATGTCGTGACAGCAATCATCCCCAAAATGAAGAGGTAGTAAGTGTTCGGGGCTATTACTGTAGCGGCGATCGCTAAAGCAAATATCCCCATCCCAATGGCAATGCGAATTTTCATGCCTAAACCTTCTTCACTTGAGCACTGCCAAACAAACCGTTCGGTCGCAGTGCCAAAACCACAATGACAACGGCAAAACCTAGAATTTCCCGATAGCTACCGCCAAATACCCCTGCCGCTAAAGACTCCACAACACCGTATACAATGCCTGCCAACATAACGCCCCAAGGGTTTTCCAAACCACCGATAATGGCTGCGGCAAAGGCTTTGAGACCCAGTAGTGTCCCCATCGTGGCCGACACATTGGCAACGGGGGCAATCAGCATGCCGCTAACCCCTGCTAACACGGTAGAAAGGGCGTAAGAGAGCGCAATCGTCTGCTCGACTGGAATGCCCATCGTGCGAGCGGTATCGTGATTTTCACAGACCGCCTGCAATGCTTTGCCCCAAAGCGTCCGCGTCCAGACTAAACGGATGATAATAGCAATCGCCAAACCCGCCACTGGGATGATCAGCTCGATGGGGAAAATACCAAATCCTAAAATCCGCACAGGTGTTTCTGCCAGCGGTGAGGGATAGGCTCTGACCTCTTTACCAAAGGTCACCATCACCAGATTCTCGACAATAATTCCCAGAGCGATCGTTGATAGTAACCAAGAATTCGAGCCATTGCGAGCAAAGGGGCGTACAGCAAAGCGCTCAATAATCAGACCAAAGGCAGCAGTACAGACTAATGTGAGAATGACGGCGATGCCCCCTGGCCAACCCCACGTAATGTTGAATAGGTAGCACAACACAGCTCCCAACATGACGGATACTCCTTGAAAGAAGTTCATCGTGTTGGAAACGGTGTAGGTGATCTGGAACCCCAAAGCCACCAAGCCATACATACTGCCAATGGCAATACCTGAAAGAACCAGTTGAGGCCACATAAATCTAAGTCAGGCTATTAGCCTTCAACGGGAACAATTTCTTCGCCTTTCCACTGCACCAAAATGTAATCCTCTTCGCTGAGAGCATCGTGATTATCGGGTGTAAAGGGCTGGTTATATGTTTTGATCAATCCCTCGTAGGTCGGTAAGTTGTAGAACGCTTCGCGCAGTTGCGGTCCGTCAGTTCCGCCAGCTACATCCAGGGCTAAGGCTGCTAGGTGCAGCGCATCATAGGAGTTGGCAGTTCCCACAGGAGCCAAAATGTCGCTAGGACTACTGAGACCAAACGTTTCGTCCAGTGCTGACAATACTTTTTCACCCACTGGTCCTTGATTGCCATAGAAGCTGTAGGTTTGCACAAACACCACTTTATCGGCGTCCGGTCCGGCCAGCTCTGAGAAACGACCACCCGAAATGCCCCAATGGGAAATAACTGGTACATCCCAGTCCAAACGAGTCAATGATTTCATCACTTGAGCCCCAGGAGCCGCATTAGACACAAGCAATAAGGCTCCAGCATCAGCCTCTTTGAGGCGAGTCAGTTGCGCTGATAAATCAGTATCGCCATCATTGAATTTTTCGGTCCCAACAATATTCAAACTATATTCTGGGGCCCACTGGTTGAAACCTTTTTCATTCGATTCCCCCCAGGGGTTGTTAATCAAAACCAAACCCACATTCTTTGTGTCGTAGGTTTCACTAACATGCTTCATCAAGAAGCGATCCACAATGTTGTCGTTAGCGGATACGCGAAAAGCAAAGTTAGGATCATTCTCGTTGCGCGTGATGCCAGTAGCAGCGGCCCATACCCCCATATAAGGCACCTCCAGTTCATGGAATACAGGGAGCATTGCCAGCGAGACAGGGGAATCAATCCCGCCAAAAACAATTGCTACGTTTTCTTGCTCAATCAACTCACGAGCTGCAGCGACGCCTTTAGCCGGGGTTGATTCGTCATCACGAATTACCAACTCTAAAGGACGTCCTCCTAGAACACCACCGCTTTCGTTGACCTCATTAATCGCAACGGTAAGACCGCGGGTAATCGCTTCACCCGACAGAGCTGATCCGCCAGTGATAGCTGCCACTAAGCCAATTTTGACTGGTTCACCAGAAGCTACCTCATTAGGGGCTGTTTCAGCGACTTCATCGGTAGTTTCTGCTGGTGCAGAGGAGGTGTCAGTATCCTCCGAAGAGGACTCGGGTGCAGCACATCCCTTTACCCCAGAAGCCAATATCACGGCTCCAAAGCCAGCAACCCCTTTCAATACATCACGTCGCCGGATGCCGATCCATCTCTGATTCCTAGATGTCATGGTAGTCTTTCCCTAACATAGACGATTGCCAATCAAATTCAGGCCTGACTAGGCTCAAAGCACTTCATAAATGTGCTTTTCTGAGCTGTGACAAACCGTAGCATTGCCCCCGATCTTTCCATGTATTGATCTTGACGGAAGTTAGGGGATGGCCTGAGATAGAAATTAGCATAATCTGGGCATTACAAATCGTTCACTCAGTTAGCTGCTAGCAGCAGGCATATAAGAGTTTTCTCATTAGCTGTTAGAGGTATAGACAAGGCCATCAGTGATGAAACCAGACCAGGACATAACGTCGTCTCAACAGGCTATGCAGGCGTCTGCGAACTTATCGATTCCGATTGTGAATTTTGCTGAGTTTCAGACGGGAAATGCGTCAACAAGGCAAGCGATCGCACAGCAGATTCAACACGCTTGCCGCAACGTCGGCTTTCTGTATTTAAAGCACCCTGGGATCGCTCCAGAATTAGTGAGACAGCTCTTTGAGCGATCGCAGGCATTTTTCCAACTGCCCCTAGCGGTCAAGAATCAGATTCCTTGGACGACCCCAGAGTGTAACTGTGGCTATATCCCTATGCAGACTCAGCATCTTGATCCGAGTGGGGCAGCAGACCTGATGGAGGCGTACAACATCGGGCTGTTGCAACCCGATGCCGACAAATATTGGCTACCCGATCAAACCGAACTCAATCAAACGCTGCGAGAGTTTTATCGGGTCGGTGGTGATGTGTGCGGCCAGATCATGCAAGCATTTGCGTTGGCTTTTGCCCTGCCCGCAAACCACTTTAATGATCAGCACGATAGGCACTACAGTACAGTCCGCTTGCTGCACTATCCTCCCGTCGCCAAAGATGTCGAACCGGGTACCATTCGAGCCGGTGCCCATTCAGACTATGGCACAATCACCTTGCTATTTCAGGATGACGTGGGTGGGCTGGAAATCTGGCATGATGAAAAGTGGATTCCAGCCCCTTACATTCCCGGCTCAGTTGTGGTTAACACGGGCGACCTGATGGAACGCTGGACAAACAACGTCTTCCGCTCCACTAAGCATCGGGTTGTAGTACCTTCGTGGCCAGCAGCTTCCCGCTCTCGCTATTCAATCACCTTTTTCTATCGCCCCAATATTGATGCTGAGGTAGCTTGCTTGCAGCCCTGCCAATCATTACAGCAACCAGCTCTTTATGCCCCTATTACAACTCGGGAGCATTTAATCAATTGCCTCCGGCAATCCTATCAAGTAGACGATAAACAATAGCCATACTGCGATCTTAAAAATGAGATGACGCTTAAAGAAAGCGTAATACCAAAAGTTAAAGGCGTAAGAAGGTTATTGCCTTCGTAAACTTTTTCTGCTGGAATAGGCAGCTAGTTCTAGAGAAACAATTATGTGTATGACTTCAATATACTCAGTATGTTTGTGGGAAGAGCACATGGTACACAGATGTCAAAGTTATTGTGGTACTAAGGTGAGAGTGACTAGCCGGTTAATTATCAACCTCAAAGAGTATTGAAAGTCAGTATTCTCACCCATCCATTTTGTGACTATTTATAGCTAGAATAGAAAATGTTTGAAATGTCTAAGCTGTTATCTTGAGATGCACAGAGCATCAAAATGCGTTCGATTTGTAAGCTTCCGCTCTAAGAGGCTTCAATTGCACTGCTGCTCCGTTAGGTATGATATTGGATATTTCTCAAGCAGTATCTTGAAGCTCTTCTATTCAAACATTCTCTTTAGAATTGGCTGGTTTGATTATGTCTGGCATAGTTGGAAATGAGTTATGTCATAGAATGAAGGGCTTCGTAAATTTTGAAAATCGTCTAGGATTTGCCCCATTCATTCCAAGGATGGCATCAGAGTTAGCTCATTTTCAGTGATTTCATCGAGATTTATCCGCTCAAAAATCTTTTATGAAACCTCTATGGATACCAACATTTCATCTGCTTCGATGATTGCGGAAGGATTACAACAGCTAGTCCTTAACTCTCTGGAAATTATGGCTTGCTACGACTCCTGTCGTCGCTATTGTGCAGTCAGCGTTGCCATGACCGAAATGCTTCGATATCCAGCTGAAGGGCTAGTTGGTCAGACAAATCGTGACTTAGCGAACTTTGTTCATCCCGAACAATTGTCTACGCATGGGCGTAAGTACTGGTGGCAGATAATAGATGATGCGATCGCAACAGTTCTGCAGCATGGCAAAGCCGAGCGTCATATTCATGGTTTGCCGACCCCAGACGGGGTCGAGTTTTATGAAACCACGTACACACCTTTAGTGGACAATTGTGGTCAGGTTTGTCAGGTTCTCAGTATTAGCCGAAGAGCCTCTGCTCAGAGCGTCGAACCTTCAGAAGAATCAGACAGGTTTGCCGTTAGCCAATTGGCCGCTCCTCCGGACGCCTTGGTTGGGGTCGAGATGCCCAATTTGGAGGAAGCTTCACTTTCAGATTTACCCACCAGCTTGCAGACGAACGCTGCTCCAGCCCCATCAATTGGCGCGAACACGACCTATATGGGGCCGCAAGTCAAAGGTAATGTCAATCCAGTTCATCAAACTGCAGAGTTTATGCAGCTAGTACTGGACAATATTCCCCAGTATATTTTTTGGAAAGATCGTAATTCTAAATACTTAGGCTGCAACCGTCGTTGGGCGGAAATGGCTGGTATTGGTGACCCCAAAAATGCTGCTGGCCTTGTTGAAGAAGATCTGCCTTGGACACCCGAACAAAAAGAGTGGTATCTGCAATGCGATCGTCGGGTAATGGAAACGGATACTCCGATGTTACGCATCAAGCAATCTCAGCGTCAGGCCAATGGTCATCTGAGTTGGCGCGAAACCAGCAAACTTCCCTTACATGATACTGAAGGTAATGTCATTGGCTTACTCGGCACCATTGAAGATATTACGGAGCGCAAAGTCGCTGAAGATTTGTTGAAGCAATCTGAAGCGACCTTTCGACAACTTGCCCAACAGAAAGAGTTGCTCAACCGAATTTCAGCTCAGATTCGTCAATCCCTGAGGTTGGAGTATATCCAGCAAACTACGGTAAATGAAGTACGACAGCTCCTCAACGTTGATCGGATGCTGATTTACCGCTTTGAGGAAAACTGGTATGGGCGTGTTGTGGTCGAGGCTGTGGGCAAACCTTGGCAGTCAGTGCTAGGAGAAATGGGGACAGATAATTGTTTTCCCAAAAAACATGCCGGACTTTATCGTGAAGGACGAGTACGGGCGATCAATGATGTTGAGACTGCTGAGCTAGATGCATGCCACCGGGATTATCTCCGAAACCTAGGAGTACAGGCCAATTTGATTGTGCCTATCCTGGTCAAAGATGGACTTTGGGGTTTACTGATTGCTCATCAATGTTCCGGCTTGCGGAAATGGGAAGAAAACGAAGTCGAGTTATTGAAGGCATTAGGTGGTCAAGTAGGTGTTGCCATTCAACAGGCGGAGCTTTATGCGAAAGCAAAACTCAGTGCCACGA
>JBCBTQ010000247.1:0-7824 GCA_039818605.1 Cyanobacteria bacterium J06639_14 | reverse complement strand
GCGACACCTGGGCTCAGGTCACAGTCTTCGGGTGATATCGGACAACGAATTGAGCCACGAAGAACACACTTTCGGAAGCGGGATTTGCTCGGAAGGGACTGTTTTTATAGACAGAACAAAACACGCTACAGCTTTTATCCCAAAAGGTCCGCGTCCAAGTTCTCCTCTTCTACTCGAACGTTTTAACGACAGACAGCACAACCTGAGGCCCCTGCTTTTGCCAAGCGGGGGCTTTTTTATAGGGACCCGGTTGCGATCGCTGATTAAATGCTGCGGTGATGAACTGAAATCAGTTGGGTTGGCGTAACCTCACTGGAGGTAAATCACTTACAACTCCACTCCCCTTCCCTCTTCTCTCGCCTCCCCCCGACGCGGCAGGCTAAACGGTGCCACCGCCCCCGGCATCAGCGACAACTGCACTCCCTCCTCCCATGGGTCATCAATCCGCAGTTGCCCTTCTCGCTCTCGCTTCAGCATCTGCTTACGCGGCATCTGCCCCAGGTCATAGCGGCAGTGGCAAGGGGTACACAAAGCCTTCAGGTTGGCGCGATCGCAATGCCCCGGCACATGATCCAAATGCGCCACGCCCAGCTCCCAGCGCTTGGGATGGGCCTGCAGCTCTGAAAGCGGAACGTTAGCGCGTTGGGCTAAATCAGCCAGCGCTTCCCCTGGCCGCCGACACACCTTGCCGCAACCTTCGCAGGTCCAGTTCACTTCCTCTTTGATGGCTAGGGCGATCGCTTCCCAGTTATCCGGGTACAGCTTGCGGTCCCAGCTCATGCCCAACCAGCCATCTCACGCCGCAGGGTGGAGAGGTCGAGATCCGTCAGGTCAGCTAGCGATCGCCCTGCTCGGCCAAAGCGCTCTAACGCTTGCTTGACAGTAATTCCAAGGGTTTGACAGGTAATCTGAATCTCGGCAATCAGGCCGCTCAGGTCGATAATTTGAGGCATGGCAGGCGCGGGCGGAAAATTTGTCCTCTTCTGTTTCTCTGTTGTCCGTTCCCGTTTGTTTCTTTTGGCTTGATTACTGGTAAAGCCTCTTCGGAGAGCAGAACTGATAAAGGCTTGGGGATTTCTTACTGAGTCTCGCTGTTCGAGGTATGCCGTAATCGCGTTTGTGATGCGATTATAGGACTCCTCAGGGTGTCTCAAGTCAATGTCTTCAACCACAGCAATCAATGCTGGGTTTAGGACCAGCGAGCGCATTTAACCCGAAAGTTACGGTGCTCCTGTTGTCGGGCCAGGATTTCCCGACCAATGTGCCAATACAGCAGGATCAATTCTTGATTGACTGCCAGGGCTGCCCTGACCTGCGCTGTCCGGATCTGAGCTTTCAGGCCATCCAGCATGACACAGTAACTCGGGTCGTCAGGAGTTGGGACTAGGGCTTGGCGGGGCAGGGTTGAAATTTGTGGCTATAGAGACTGTGTGAGCAGACTGGAACCCCGCTGCTTTAGCTTTGGGAAAAGTCCACTCAGCGGGTTTGAACCCGCTCATTGATTCTCAATGTATCGCTGAATCGTCTGACTGAAGACGTGCCAGCAGTTAAAACAAAATAGCTCCGAGTCCAGAGCGATGGTAGTTTACAGAGATATGGAAGATCTTGTCTGAGTAGTCTTTAGGTTGCCCTGACTAAAGATTAGGCCAAATAACCTGGCAGGCTAAAGAAGAACTCGCGCGAGCAATTCGTTGTCTTATCCGTAGACTCAATCAAAATCCTTTGCTAGACTGGCTCACAGCATCGCAATATACTCGTGCGGCCCAACCAAAAGCACCATGAAAGCTATCCAAACGACTTTCCCTGAAATCCACTACGAGACTCCTGAAGCAGCTCGTGCCGCCAGGGATGAACAGGTTGCTCAACTAGAAGCCAAGGGGGTTAGCTGTCACCGCGAGACTTTATATCGAGCTACCGATGGCCGGTATGTGTTTGTCATCACGATTAATGACACCGAAGACATCCAGCGTGAGATACCTGCCCCCATCGCCAGAAGCGATCGCGCCACACGGCCACGCAAACCACGCGACACCTCCCGTCCAGTCGAATATCGCTAAAGCAGGATAAGGTTGCCTCTGCCTTTCTGATCGACACTGTGTTACCTCTAAACACTCAGGAGAATAGTTTGGAAAATGTAGACATTTATCCTGCGTTAGGAGTAATCCTAACTGGCCGAACTACAACGGCCTCTATCCCGTTATGCGGGAATGCTTTGCGTAGAATGTTGTAACTACCATTTACATCAGCATTGATGAGCAATCCCCGTGCCGTCCGATAGAGGCCACGACAGATGCGACGACCACTAAAATGCGGACTGGGTTGCCCCTTGCAATAAGTTGGCAACGGGTCACCATCTAAGAAACTAGCCTTAGACGTATAGGACTCTTCTTGCGCTAACACGCGAATGCCAACCATTTGTGCTTTGTAGGTCAATTGATGAATGAATCGTGCATGAGGAATCTGGACAAACTGTTGATTGTTCCGCTTTCCAATGTTGATGCCATTCTTCCACAATTCATTTCTACCAATGACTAAAGTACCCATGTCGTTAGCAATTAAGTGATTGATAATCAATCGACTGGTACTGTGCAGGTAATGGTCTACTCGGTAGTTACGTTTACTCGTTAGCTTACGGATCTTATCACTGGTCTTGCGATTGCCAGATAGACGAGATTGTAGATGCGCTTTGGTCTTGTTGTAGAACTGGTTGATTGACTTCAACGGCCTGCCATTGATAAGAACAGGTTGAAAACCTGGCTTATTAGAAGTAAGTGCTGCAAGGTTGTTGATGCCTAAATCAATACTGGCAATATTGTTGGGATTGAGTCCTAAATCTTGTTCCTCCTTTTCATAGACAACTTCTACGACATAGTGGTCACACCTTGGCACTAAACGCACCTGACACACATTGTCGTGCAAAGCAGGGATGAATAGGTTGGTCTGTGATGGATTAATCCAACCTTTAGCCAACCACCTTGTACTGACTGCTTGAGCTGTATAGGTGACCACATTGCGGCCTTTTCCTTTATGTTTGTACTTGGGTAGCTTGGGCCGACCCAAAAACTTATCTGGATGTATGCGCCATTCAGCCATAGCTGCAAAGAATGATCGCCATGACTCATCAAGACGACGCAATGTTTGTTGCGACACTTTAGCCGGCAATGCTTTGTATGCTTCATGACCTTTTAAGTAATTAGCCATGAAAGTGTAGTTCTGGTATTGGTTTTCCAGAATAAAGTATTGCCGAACGTAGTAGTTCGCTAGGTTAAACAAGTTCTTTGACCGGAAACACAGGTTATCAACCTCAGTCCAAAATGGATGTGTTTTCCGAATAACATGACGGTCAACTAGCTGCATCTTGCAACTCCTTAACGATTTTCTCGGTCTTGCGCTTAGCCCTACGCTGCCCATAAAGTCGGGCTGCAAAAGAGGTGACGATGGCGACCAAGTCTTGCATCAATTCATCCTGCTGATTCTCTGCAGTGTTGACTACTTCCAGGATGACTCCGTTACGCTCCAGCAATGCTGCAATGTATCGCACCCCAAATCGAGCCAGTCGATCCGAGTGCTCAACAATCAGAATGTCGTCGCCATTCCTCCGAAGGAGTCGATCCAACTTTTGCGCTGGTCATTTAGACCGCTACCCACCTCTTTGACGACTAGCGCAACCTGGTAGCCTTTGGCATTGGCATACTGAGTCAGCCTTTCAGCTTGAGCGTCAAGATTATTCTTGTTTTCAGCGGAAGATACCCGTGCATAGATAGCAGCCTTCATCCCAGGATGGGCTTCGCCATCGTCTAGGTGAACAATAATGGTGCCCGTATCAAACTGTTCTGTGCGATGCGGAATAGCGTTACGCTTCCACATGCGCCAAACCGTTTTGTAAGACACCCCAAGATGAGAGGCGTAGTCGGATAACTTTACGGTACTAATGTACCACTTCGTCTATATCTGTCTACAAGATGAGCAAAGTTTTGCAATACCTGCCGTATGCCATTTTTGGTTGCCTACGGGACTTGGGCCGACGAGGAACCTTAGAAACTGTTGGCTTCGACGGCGGCGAGGCCAGGAAGTTAAGCTGCTTAGACATCAGCCCACCTCAACGCTTCTAGCGGCTGCAGAATAGGACCATACAGCGGGTAGGTCGTATGTTGCAAAGTCGCTATCGCGCCCTCGATACGCTCAATGACCCAATCGCCCAGTGTGTAACCAAAACGAACGAGGTCACCTACTTGCCAGCTATCACCATTGCCTGTTGGCTCAGAAGGCGCGGTTTGGGGGGTGTCCACGATCTCTATAGAAAGATTCTGATCTGTATTAGAGATCGTGGACACGGATTGAGACAGCTTTTCCCTAAGTGCCCCCAGCAACTTCAATCGAACTGAATTCTCCAGAGCAGGAACCGCGTAGACTCTTCCCCGCTTCTGGACCCGTCCCCCTGGACGACCAACGGAGACAACCTCTAACCCCAACCGCTTCATCAGCTTATTGACGATTTCACAAGGCGTTTGATCGGAGTTGATATTGAGCTGCAGCCAGTAGCGAATCTCATCGATATAGCGAAGGGCCATTTGCTTCAGGGCAATCGCTCGTTTATCCGCGTTGGACCACGATGTTCCGTCCAGCATATTCAGAAGCCCCAGCTTGGCAATGATGGCCGCTTTGATATACGTCTTCGGGAGCCGGTGAGGGGTGCGAATAGAGCTGGACAGAAGGGACTCAACCGTGGCGCGATCGCTGGCTTTGACGGCCTCCAAGTTCTCGGCACGGGCCTGCAGCAGGACGCCACGGCGAAGGGCTCCATAATCCTTGCAGAAGGTTTCGTAGCATTCCTCGGCATCGTTAAATAAGACACCGGGAAACTCATCGCGCCACAGCACTTTATGAGCTATCAATCGCGCCTCGCGACTGCTCTCATGGCTGTCCAGTGTACGGTGTGCCCAGTCGAGGGTGTGGGAGTCTTCAGGGGTGGCCTCAGCAATCTCGACGGCTTCCTCTAACCAGATCTGCTCCTGGGTGAGTTTCCAGAGTTCGGTCGTGCGCTCATGGGCCTTCAGCACCTCCACTGTAACCAAGTGACCGGATGCTTCCAGGCGCGCGATTAACGCATCTTGCGCGATCGATTTCTGACTGCCGCTGACACTGCGGGCCTGTGTGAGGTATTCCAGGATCGCCACTTCAATGCCCTCCAGCTGGTGATCGCCCGTGTTGATTTCAAATAACCGAGCCAGTGTCGAGAGGTTTTCTCCCAGACGCTTTTTAATTGCTCTGGGATTCCCTAAAGACTCGTCAGCGGTTCCATTAATAAACGGGGGAATAAAGATAATGCGCGGCACGGGGGGGCGATACCGGCCTAGCAGCTGCAGGTGAGTATCGGTTGCCAGCGCTGGGAAGTAGGCCCAGACCGCATCGAAGTAAGCATCTTCAGCCGACATACGACCTTCAATACTGACCCCGGACTTGGCACTGGGAGAGAGGATGAGGACATCGGGCTGATTTATCTTTAACCACTGATCCGGGTCTTTAAAAAATAGGTTGAAAGCCCCGCTCTCATTCGTCTCTGAATCAATGCGGGTGACTTTGTATTGTCCTTCGAGAATATGGTTGAGCCGTTTGGCTTCCCGTTGCGAAGCCGTCACGAAGAGAATCCTTTGCCCGTTACCGATGGCATCGAGTAGCCGTTTGCGGAAGCCAGACGCTTTGCCTGAATACACCTGACAATCCCATGGGATACCCTGCTTCTGGTGGCGGAAGCAGCGCATGGCCAAGGTGCCACTGATGCTCTGCCAGAAGCGCACAGCTCGATCGGGAATGCCATCTTCACTCAGGATGATCGAACCGCCCGAGGCGATCGCGTGTTGAGCGGCGCTGGCAACGCGATCGAGAATGACGGTGTACCGGCTTTTGAGGGTATCGCCCTGACAGATATGTTCAGTGACTTGGTTCCCCTCATCGACGATCAGCACCACCGGCTTGGTCCAGAACCATTCGGGGAGTTTGCTAATGGAGTCCGGGCAAAGGACCAAACCCGGTTTTTCGCGGGCTGCTTGCCAAAAATCGCGCTGGCTCTGGCCGGTGGTTCCCTGGTCATGGATATGAAGGATCCCCCAATCCTTAGCCGTTTGCTGACCGAGCGCGTTCAGGGGTGAGAGGACTAGGACGTGCTTGTCTTGACCGAGCGCCGTCTGCACCCAGTCGCGACCAATGCGGTGGGTTTTGCCTGTGTTCATCGTGGCGTCGATGACATGGATGACGCCCGGTGCCAGAGGGGGAAGCGGCGGTAAATAGTCTCCTTCAGTAGCTCTTTCAATCGGAAAGGTCAGCTGATTGTATCGCTTGATCGTATTGAGCGCGGCGGCGATTTGCCCATGGCGCTTGTACTGCTTCAGCGTGGGGGCATCGCTGAGCAACTCCTCCAACCAGAGATGCGCTTCATCCCCTTGGCCGTACAGCACATCATCTACACCTTTGCCGATATCAGCCGACCAGACGGGACAAAACACTTTGCATTTCGCATTTTCGAGGACGGTTCCCAGCTTCCGGACTTGCCGATGAACGTTGGCGATGGTTCTGGGTTTGATGTCTTGGTCAAACACGATAAAGAATTGCCTGCCGGATTGGACAAAGCGCTGGATCTCTGGATGCAGCTCCAGTCCTCCTTTGAGGTGCCATTGGGTAATGCCGCGTACCGCGATCGCCGGAATGCCATGAGCAATCAGGGAAAGCGCTTTCTTCAGACCTTCGGTAAGGGCAACGGGCAGCCTCTGTTGTTCAACAACTTCCCAAAAGTCTTGCTCGGGTGTAGGGATGACGTTGTAGTGCTCATAGATGGCCGCTGCCGTCATCGTATCGACTTTGGGTAAGAGGGGCGCAGCTCTGGCTCCCGGAGGGGTTTCATATTTGATGAATTTACCCAGCTTGTGGGCATCTGGACGCGGTTTGATGGGTTTTGCGTAGGGGACCCCGTCCTTCGTACACCAGATGCCATCCCGCAATGTTTCGTAGCGCTCTAGCAAGCGTTTAGCCCCGACGGAAACGTAGCTATCGACTTTTTGGAGTTTGGCGATTCGGTCCTCCAAGAGGGCCTGGAGCGCGTCATCGCCTGCAAGGACTTGGATGTTTGCGTAAGTCAGGCGATCTGGCACTGCAGAACTTCTGAAATCAGCGATCGCCCAAGCTTCGAGTTGAGTGGATACAGCAATGGAGCCGAGCCGATCGCCCGGATCGCTCAGCGTTTGTAGATGTGGCATGATTTCCTATTCCTTTGGTGAAGTGACAGGAATAGGTGCGACTTTGGGAATACCAAAACTTTGCCCCGCTATAGTTGCTAAATTAGCAAGGCATGATAATATAGACCCAATGTCTCCACTGAGTCATTATCCCCTGTAAGCATCTAGAGCTTCGCCAAAAGACAGCTAGATGCCTTCACAGCCTATTCCAAATGAATAAAAAGCATTCAAACCCTGACTGTTGCTGCAGTTGGGGTTTTAGCTTTTGGGGTTGGACAGATGGACCTCCTTTCCATTCCGGATCTAATTAATTTTTTTCACCTCAACAGATCAGACAATCTGTGTTGTCTAATGCAAGGGTACTATTCTTGTGGGCAAATCGATCACCCGATCGAACTTGCGGGCTTCCCTTGGCTGGGTGATTGCCTTTGCTTGTAGCGGCGTCTTGTCCTGTTCCGCTGCAATCCCATTCCACGGGGGAAAGAATGCCTTTAGGCTCTCCCCGATGGGGTAGAGGTCACCTAAAAGGCCGTCCCTGCTGGCAGGTTGGGGGGGAAGGCGATGCCCGTTGTCCTGGGCACATATCTTCTGGAGC
>JBCBTQ010000246.1:0-8021 GCA_039818605.1 Cyanobacteria bacterium J06639_14 | reverse complement strand
GACAAAAGCAGGCGACGCCATCATCGCCTCCTCCTTTAGGTTTGTGGAAGTCCTGGCCCTCCTATCTATCTTCTATTTCGCCATCGTTCAAACCCTTTCCCGCATTGCCCGATACCTAGAAAATCAGGTATTCAGTTACGGCAACCTCCCAGAGGGTAGGGGTGGAGAGGTGATGGGGTGATTAAGCTTTAATTGAATTTTGAAGGGTATCCCTCACTCCCCACCTCCCCTACTCCCCATCTCCCCACTCCCCCCATGAGTCTTTCCTATCGCAATTCCCCCTCCAATCCACCCAACCTCGCCGCCCCTCAACTAGGCGCAAATTCTGCCCTACTACAAGTGCGGGGCTTAACCAAATCCTTTGGCCGGGTGCCTGCATTGATCGATATCAACCTGGATGTGCGGGCTGGAGAAAAAGTGGTGCTGCTGGGGGCGTCCGGATCCGGCAAGAGTACGCTGCTGCGCTGCCTCAATTGGCTGGAGGTGCCGGATACTGGCACAGTGGCGTTGGATGGCCGATATCTGGGTAGAGTGCCCGGTGGTAACGGGCAGTGGCGGTTAGATAGTCCTGCGGAGTTAGCGGCAAAGCGGCGGCAAATTGGCATGGTATTTCAAAGTTTCAATTTGTTTGCCCATCTGCGGGTGCTCGACAATATTGCCATCGGGCCGCGTAAGGTGCTGAAGCGTCCCAAGGGCGTTTGTCGGGAGCTGGCCCATGCCCTACTGGACCGGGTGCATTTGAGTCACCACGCCAATAAGTATCCCTGGCAGCTATCTGGTGGCGAACAACAACGGGTCGCGATCGCCCGCGCCCTGGCCATGAATCCCAAACTGATGCTGTTTGATGAACCGACCTCAGCCCTTGATCCGGCCCTTACCCACGATGTTATGCAGGTGATTCAAGCACTGGCAGCAGAGGGCATGACCATGGTAGTGGTCACCCATGAAGTGCGATTTGCCCAACAAGCCGCAGACACCGTGGTGTTTATGGAACACGGCAACCTGATTGAACAGGGCAGGCCAGCAGACTTTTTCCATCACCCCCAAACTGAGGCAGCGCAACGGTTTTTGAGTTATGTCCTGTAGATTCTATTGGCAAGACGATTGGCAAAACGGTTGAGTGAATCATGACCTCCCCTCCCCTTCTGGCCCTCGATATTGCATTCATGGGAGAAATTGCGCCCAAGTTGCTCCACGCGGCTTGGATCACGCTCCAGATCAGCCTGATATCGGTACTGCTGGGCATTGTTTTTGGGCTGATTTTTGGCAGTCTGCGGGTGATGGGGCCGCCCTGGCTGCGATCGCCCATCCAATGGTTTGTGGATTTTGTCCGGGGCGTTCCCCCCTTGCTGCACATTGCCTTTATCTATTTTGCGTTGCCCTATATTGGCGTGCGGCTGAACGAGTTTTGGACGGGGGTGCTGGCGCTGACCATTATTGCGGTCGGCTATGAAATTGAGATTATCCGAGCCGCCATTGAGTCCATTGACCGGGGACAACGGGAATCTGCCCTGTCCATCGGTATGGATGAGCGCATGACCATGGTCGAAATTTTGCTGCCCCAAGCCGCCCGTCGGATGCTCCCGGCCCTGACCAATGAATTAGCCAATGTGATTAAGGCGTCGTCGCTTTTGTCCGTGATTTCTGTGAATGAATTAACCCACGTTGGCAATGCTTTGATCTTTCAGCATTTCGTTTTTGCCGAAGTTTTAATTCAGGTAACCGTGCTGTATTTGGTGATTGTCAGTGGGTTGACGTTTGTGTCGGCCTATCTAGAAGCCAGATTCTTTTCTATTCCTGCCCACGGCAGTGAAAGTTATGGCTCAATTTTAGGAGATCCGATGATTCGATAAGGCTGGTTGGCTGTACTGCAGTGCTCATGTTTGGAAGGTTATGAATCTGCCTGCTCTGATTGAAAGCAAAGCTGCCTCGTTAACCGAGCGTGTTTTTTACACCCTCAAACAGGGGATTATGTCGCTGCACATCAAGCCGCGAGAATATCTCGTAATTGGGGACATTGCCAGAGAATACAGCGTTAGTCGCACCCCCGTTCGAGAAGCCCTGATCAGACTAGAGCAGGAGGGATGGTTGGAAAGTGATGGCCGTCGGGGGGCTCGGGTCACCGTGCCGTCTGCTGACGTGATTTTGGAAGCGATCGAAGTGCAATCTGCCCTGGAAG
The DNA here is from genome assembly GCA_039818605.1 of Cyanobacteria bacterium J06639_14. GTDB lineage: Bacteria > Cyanobacteriota > Cyanobacteriia > Phormidesmidales > Phormidesmidaceae > SIO1E4. The sequence goes on along the minus strand of JBCBTQ010000246.1, from coordinate 5,842 downwards.
GCTATGTGGTGCGTCGGGCTACCGCCCTTGTGACCGACGCGGATATCCAACAGCTCAGCGCTATTTTGGATCAAGCCGATCAGGAAATCATTGCAGGCCACCTCGAAAAGGCCTATCAAATCGGCGATCGCTTTCATCAATATTTAGCGGACAAAGTCGGCAACCGCAAACTCAAAGCTGAAATTGCCCAACTCCAAGAACACATTGATCGTGTCCGCGCGCTGATTTGGAAACATGCGATTATTCCAGTCGAAATCTCAGCCCAACAACACCGAGCAATTCTATCGGCGATTCAAGACCGTAACGCTACAAAAGCAGAGGAGCTGATGATTTATCACACTGTTTGGTATGAGAAGAAATTGGCAAGCGTGTTAGAACAGTTCTGATTTTTTGTATTTCAACATAATGAGGCACACCGTGAATCCCCCCAGCCCAAGCCCCCAATCCGCCAGTCCCTCCCCAGCCTTGGCGCTCCCCAAAGTCACGCCCATTCCTGACTTCAAAGGCCCCAATGGCGAGCGATGTGTGGTTTCCATTGGTTGGCATGTGGATGGTGAAGCGGGCGCGATCGCCAGCGACGCCCAGGCGGTCAATCATTTGGCTGCCCTTTCCGAGGGAGCATACGGCATTTCCACGGCATTACCTCGCATTCTCGAAATGCATCGAGTGTTTAATATTCCAGGTTCTTTTTTCATTCCCAGTTATGTGGCCGAACTCCATCCTGAGGCTGTGGCAGCGGTGGTTGCTGAAGGACACGAAGTTGCCCACCACGGCTACCGCCATGAAAATTGCTTTTTTATGGACGAGGCCGAACAGCATGAGGTTTTTCTCAAGGGCATCACGACGCTAGCGCAGATTACGGGCAAAGCGCCTATGGGTTGGAGCGCTCCCGGTTGGGGCGTCAAACTCGACACGCTAGAACTGATCGGTAAGTTGGGGATGATCTACGACTGTAGCTTGATGGAATACGACACCCCTTACTGGCTGACAACGTCGCAGGGTACCCTGGTGGAATTGCCGATTAGCATGGTGCTAGATGACTGGCAAATCTTTGGTGCGACGCCGTTTCCGGATGGGGGGGTGAATGCCACGGCGGCATCTGCCTATCAAATTTGGCAAGAAGAATTTGATGGTATGCGTCGCTTCGGCGGCTTTTTTAACACGACCTTTCATCCCAATCTGATGGGCAGGCCTGGACGCTTAAATATGCTCTACCGCTTGTTTGAATATATGAAGTCCTTTGATGATGTTTGGTGGGCGACTTGTGCTGACGTGGCGGCTTATGTGCAGACTCACTGGAAAATTGATGATTAGAATCCCAGCATCGATGGGTTTACGTTAAAGAAACTAAGCGCCCATTTGACGCGGAAGTTGCCTCTTGAGCTTCTGGGACGGTTGGATCAGGCCAAGCAAGGCGATCAGCGACTTAGGTGCGCTCGCGCAATTGCTTGGCAAACGGTCGAGACCAATTGGTATGGTCTCCAGTTATCACAATGGGCTCGTTATCGGCAACTTCGATCTCCCGAGGTGTAGACGCATTAACTAATGGCGTTGGGGACGGCTATCTACAAGCGCTTCATAAGTGGTGCGATCGCGTTCGAGCCAACTTTAATCTAAACAAGTAAGTGTACAGTTTATGTTCAGGCTATCCGTAGACGTTCAACATCCCGAATCGGCGGCGCACCAAACATCCGAGAATACTCGCGACTGAATTGTGAAGGACTTTCATACCCTACCTGATAGGCGGCATTGGATGCATTGAAGTTTTCGGCAAGCATCAGACGACGGGCTTCGAGGAGTCTTAATTGCTTGTGATATTGCAGCGGACTCATGGATGTCACTGCTTTGAAATGATAATGAAAAGAGGAAGCAGACATCCCCGCTTGTCTTGCGAGATTCTCAACCTGCATCGGTCGTGCTAGATCAGCCTTGAGTTGTTTAATGACCTCAGCAATCCGCTGCATGTTGCTACCAGAGGTGGCAATTTGGCGAACCGCTGCACCTTGGTCGCTCATTAAAAGGTGATAGTAGAGCTCACGCATCATTAGCGGAGCAAGGATTGCAATATCCTGTGGTGTATCCAAAAGCTTCGCTAGTCTGAGCGTGCAATCGAGCAATGGTTGATCAATCGTTCTGACAAATAACCCCCTTACCGCATTCTCTTGTTGGCGCTTGGTCGGACTCGTTTGAATCGCTAGATCACAGAGTTGACAGGGATCTATATTCACCTTGAGACTTAGATAAGGCTTTTCAGGCGCTGCTTCCACAACAAATGCGCTTAACGGCAAATCAACTGACGCGACAAGATATTGAGCCGCACTATAAGGATAGACTTCCTCACCCAGCAACACTTTCTTTTTACCTTGAACCAGAATGGCAAAGAAAGGGTTGAAGACACCATGTATTGCAGTGGGCACTGAAGATGCTCGCTGCAACACCATCTGATTAATTGCAGTTTGATGAAACCCGTCTCCCTTACCATCCGTATGACGAGTGAGCAGTGACGCTAATTCTTGGCACTGATTCGTGATTGTAACCGCGTGGATGGCTGGGCTGATGACTTGATCGGTCATATCAGTTCATTCAATCGTATTCCACTCAGCATTGTAGAGGACTCATAAAATTCCAACTTGGAGGATTAGGCAATAAACTTCGAGGTCTGTGTATTTATCAATCTTGCTGCTACCACTACTGTGAATCTAGGCCGCCAGTTTTAGCAAAGCCCTAGAGCGCGATGTTCAGGCGGTTGCCCTTCCTGAGCGTGAATGGTCTTAGTTAAAGCCGATGATAGCTGCCGAACCATTTGTTAGGGGGAAAGATTCTGCCTAATCGCTCCAAATAGCAAATTATGGATAGATATTTCAGCCTAATTACCCTGTGACGGTAACAGGTGGAATTTTGTCTACCTAATGATTCAAAACACCATCTAATTGAAGAGAGAACTGTTATGAAAAAACGCATTTTGTCATTGCTCGTCATTGCTTGCTTGTTGCTTTTTTTGCCCTCAATGGGGGGCGCACAATCGACGACCGCAATTCAGTTGGGCACGAAATCCGCTGTTCAGGAGAATACCGCGCCGATGACGGTGATACCGTTGAACGATGCACTCGACCGGGAGTTCCGACCGCTTTATGAAACGAGGCCTGATGGCCCAAACCTCCACGTGCTAGAAGGCGATCCTCTTACTGGGTCATCCCAGACTCTGTTCCGTTACGGGCGCAACTACGCGGGAAGTGGCAACCTGCACTTCCACACCCATGACTATCGCCTCTGGCTTATTGAAGGCGTGTTGAAGCATTGGGATGCGGACGGCAACGAAGAAAGTGCGCCCATCCTTCTTCCCGGCTCGTATGTGTATCAACCGGCTGATCTGGTTCATGCCGCCAATTGCTTAACAGAGCGGTGCATCGCCTATGTTATATTCGATGGCCCCATCGAGACAGGTTTCCCCGACGACACAAACTCACCTCCCGAGGATCGCTGATCTAAAGATGTTTAGGTGGTTGCCCTTCCTGAGAGTGAATGGTCTTCGTTGCTGGCACCAATGGGGCTCAGTTTAGCTAGACGGTGTTGGTTTGACGAATAGGAATTTCTACAACGAACTTGGTGCCTGCTCCAGGAGAAGACTCACACCAAATTTGGCCTTTGTGTTTTTCAGTAATAATTTGATGGCTGATAGATAAGCCCAAACCTGTGCCCTTGCCGACTGGTTTAGTCGTAAAGAAAGGGTCAAAGATTTTTGCGCTTACAGTCTCAGGCATCCCTGGACCATCATCGGCGATTGTAATCCGAACCCAACCTTTATCCACGGTCTGAGTCGAAATCCAAATATGCTTGGCGGCGGAGTCTATCGATACCTTTTGTTGAGCGACCTCTTCTAGGGCATCAATAGCATTGGCCAGCAGATTCATAAAAACCTGATTGAGCTGTCCAGGGTAGCAATCTACCAAAGGCAATTGACCATAATCCTTGATCACGTCAATGGCTAGCTTATTAGTTTGTGCCTTCAAGCGATGCCTCAACAGCAGTAGTGTATTGTCAATGCCTTCATGTAGATCAACGGTTTTGAAAGCAGCTTCATCAAGACGAGAAAAATTCCGCAACGATAGGACAATCTCTCGAATCCGCCTCGTACCCAGCTTCATAGACTGTAGTGATTTAATTAAATCTCCCTCTACGAAGTCAAGCTCCATCTCCTCTATGAGCATTTGCAGCTGTTGGGGTGGACTGGGATAGTGATCTTGATAGGCATGAATAACTTGGATCAGGTCCTGTGTGTAGCCATCAATGTGAGTAACATTGCCATGGATGAAATTGATAGGATTATTGATTTCATGAGCAACACCAGCCACTAATTGCCCTAAACTCGACATCTTCTCGGTCTGGACAAGTTGAATCTGGGCTTGCCTTAAGTCTACGAATGCTTCGTGCAGTCGCTGGTTTTTATGGGTTAAAGCCTCCTCTGATTGACGTAAAGCCTCCTCTACTGCCTGTTGCTTCTCTACGGTTATCTTCAAGGCTTGATTCGACTTTTGTGTTCTTTGATACGTGTAAATGTAATCTAATATCAAGCCTGTTAAGGGAACTACATAAGCAATGATTTTAAGAAAATGGGCAATATTGAAGTGATTATCAAATAAAGCCGTTGATCCAAATGCCATATGCATTTGGGTCGCGATGTTAGGTATGACACCGATGACCAGAGAGTAGGAAAATAAACTGGGATAGGCTCGATAAAAACGAGGATAAACAGCGATGCCTGCTATGACATATAAGAGTAGCGGGATAACATCCCAAGGCCGAGTAATCAGCGAGTCAGGAAACATGGTTTGAGGCAACGAATTACTGGTTGCACAAGCTCGAATGATTCCATAGGCTAGAAGCCCAAATAAAAGACTGACGACCGTTACAAAGCCAGCTTTGCTCTTCCACGTAATCCATCGTTTGCCAAGCAATAGACTGACGCCTATCATTGTCAGCGCTGCATTCAGCAGACGGCACAAAGCCCAGGTAAAAGGAATCAAGTTGCGGTTATCTGCAACTGCCTCAACTAAGCGATCAGCAGCCAGCGTGTGGAAAGCATCCATCACGCCAGCACAGAATAAAGTTATGCCGATGATTGGGGTTGTGATGTCCTGAGTGATATAAAAATGAGCAAACGCCAGGACCACTGTGAAAATGGCTGCACAAAATGCGCTCCATTCCAGAATAGTGTGTATATAACTGCCTGCTAGCGTATGGTGGATTGCTTCAGTTAGCTGATAATCGCTGAGTTCCGAATTGGTAAAAGCTTCTAAGGAACCCACTGTAGTCCCAAAATTCGCACCCAGAGAATTAAGGAAAAAGGGTAAGATGCAGATAAAAACAATTGTCGAAACGAGAAACGTAGGTAGTTTAGCCTGATTCTTAGTCGACGAATAATAGTCAGCGTATTGTATGGGGAACATCTGTTGAATAAAAGAATCTTTCTCTCTTTGTTCTGAATCCCCTTCTACTGAGCACAGGGGGCAATTAAGCACGTTTCTCGATATAGTCTTCCCAATCGATCCCCTATTTCAACAGGAAGCTTAAATAAATCTAAAGAGATAATGATGAGTATTAAAGCAAACCGCAAATCGCACAGCGATTTAGAATTAGCCATAGCAAAGAATACAGCCCTGATAGTCTCAACGGCTATATAGTGAGACAGATATCTGAAGAGAGAGAAATCCAGGAATGCTATCACGCAGTTGGTCTGCCTTATTCGCGTTTGTGCTAGCGTTTACACTTTTGCTCAGTGCACAATCAACGACAGCCTCAACTGGGGATGTCAAGATAACGCCGCTCGGTAGTCACGAGGGTG
>JBCBTQ010000245.1:0-8047 GCA_039818605.1 Cyanobacteria bacterium J06639_14 | reverse complement strand
CCGGGCCAAAGTCGCTGTTTCTCCCCCAGAATCCGTTCTGCTGTAGGACTGGGAAAAAGTGGATAGCCACTGTTCCATACAGCGGGATACAGCGTATTAATATTCATGGCTTTGAGCCGTTGGATAGCGTCAGCCAGATTTTCCCGCGAGAACAAAACCTCACTGTCAATATTGGTGAGCCAAACCCCTCGTAATTCAGAATCGGGTTGAAGTTGTTCTGGCAGCGCTTGGGGACGAGCAACCCACTCGGGTGGAATTGTGCTGCGCAGATCACTCTCAGTCCTCGCTTTACAAACTAAAGCCGCGACTTCACCACGAGTAATGGAACGATTTCCCTCAAAACGCTGCGGCTCTGGATAGTTAACTAAAACACCTCCGGCTAAAGCCGATGCGACGCCTTCACGACCATAGGCTGGCACTTCACTGCCATCAATGAGGCTAGCAGTCAGCATGGCATTGGTCCGCGCCACGTAGGGCAGTTCCATTTTGGCCGTCAAAGCAGTTACGGCTTCGGCCCGTGTGACGGCTCGTTCAGGCTCGTAGTACTGGCTAGGATAGCTATAAAGAACATTGACGGCTGAGGGCAGGTTCAGGGCAGTTTCGGCTGCACTTGCGCCGCCATACGCCCCAGCAGTCGGAAAATTGAGGTTCAACATATCAGTGATGGCCACCCACGTTGCAGGTTCATCGGGCTGAAACTGCTTCTGCTTATTGATAGGAATTGCTCGCTGTAGAGACAATTCCCGTATACAATCAGCAGCCCAATGAGTACTGATATCAGTCGGGATGACGGGCGGTGGCGGTGGTTTGGGAGCCCTGTCCTCTGACATTTCATCGCCTGCGGCCTCATCTCCATCCGGGGTGGCAGGAGACACCTGTGCTTGGATAGCTTGAGCAATCCGGGTATGTGACTGCGCCAGCAAAGGTGTAAAGCATCCGAAGGTGATGACTAAAATCATCCCCAAAACAACACCTTTGAAAAACCGCTGAGGGTATCGCTGCAATCGTCCCCGTATTTGCTGTTTTGCTGCAGCCCCCTTTACCGAATCCCATCCCATTACCCGCCACTCCTCTTTGCGGTGTATCCCGCTTTTTGTAAAAAATCAATGAGTTTTTGGGCGTGATCACCCTGAATCTCAATCGCGTCGTCCTTAGCCGTACCGCCGGTTCCACATTGGGCCTTCAGCTTCTTCGCCAAGGTTTTCAACGTGTCAGGACGATGCTGAAATCCACTAATTACAGTCACAGTCTTGCCACCCCGCCCTTTGCGGCTTACCTGGACCTTCAAGTTTTGCTGGGCCGGAGGTAAATCGGCAATTCCCCGCTCCATTGCCGACGATCGCTCGGTGGCAAATTCGGAATACACCACGCGATCGCGACTCGGCGATTTGTCTTGGGAGCGAGATGATTTTTGTTTGCCCATAAGTCAAAAGTCAAGCACTCTTAGTGCTAGTTAGGCTGAAACTACACCCATGTCGCAAGATTCAGAGAAGCCTAGAATCCAATCCTTCCACCCTACTATCGTTTACAACCTTCTGGATAGAAGCAGGATGAGTTTTTAGTCCATGGTTGACGATCCGGCCAACTCAACTCAACCGCCCAACCATTAAACATTAACCACCAATAATTCACCACTAACCATCAACGCTCATTCATAGCCAAAGCCAGACAACAAAATATCTTTATACTTATTAACTTATTGTAATCAGAAAATCTCTGGCCTATCGCTAAAAGCCCGATCAATAATGGTTCTACGCCAGATAAGGTTTGATGGCGTTTGCTTAGAATTTTTGCATTAGCGATAGTCGCACTACATGGCGGTGGGAGCAACGGAAACGGATGCTAGGTATTCTTGATGTCGTATTATTTGCGGTCCTAGGGTTAACCGCAGGTGTGCTATCGGGCTTGTTTGGAATTGGCGGTGGCATGGTGATCGTGCCCGGCCTGTTCTATTTGTTCCATATTTTGGATATTCCCCATGACTGGCTTATGCATCTGGCGGCTGGGAGTTCTATGTGCATCATGGTGTTCACATCAGCCTCTTCAGCCTGGTCACATCACCTGAAAGGCGACGTCCAGTGGCAGATTTTTGGTCGCATTATTCCAGCGATCGCGATCGGTGTTATTGGTGGCAAACTACTGGCCAATCGCCTCAATACGGACATCTTAGAGCTGATCTTTGGCATATTTTTGCTGTTCGTTTCCCTCAAGATTCTGCTCAACTGGCTCCCTAAACCGGAAAATCCAGGGGAACCCCAAAACTGGCTAACCAATTTAATTGGAACTGTCCTTGGCCTCAAATCTGGAATTTTGGGCATTGGTGGCGGCGCTATTAGCGTACCGTTTTTGCTGTATTCCGGTTTGCCAATGAACCAAGCCAGCGGCACCTCTGCCTCATTTACGCTACCAATCGCCCTCGTCGGCACCTTGAGTGGACTGTTGTTGACCGTACCGGCCGAGTCTATTCCCCTATCAACGGGTAGTATCTACTGGCCTGCAGTGGCGCTGGTGGCTCCTTTCACAATGCTGGGCGCACCCTTGGGAACACAACTCTGTCATCGAGTTCCCTCAACTCACCTAAAACGATGGTTTGGAGCTTTCCTACTATTCCTGGGGCTGCGCCTTCTTGTTGAGGTAATCCCCCATTTTTCAAATGCTTTGTAAAGGCACTTTAGTAGAGACGCAATTAGAACATCGATTCTACTAACGCATTAGTCCCCGTTTGCCATTGGGATAGATTGTCGCCCAGTTCGTACGAGCCATTGCCAATTGTTCGTCGGTAACGCGAGCCCCCGTTAGATCAGCGCCACACAAGTTGGCTCCTCTAAGATTGGCATTTGAAAGGGTGGCGTAATTGAGGTTAGCCCCTCTTAAGTCAACACCTTGAAAATTTGCATTGCTGCAATAAGCACGACCTAGATTTGCCCCTCGCAAGTTAGCTTTGTTCAGATCCGCTCGACCAAAGTTTGAGCCATTAAGATCCGCATTCTGAAAATTAGCTTTTTGGAGTTTCGACTGCGTAAAATTGCTGCCAGCCAAGTCAAGCTTTTGTAAGCTAATGGAGTTCAGAGTCTGCATCGAAAAGTCGCGGCGTCCCTTAGCATAAGCAGCCTTGAGTTGATCCGCTGTCAGCCTACCCGTTCCCCCCGTCCGTTGCCCAGACACCATCGGGGTATTCTTCGTACGCATGGGATTACTGTAAAGCGAGCCAGTACCCGGAGCACTCGTTTTCGCCCGTTCCCGTCGAGCCCTAATAGCCGCAGCCATTCGCGAAGAAGGCGTTCCTGTCTGTCCAGATGTATGCGCATCGCGTAAACGGCGATAGGCAGACATTCCTTCGGAATCAGGATTAGCTGAACCATTAGGATCGCCAGTCGACCTTGGAAAGGCCATATTCTGAGCCAGGCTTTCCATGTATGGCTCTAAGTCCAAATCACGCAGAATCGCCTCCACATCTTGATAGCGATGGCGAACTGAGATCTCCAGCATTTTGTGGAGAACACCCGCGAAATGGTCACTCACCTGCACTAAGTTGCGCCAGAGCATCTCCCCTGAATTGGGGTCATAGTCCAAGTCTTTAGGCGATTTGCCCGTAAGCAGATAGATACAAGTGACGCCAACAGCATACAAGTCGCTGGCATAAACAGGACGCATGGCCATCTGTTCCGGAGGCGCATAGCCTGGTGTCCCCACAGCGTAAGCTGTTAGAGCCGTTTGGTCAGAGTTGTCTGCCTGGTTCGTATTGACTTTGTCTTTAACAGCCCCAAAATCAATTAAAACCAGTTTTTTATCTTCATCACGGCGAATCAGGTTTGCGGGTTTGATATCGCGGTGAATCACTTTACTTTCATGGACATATCGCACCAGCGGCAGGGCTTCACTTAAAAACTGTTTGACCCCGGCTTCAGTAAAGGGACCGCCTCGCTTGACTTCTTGTTGAAGTGTCTTACCGTTGATAAATTCTTGAACCAGAAAAAATTCCTTATTTGTCTCGAAGTAGTCCAACAGACGCGGCAGTTGAGGATGGTTGCCAATCTTACCTAAGATTTTGGCCTCACGCTGAAATAGTTCCCGTGCCATTTCTAAGATTTGAGGCGCTTCCGCTGAGGGACGAAGTTGTTTAATGACACAAGGTGGGTGGCCAGGCAAAGACTCATCGCGCGCCAAAAAAGTTGCACCAAATCCGCCTCGACCGAGTGCTCGTAATGATCGGTAGCGATCGCGTAAGAGCAGCGGTGCGCCACATGCCTGACAATGGGTCACGCGGGGAGGGTTCTTCGGTTTAGAGCAATCTAAATTCGTGCAGTAACTCATGCGAACCGGTGTGCGATATTTACCCGCGCGACATAACTAGGAATAGCTGGTGATGAGCAGCGCCTGAAAGTTGAATGATGATTTATCCTACTCCATGCTAGCCATTTCCCTGGCAGATTCATCGAACCGTTAGTTTTGTCATAAAATCTAACGCCAGGTAATGCCACGTTAACCCAATTATTCCCAGCTTTCCAGAGGGGTTTCATGCCCTTTTCGATAAATTAGATTAGCGATATCCATATCTATAAGTTTGATAATGACGTCCGTATGTATCCGTATCTTTATCATGGCAAAGAACTTTGAACCTCGTATTTATCCCTAGATGCACAAGCCATCTGTACTGGAGCCTTAGCCACCGCATGCGGCCATATTTTAAGGTGCTTTCTTATACGGTCAAGCTGCCAGAAAGGCCAACTCCAGGAGGCCGCATCAACTCCTTCAGCTAATACTTATGTCTGAGCTGGTAATTCACATTCAGTTCACGGCATTCTCAGAGTAGACTGGCTCTGTTAGTAGTTCCTCTTAACGAGAGGATATCTGACTGTTGGAGCAAACACGTAAAAGGCAATGCGCATTTCGCTGAACTGGCTGAAAGATTTAGTATCCATCACCCTATCGCCAGAAGATCTGGCCCATGCTTTAACAATGGCAGGGTTTGAAGTGGAAGACATTGAAGACCGCAGAACCTGGGCTGATGGGGTTGTCGTAGGTTATGTAACGGATTGCCAGCCACACCCCAATGCCGACAAGCTTAATGTTTGTACCGTAGATATTGGAGCAAAGGAACCCTCCAACATTGTCTGTGGGGCGGCAAATGTTCGTGCTGGCATCCACGTAGCAGTGGCCAAGGTGGGTTCATATTTGCCGTTCCCTGACCTCAAGATCAAGCTCCGTGAAGTGCGGGGAGTCCCCTCAGCAGGCATGATTTGTTCCTTAGCGGAACTCGGGCTTGCGAAAGATTCTGAAGGGATTCATATTTTTGATGGCGGCGATCTAACCCTGGGCACAGATGCCCGGCCAATGCTGGGCTTGGATGATATTGTGTTGGACGTGACCTCCACAGCGAACCGAGCGGATGCGCTAAGTATGGTTGGCATCGCCCGCGAGGTAGCCGCAATTACTGGGGTTCCTCTTACGCTACCGACAGCAACAGCCCCCCCCCCTCAACAAGCTGCGATGGGAGTAACCGTCTCGCTGCAAGATCCCAAAGCTTGCCCCATTTACATTGCAACCGTATTAGAGGGGATAAAAATCGCCCCTTCTCCCCTCTGGCTGCAGCAGCGTTTACAGGCAGCTGGAACCCGCCCCATTAGCAATGTAGTAGATATCACTAACTACATCCTTTTGGAATGGGGGCAACCGCTCCATGCCTTCGATCACGATCGGCTTGCCACAGCCGCAGACAACGATCGCTACACCTTAAGTGTTCGTTACAGTAAGTCCGATGAAACCCTCACAACCCTGGACAGCCAGGAGCGATCGCTGAAGCCAGAAACCTTGGTGATTACCGCCAATGACCAACCCGTAGCCTTAGCAGGCGTCATGGGGGGTGAAAATACTGAAGTTTTTGCAGAAACGACAACAGTAACGCTGGAAGCAGCCTATTTTGATGCCGCAGTGATTCGGCGATCGGCTCGTAGTCAAGGACTGCGAACAGAAGCCTCGGCCCGTTATGAGCGAGGGGTGAACCCAGCTGAGCTAGAGCTTGCCTGTGACCGAGCCCTGCAGCTCATGCAAGATCTTGCCGATGCCCAAGTGACATCTCAAGTTATTGACCGGACTTCCATTGGCGAAATCACGCCAACCCGTACGCTATCGTTACGAATCCAACGTGTGCGAGATGTGCTTGGGCCTGTGGTTAATTTAGAACCGGAACAGATGACCCCGCTCCCCAGTGAAAAGATTCAGGAAACCCTGGAAATCCTAGGCTGTACCGTGGATTCTGAGCCGGGTGATGACGTTTGGCAAGTGACTGTACCACCCCATCGCTATCGCGATTTGGAGCGAGAAATCGACCTTATTGAAGAAGTAGCGCGCATCTATGGCTACGACTACTTTGCCAATACCCTGCCTCAAGCTGCAGTCGGCGGCTTCCTTTCGCCAGAGGCTGCCTTATTCCATAAGGTGCGTCACACATTCCGGGGAGCTGGGCTGACTGAACTTATCCACTACTCTCTAACCAAACCTATTTCTGACGAGCAAGTGGTGCTAGCAAACCCACTCTTCACGGAATACTCTGCCCTCCGTACTGACTTGATCGATGGTCTGATTGAAGCCTTCAAATTCAATCTAGAGCAAGGTAACGGACCCTTGAATGGGTTCGAGATTGGCCGCATTTTCAAAATGCAAGGCGAGGTTCCTCAAGAATCGGAAATGGTCGGCGGGATTTTGGGGGGTGATGCCCGTCAAGGTCAATGGGTCAACAGCGGTCGCCCCGAACCGCTCTCCTGGTTTGAGGCTAAAGGCATTTTGGAATCCGTTTTCAAGCGGCTAGGACTGAGTGTGGACTATCGCCCAGATAGTGAAGATCCTCGCCTCCATCCTGGCCGCACGGCTTCATTGTGGGTGCGGGGGCGGTTGCGGCTAGGTACATTTGGCCAGATCCATCCGCAGCTCCGCCAGGAGCAGGATTTGCCCGAAGCGGTGTATATCTTCCAACTCAACTGGTCCGCACTGGTCACATGCCTTGCCACAGGTAAGCAGAAGGCAGTGAAATTCAGCTCATATTCCGCCTTCCCTGCCTCTGATCGCGACCTAGCTTTCTATGCACCTGTTGCTGTTGCTGTTGCTGACCTGGAAAAGGTCATGGTTAAGATGGGTGGCAAAATCCTCGAGTCGGTCACGCTGTTTGATGAGTATACGGGGGAATCGGTGCCAGACGGTCAGCGCAGTTTAGCGTTCCGGTTGGTCTACCGAGCCACAGACAAAACGCTCACCGATGAAGAGATTGAGCCAGTTCATCAGAAGGTCAGAGCGGCACTCGAAAAGCAGTTTAAGGTGTCACTCAGAAGTTAGTAAGCGTTCCTACACTGCCTGTCCAGCCAAACCACAAACCTTTTCGAGGCAGGCAGTGCGATCGCTAAAATTCTTAGTTAAACTTGCTGAGAACTTCAGTCTAGTCCTTTTTCTCCGGATGTATTGAGACTTGTTGTTCTAGGCTTTAATCATCATTTTCATGCGTCGACCTAATTCACCTGAGGTATTTCAGCCTATCGCGTCCATTTGTTCTCTATCAGAGTTTTAGAGTGAAAAAGCGCGCTCCTCGGAATCGAACCCTTACATGCTCGGAGCAAGAGTTATCAGTATTTAGTCAGTCTTTACTGTCCCTCAACTCCCCAGTATGTGTCGATAATATAGAGGGAAGAATCATTAACCAAGATCTTTTTAGCGCAGCAAAATATTTACCTCAAGGGTTTGTTGATCTCTTAGTGCTGGATCCCCCTTATAATCTTTCTAAAAATTATAATGGGCACTTATTTAAAGAAAAAGAAAGAGGTGAATATCAGGCTTGGTTCTTATCTATCCTGGATATTATCAAGCCCCTGCTTAAGTCTACAGCAACAATTTATATCTGTTCTGATTGGAAAACTTCTATACTGATAGCGCCGCTTTTGGAGAAGGAGTTCTATATTCGTAGCCGCATTACGTGGGAGCGGGAAAAAGGGCGCGGAGCAAAGACTAACTGGAAAAATAATACAGAAGATATTTGTCTGAAACAGTGCAGAACCAAATA
>JBCBTQ010000244.1:0-8051 GCA_039818605.1 Cyanobacteria bacterium J06639_14 | reverse complement strand
ATTGTCGTCGTGACGATTGGCGTTTTTTTCTTCCTGGCAGGATCCAGCTTGTTGGGGTTGAATGTGTATCTGGTGCGTCAGCCTGAGCTGCCAGAGAATGGTCACGCACAAATACTGGCCTTTTACAATACGGCTGGCATTTTGTTTTGCGCACTGATTTGGTTCTTAGCCCCTATTGTTGGAGTCTGGGCCGATGCACCTGCCGTCAGTCTGTTGCTGCGATGTATGGTACCGGCCCTGTGGTTCTACATGATTGCCAACATTCCCCTGGCAATGTTGGAGCGGGATTTGCGGTTTGTCGAAGTAGGAATCATTGAAACGCTTTCGCAAGTTGCTAATTATGGCCTCTCGATTCCGTTAGTTCTGATTTATAAAAGCTACTGGGGTCCCATTGCGGGATTTGTTCTACAGTTTTTTCTGCTCGCGGTTCTGGCCTACTATCGTTATCCCATTACCTGGCAATGGCGATGGCAGGGAACCTTCATCAAAGAAGCACTCCGCCACAGTTGCACCTTCTCTAGTGCCAATGGCATTTTGCTGCTACGAGGATTAACAGTGCCTTTGTTGGTGAGTCGGTTGGCCGGCATTGAAGCTGTCGGCGTCGTCAGTATTGCGATTCACTTTACGGACTCTTTAGCCTTACTGCGGCTGGCAATTCGGCGCATGTCAATCAATATGATCGCCAAGATCAGTCAGAATCTTGTGGCGATGCGAGCCATCTTGGGGCAGGGCATTACCTTCCAAATTATTCTTGTCGGGCCACTGTTGTCGCTGTTTGCCTGCTGCGCAGCTTGGCTTATTCCCCTGATATTGGGGGATAAATGGTTGCTGAGCGTTCAGGTCTTTCCGTTAATTGCGATCGCCGCCTTGATTGGTGCCGCCTTTGACCTACATGCTTCGACACTTCATGCGGTAGGCAAAAACAATGCCATCATCCAATTCAATCTTTTATACATAGCTATCCTATGGTTAGTTTCCTGGCTAACGCTATCCACGCTGGGCGTCTGGGGCTATGGCATCGCCGAAATTGCGACCTTGCCAACTTACTTTTTCATGCATTATCTACTGTCAAAACAATGCGGATCGCCTAATTACAAGGACGGCTTCTGGGTCATTGTGGCAACCTTGCCTTCGCTCTTGTTCGGCCCTTGGATTCCCGCAATTTTTAGTTTCGCCTTACTGTTTGCAGGGTATGGGCTGCTGTTCTACTTCCGCCCTCAAATTCGCCGGATGCTGAGGACGCTGTTCATCCTGGTGCGATCGCAAACCAAGCAATTGGTTGGGGCTCCCTAATGAGGATGGAAGGGTAGGGATGGAAGAGACGCAAGATTTTGCGTTTGTAGCCTCGTAGAGGGAAAGAGACGCAAGATTTTGCGTCTGTAGCCCCGTAGAGGGAAAGAGATGCAAGATTGCGTTTGTAGCCTCGTAGAGGGAAAGAGACGCAAAATTTTGCGTCTGTACGGATGAGAAATTTTAAATTTTGAATTTTGAATTGTTCATCTCTGCAAGCGATGCTGAATCATGGCATCAAAAGCATCCGATATGCGCTGCAAGTGTGGCTTCGTGTAGGGGAAGTTCTTAGCATGGTCGAAATTGTGTCGCATCGCAGCGTTTAACTCAAAAATAAACAGCGTTCCGTCTTCGAGCAGGGTAAAGTCAATGCCGAAGAAATCCAGGCCGATAGCATCCCGGATTTTACAGAGCTTGTCAACATTTTGCAGGCCGATATAGTTGATCGGATCATTTAGGAAAAACTGCTCCCTTGCTTGCATCCAGGGGGTTTGGGCCATCACCCGATAGCGATCGCCGGAATGCACATTCCAGGCATCGTGAAATAAATTCGCGACCGGATAGAAATTGCCGTCAATAAAAAATACCCGTGTTTTATTAAAAACATTTTGTGCGTTGCGGCAATCTCTGAATTGGATCACGTAGTATTCGCGGTTGGCTTGACTCTTCTGAAAATGGTCGCGTAATTCGGTTTCATCTTTGATGAGAGCAACCGTGGAGCCGGTTTGTGACCCGACCAGACGGATCACAAGGGGAAACGTAAATCCTAAACCGATAATTTCCCGCACGACAGCCTCTAAGGAAATACCATCCCAGTGCACTTTTTCTGTCTGCGGAAAACGAACACCTGGAATCATATTGAGCCGCAAGGCGTTGCGTTCACGCGTGGTTAAGAGCACCCGGCGCGGATCATTAATCACAGGTAGGTGAGGATGACGGTCTATAAAGCGAGCAGCGGCTAACAAAGACCCACGCTTGAGATCCGGGCAGGCGATCGTGTTGAGGAACAACTCAACCTGAGGCATTTCCGTCAACTCATCCACGTTATTGTCAATGATGTTGAGAATAATCAGGTTGTAGTGCTGTTTATCAATTAAATCCCGAATCGAGAAATGGCCCCCCTGAAGCAGATAGCGATAGGTGCCATCGGTTCTCTGCACAATGCCATAAGCAGATCCGTCGAGTCCTCGTAGTCTCAGGATGGTGGGTTTCTGCGGGGCAGGGGGGTGTTTGGTCGCATAGGGATTCTGCCGCATGACCGGTCTTAAGATACTCTGGGCTTTCTCCTCGTCACCGTTGACGTTGACCAGACTCGATAAAGCCAGACTACTGTCATAGTCGTCGGGAGCGATCGCCAAGCAACGCTGAAAGACTTGTGTGGCATCGGCAAACTGTCCGGTACGGAGTAGGAGTTGGCCATAGTCCCGCAGAATCTCCAGGTTTTCAGGGACGAGTTGACTGGCTTGC
Organism: Cyanobacteria bacterium J06639_14; assembly: GCA_039818605.1. Taxonomy (GTDB): domain Bacteria; phylum Cyanobacteriota; class Cyanobacteriia; order Phormidesmidales; family Phormidesmidaceae; genus SIO1E4. The sequence continues at coordinate 5,294 of JBCBTQ010000244.1, read as the reverse complement.
CGGTAATGGTCGATCGCGGCACTAAACTGACGGTCCTTTTGCAAGGTCTTAGCCAGGGCTAGATGGGAGCGGACCAGTTCGGGTAGGTGATCCGGGGTGTCATTGCTGGCAGCCACTGGATTGAGGAAACTTTCCAGAGGTTGCGGGAGTGGCTGGCTGGGGGACTGCTCGTGGGTTAGGGGGATGATGGCAGGTGTGGATATCAGGGGTTGGGGGGCGATCGGAAAGCTATTGACGTGTAGACGCACTCGGTACAGCAGGCGATCGCTAGCTTCCAAGAATCCTGTGCGGCCATGCAGCACCCGATGATTATGCATGAATACAATGTGTCCGGCTTGCAGCGGAAATCGATGCCCTGATTCGGCTTGTTGCAGAGCGGTATCCAACGCAGCCATCGCAGCTTGATGGGGTTCTGATAATAGGACCTTGCCCTGTTCCAGGGTGCGATCAATTTGCGCCCGGTAGTAGCGAATATTGAACTGGTCAGCATCGCCAAACAGGATCGAGCGTAGCTGATCGCCAAACGGATAGACGGGTGCCTGGAGTCGCTCAATTGTAGCGCGATCGAGCTGCTGCAGGATATCTTCGAGCGGCACCATAATGGATTCGCCGCCTGTGGCATCCGCGACAATGCACTGAAAGGCCACCAGCTCATGGGGGCGTGGCATATAGGATGAATCGGTATGGGGCGGCAGGGGCAAATGGGTGCGACTGTATTGCGTAACGCTTTTATTCGCTGCTGCTTTGGCTGGATTAATTTGGACTTTGGTGAATGAGACTTTGTGGTGATTAGGGCGACTAATCCCGGATTCGGTCGGTGGTTGACCGTCACCAATGGTCTGAGCCAGATTAACCAGGTTGGTGCGGTCTTTTATGGCTGGTAACCCTTGAACCACAACATAGTGGGGGTAGGTGCTCAACGCGGTACCGATCGACCGAGCGATATCTTGCAGGATTTCGGGTTCAAGGTGTTCTGAAGCGACGGATACCTGAGGAATCTCAAAGGTTGGAATGCTCATCTCGATGGGATACGTGAGTGATGAAGGCCGATTTGCTGAGGTGATTTCCCGAAATGAATATACCGCCGTAGGTTGGGGTCGAGGTATAGGCCCAACGTTGCGATCGGTAGTTGCTTTCTCAGAAATCTCCTTATCTTCCCTGTAACGACGCAGAATAGCATGTCCCAGTGCCTGGGAAAGACCCTTGGGTGAGGAATATTCGAGAGAATACGGAAGGTTGGGCGTACGGTTTAAGCTGGGAAACTCTATTTGAGTAGGGAATCAGGAGTCAGGAGTCAGAATCCAGTGCCCTCCTGACTTCTTTTATCACCGAAATTTCCCGCCTTAAGTTAATAGCCTATGTTTGTTTGCCTTGGATTCCCGCTTGGGTAATCCTGACGCTGACATGGGTAATCCGAACATCGGTAACAACCATACCGGGAAAAGGCATTGGATGAGAAATATTCTGAGGTGACGTGTATATCTGTACCCCAACGCTTTTTCCCTACGTTGTCGCGGTGTTATTCATGTGCCGAATTTCGTAGGGCTATGCCCTTCACGCAGTGAATTCCGAATTCGGAATTCCGAACTCCGAACTCCGAATTCACTTTCATCATCTTCGATAATTGCTGCTTGGGCCATATATTGAATTGCACTGATATCGATTTTTGAATCAGCGAGCGTTTCTTGCCATTTCAATTCACTTTGAATATCTTTCAATAGTTGCCGTGCAACTTCATCCTGTAGCTCATCTGGCAACTTTTGAGCTTCTCTAAATGCCTGTTCAAGTAAATTTGTCATGATCTTCTCCTAATATATTCTATCGAAATATTTAAACTAACGAATACTCCCCATCTCCCCCACCTAAATCATCTTTCTAATACCCTGCGGCAGAAATACCGCCACTATTCCTTTCACCCAACCACCCTTCCACTATCGAATTAGTCCGAAAACTTACGCCGTCGAGTACTAGTCTTCCCTCTAACCATTTTCCGAACTCCGAATTCCGAATTCCGAATTCACTTTCTCGATTTCACCCAACGGCAACAACATCGCCGATTCGATATATTGCCGAGTGTTTTTAGTGACGTAGCAATCGCTATTCAGACAATCAACCAGTAGTTTATTGGCATCGTAATATTGTTGTAGCTTTATTTTTTGAGCGTCCGTAAACTGCCAGTCGTGACCAATATTGCGATGCTCAATCATGGCAGATCTTAAACTTTCGATCCACCCATTTCCTTGAGCTTGCCACCATTGTCTCAAACCCTTGGAATCTTCAAACTCAGGGAGTTGAGCCTTCAAGGTTTCAAGCTTAAGTTTTAATTCGGGATCGTTTTTACTCAATGCTTCAATAGCGCGGTCAAGGGCGCGGTCGAGGTCGCGGGAGAGGTCGAGGGAGAGGTCGAGGTCGAGGGAGAGGTCGAGGGCGCGGGAGAGGGCGAGGTCGAGGGCGCGGGAGAGGGCGAGGGCGAGGGCGCGGGCGCGGGAGAGGTCGAGGTCGAGGGAGAGGGCGAGGGCGCGGGAGAGGTCGAGGGCGCGGGAGAGGGCGCGGGAGAGGGCGAGGGAGAGGGCGCGGTCGCGGGAGAGGTCGAGGTAAACAGCACGAATGGCTGTGGGCTTGTAAGCTGCCTGGACTAACTGAGTCTTCTCGTAAACCCAAGTTAGAAGGGCTTGCAAATCAGAATCATCCGCCACTAAAAGCTCAATCTGCTGCTTCATAAGCACGAGCAAATCATCGGCCTCCGGGAGCATCCCGACGGTCAGCAGAAAGACTTCGCGATAACGCTTTGCCGTCATATACTGAGCTAAATTTCCCAGCGCTAGCGAAAGATAAGCCGTTGGGCGACTAATCTGTTTAGCTGTGAAATATTCTTGAAAGGTGAGATGGGAAAAAGAATAGATACCTCTGGCCCGCTCGACCAGTAAACCATGCTGAGCCTCGATAGATTTAAGCACCGCTTCACTGTCTAGCTGGAGCGCTTCTTCATCCTCCTTTGCACCGGGTAAATTGCGAATGTAGTCAATGATGTGCTGCTCGACAACTGTTTGCTTAAAGAAATAGTCGCCCTGTTCAAAGGTCTGAAAGGCCAGTTGACTGAGCAGGTCTTCTTTACGCTTAAGCGAAAGCTTTTTATACACCTGATCGCGTTCAATATTGCGTTTGGCATCCCATTTTTTCAAGAGGACGTCTAATCCTTCTTTATAGAGTTCGGCTCGATTTGCGGGAAAGTCATTCCCTTCCCCAAACACCAAACATAAAAGGGTTAATAATAACGGATTAGTCGCCAGTTCTTGTATGGGCTTATTACGTTTGAGCTGTTGGATAAAGTTCTGACCCTTTTTAGGATCTTGCTTGGCCCTAAACCATTTCTTCGCAAACTCAGCAATTTGCTCCCGATCGAAATCAGCGACTTCCACTTCGGTAAAGTGCTGAAAGGTATACTCCCGTGCCGCGATCCGGCAGGTCATCACAAACTGACAGTCACGCCATTGCTGGGTAAAGTCTTTGATTTCTTGCAAAATGCGGTCATGCTTGGTTTCCTGGACTTCATCCAGACCATCGAGCAAGATCAATGCCCGCCCCTGGCCCAGAATTTCAGCCAGGAATTCCGTCTTTTTCACGCTAGAAATCTGCCATTGTTTCCCGATGTAGGTCTGTAAGTCAGGCTGTCCCTTAGCGTCAGCAAACTCTTTCAGGGTCACAAACACGGGGACGCGATGGGCCTGAAACTCATCCTGATTGCACAGCGTTGCCAGTCGTTTCATGAAGGTGGTTTTGCCTGCTCCTGGCTTGCCGAGAATCATCAGTTTGTCATAGCGTTCGACAGCTTCTTGCCCAGGGACTCGTTCATGATGTATTTGGCCCAGCATGAAGCGATCGAAGTTTTCGAGGTCGCAGTCTTGCAGCAGCTCATCAATCCCTAATCGTCGCCGTCCTGATAGCTTTTCCAGAATGTTGACGCGGGTGTAGATGTCACCGATGTCAATAGGCTGCTCCATGTCGAGCACACGCATGGTGCCGCAACGGTGGTGGATATCGGCATGGACTTTTTGGCGAATGTCTCGAACAAGGGCGTCAATGTCGTTGGCTTGTTCGGTTCTTGAATGCTCTGGGAAATTAGGGTTAGCGGTTTTGAGGCCAGCCATGTCTTCCCAATCCACCTCTAGGGCATTGCAGATACCGACAAAGTACTTGCGATCAACGCTTTTGCCTGAGAAAAATTTCTTGACGGTGGCGATACTGATGCCTTGGGTGGTTTTCTTGCCCTGGATAATCACCTTTTCGGCCAGATCGTCTTTGCTCCAACCTTTGCCGGTTAAAGCCTTGGTCGCGGTCTCAATACCTTGAGCAGTTGCCGTTAGCGATCGCGTTGCCATGCCATCCTCATATCGCTTGCCGACAATTCTACTGAACGTGTGAGTTCCCCCCCACCATTTTGGCTCTGCTTATCCCCCACCCGCAGATCAATCGTGGGTTAATTGGGAAAGTCTACTTCCAGTAGACTCGGACACTCAATCACTTGTCTGGTAGAAGCTTCAACTCATTTCAATGAGCTTTCCTGACTAGCCCGCAGTTGACTCGCGGGCGGATTAGCAACGGAGCCAGCGATCGACATCGAACACATATCACTTAACTGCACCTCAACTCATCCCGAAGTCATCCCCAACGCATCAGGTCTGAACACCTTTCAGGGACTGAACTGTAGCAATTTTTTGAAGACGATGAACTCATCCAATACATCACAGAGTTCATCATGAAATTAAGTCAATCACCCTCACCGTTCAAGCTCATCTTTATCGCCGTCCTGTCCCTCACGCTCACGTCCGGCGGCATGGCGGTTCACCTGGCCAGTCAACCCACCCTCACCGAATCGCAAGAGCGGGTACTCAATAGCGCGATCGCGATGTGGACGATGGGCACATCAACCATGATTGGGCTGCTGAGCCACAATAGACCCGCTGCTTCTGATAATGAAGACGATGATCAGGGTTGAACACAGCCTACGCTCAAAACGCTTGAGGCAAGAGCGGTTCGATTTTTTCCAACATTTCAGGAATGCTGTGTTGAACTACACCCAGTAGTACGTTGAAGTCTATTCGATCATACTGGTGGGCTACGATATCCCGCATTCCAGCCATGTTGTCCCAAGGAATATCGGGATGTTGATGTCTGAACTCACTAGACAATCGTTTGGTTGCTTCGCCAATGATAATGATCTGATAGAGTATTGCCGATATCCGCATCCTGTCCGTCTGCAGTGTTGAATGTGTCACTTCTTGGGCATAGGACAG
>JBCBTQ010000243.1:0-8096 GCA_039818605.1 Cyanobacteria bacterium J06639_14 | reverse complement strand
TGCAAAACAGGTCCCAATCCTGGAATTTGACTCCAGGTGAACCAAAATGCTCGTTCCTTCACCAAAGTAGATGCTCCCTCAAAGAGGAAAGGTCATCTTAAGAATGCCCATGTGGTTCGATTGGGCGTTCAGAATTCGGAATTCGCTGGAGGTTCTGGTATGCAGTCTAAGCTGCAGTCGATGCTTGTTGTTCCTGGCGGGCCAGGTATTCAAACACACTTTTATCGCCAATATCAGGGGGAATGGGCTGAATCACCTTTCGCAGAGCAAAAATCAGGAAATTGATTGCCCATAGTGCCAGCAAGATACTTTCCCAGGATGCGGGTAAGAACTGGAATAAATGACCCAAAAGTAACAAGGGGACTATAGGCGTTAACAGCTTGGTCTCGAATCGGTTGAAGCAGAACGCTTCCTTAAAGAAAATGCCCGTGAGCGCTGCGAAGGTAAAGCCGACGCCCCAAAGAGAAACCGGTTGCTGATAAACCGTCAGGACAAAAGGTTCGGGCGAAAAATGGGCGATCGCCAAAGACGCCACCCCACCCACTAACCAAAATCCCTGCAAGAGACGATGGAGTGGTTTCAGATAGATATGGATTTTGAGCAAACTCAGCCCTAGTGCTAACCAGAAGACGGTATAGAGTCCGCTAAGACTTTGAAGTACCCAGAGTTTGTCTCCTTGCCAAAAAACACTGCTGGTGCCCAACGCAAAACAAAGGGCTGCCACAAACAGACCCGCTCGATAGAGAATAACTTCCCGGCGGTCGGGTTCCTCAATCGTGAAGGGGCCAAACTGCCCTTGATAGATAACGGATTCTTGCTCGGCTTGTGTACTCACAGTCATCGCTTATCCAGTGTGCGTCATCTTAATTTTCAGGCTAGCGCAGTTTTCTCATGATGCTCAAATTTTCAGCAGAGCACTCGTAAGCGTAACAGAGTCTCGACGCGATCGCCTCTTCTTACATACTCAAAGGCAGTGTCACGATGAAAGCGGTCTTCTTTCTGCGGCTAGTCGCTTCAATTTCGCCACCAATATGCCACAGTAGCTTCTGCACTAGCGCTAAGCCTAACCCTGTTCCACCCTGCTTCCAAGGATCAGCACTCGGAACACGATAAAACTTGTCGAAAATTCGAGACAATTCTCGGGCTGGAATTTCAACACCTGTATTTGAAATGATGATGTTGAGTTCATCAGTTGCGGTTGCGATCGCTGTGATCGAAATTTTCTCACCCGGCGGCGTATATTTGCAGGCATTATTCAGCAGTTCGGCAAACACGCGTTCCAGGCTAGCTTGGTCGCTTACAAGACAGGGAAGGTCATCAGGAATATCGAGTTCAAGCGATTGCGTGCGACTTTGAGCCCGTTCCTGAAAGGTATTCGTAATGCCCAGCAACCAACTCTTGATATCGATCGGTTGAGGATTCATCGGGTGATTACCGCCATCCAAGCGCTGTAAATCCAACAGATCATTGATGAGGCTAATTTCCCGCTCACACTCTTCCGTTAAGACCTGATAGTAGCGCGCCAAAGGATTTTGACTGGGTTTAGGCTTGCGTAACTCGCTGCCGAGGTCAAATTCACGATTGAGAGTAACCCCTAGCAACTGCAGTGCAACTCGCATGCTGGTGACAGGAGTCCGCAACTCGTGAGAGACCGTACTCAAAAAATCATCTTTGAGGTGATTCAGTCGCTCCAGCTCTTTCACTTGAGCTTGTGACTCTTGATAAAGGCGAGCTTGGCGGATCGCAATTGCACACTGGTTTGCGACCTGTTGAACCAAGCGAATTTCAGGGTCTTCAAATCCGTACCCTTTGGCATTGATTAACCATAAATCGCCCAAGACACCCCGGTCATCCCGGATCGGGCACGCCAACATCGAAACATGCCCACGAACAGGGTGAGGCTTAATCGAGCAAAACTGAAAGTATTGACCTTCCAGCAGCTGATGATAGACCTCTGGAAACGCTCTCATCTGGGCTACTCGACCTTTGGCCGGGGGGAGCGAGGGATTATGTTCGTAATAAATTGTTGAGGTCTCTTGCTCTAAATCGTAAAGAGCTGTGTTCGAACCCCTTGCCCCGAGTGCGCCTGTCAACTCTTCGACAGCTGTCTGCAAAATTTGGGTTTCATCTAAGCTATCGCGCACCCGGTCAGTGATCCGTTTTAACGTCGCTTCAAAATCTAGCGCTTGCTGTAGTTGTTTAGTACGCTGTGCCACCTGGTGTTCCAACTCAGAGTTGAGCTGTCGAACCTGGTCATATAAGTCGGCCTGGGCGATCGCGCTACCAATCTGAGTGGAAACATCCTGCAATGCTTCGATTTCCCATCGCAACCAAGAACGAGGACGACAACAGTCCTGAACATAGATGAGCCCCAAGAGTTCGTCTCCCTGGGCCACAGGAATTGCTACATAAGCCTGAACACCCAGTCGCTTGAAATACTCTCGTTGACTGAGACTCAGCTCGCATGCTTCCAACTGCTCAACCATTTGCAGTTCACCTTGGCGAAATTGTTCTAACTCCGCAGGGCGAAAAGCAAGTCCCTCTGTTTTATGCGTCAAAGATTGCTGGTTGACGGTAACCGCTTCGGCAACCACGCCAATGTGATCAGGGCGGAGACTATAAAACAAGACGCGGTCAACTTCCAAGAAGCGTCTCAACTCCTCCACACTGCGCCCCAAAATATGTTCGGGACTGAGGGATTGCAAGAGATGCTTGGCGATCGCACCCAAAAGACGCTCACGCCGAGACTGTCGTTGTAAACGCTGTTCAGCCTCCACGCGCTGAGTCATATCGCGCAGCGTATGGATCAGAAAAAGCTGGTCGTCAGTATCGGTTAGGACATCAACTTTGACTGAAAGTATACGGTCCTGTCCAGAGCCATCCTGGATCGCAATCTCTCTTTCTTGAGCCAGACCAGTTGTCACTGCTTCCTGCTGGGCTGACTCTAAGTCAAGCAGGGTTGATTCTGACCAGCCTACGTGTTCCGGTTGAGCCAAAAGAACGGCTGCAGAATGCCCCAACAAATGACAACACGCATCATTCACATACACCCAGCGATCAGCCTGGTCTTTGACCCAGATTGGATCCGCGATCGCATTCAAAATGGCAAGTGGGGTTGGCAGAGTGTTGGGCACTGCATTAATGGAAAATGTTGATGTAATCGAATAAAGGTCTTGAGCCATACCCAGAAAGCTGTAACTTAGACCAGCAAGAACCAGAGCAGGAACACTTAGCTTTAAACATGTGATTTAGCTGAAGCCCTTGAGAATGGAAAAGTTGCTTCCTTTATAGCCGTTGTACAGCACCTTTACATCCAAAGTAACGATGCTGAAAACATATGAAGCTCACCCACGTCAAACCTTTAGCAGAATGATGATTCAAGAGAATCTGATCGGACCACACATGTTTTGTATGACGGGCGCAACTTCCCAGTGAAAACACGCATCCTGGAGCAACCCTCGTTTCAGAGGCTTTACTATTAATAACCTACCCTTTACTAAACCCATACATTAACTATTCCCCTTTCTCGCTAAAAACGCGCAAATCATCCAAAGTTCCTTAGCTCATCCATGAGCGAACTGGAACCCTGGCTAGAGCACTCGATCAATCGACCAGCTCATCCCAGGTTCGAAGTTGCAGGTAAACCAATGCTAAGGCAATCACGACGAGTAAAATCGTGGCAGCTGCAGCATACCCAAAATCAAATTGAGCAAATGCTTGCTGGTAAGTGTAGTGAACAAGAATATTGGTACTGTTGAGGGGGCCACCTCCAGTGACCACATAGACGGCCTCAAATCCTCGTAACGTGAAAATTGCGGTCGTAATGCCTGCAAACACCAAGGTTGGCCTTAGTCCAGGTAATGTAATGTGCCAAAATTGTGCCCAAGCATCCGCGCCATCGAGTTCCGCCGCTTCATAGCGACTACGAGGAATCGTTTGGAGTCCCGCTAAAAAAACGACAAGATTAAATCCAATTTGCTTCCAAATGCTGAGCAAAATTAACACTGGCATTGCCCAAACGGCACTTCCCAGCCATGGTAGGGGATCTAATCCCAGAACAAGAAAAATACGATTGACGGGGCCATCGGCTTGAAATAACCAGCGAAAGCCCAGGCCAACTGCAACTAGAGACGTCACGGAAGGAATAAAGTAGGCTGCCCGCAAGGTTCCTCTTAGAGTCTTGACTGGGTTTAACCAAACAGCAAGCCCTAAGGGCAAGAGCAAACTAGGAATCACAGTCGCTGTTGTGTAGTACACCGTATTCCAAACAACTTGACGGACATCAGGGTCAATCAAAAAGCGGACATAGTTTTTGACACCCTGCCATGCTACGCCGTCACGCGTAAAGCTACCTTGAGTAAAGCTCAAGATGAACAAATACAGAAGTGGCCAAAGCACGAATGCGGCCAGCAAACTCAAAGCAGGCAACAGTAAGAGCCAAGCTGCGATCGCGTCTGACCGCTTTCCCCTCAGAACAATAGACATTTGCTGTAGATTACGGCTGTGAACTCCATATAAAAAAGGGTACCTCCCTAGAAGTACCCCAGCTATTCGTTGAGAGGAGAACACGGACACTTACATAGTTGAAGTCTCCAAGTTATTTTCAGTATAGCTTGTTGATATATTTTGTCAATAAGCTGGCGGGCTTAATCCTAATTCTTCTTAGGGATTTACCTCGTGAATACCTTGTCTGTACTACTTGGTGAGTCTGGATAGGGACTTGTTGAGGTGTGTTATGGTTCTTTTGTAATGGCTTTATACGATCTTTGGCTGAAAATTTTCTGTACTAATCTCATTGTCGGCGCTTTTGTTGGAGGCATCTCAATAATGGGGTACATGATAATAATTGTCACCAGAAGTTCCGAGGAATCTAGCCGTGGATGATTAGGCTGAGTAATGTATTCTTAATCGACATCGGTTTGCGGAATGTAAGTTAAGTCTTCCTAGTTGCATGGGGCCAAAGATCTTTCAAGGAGAAACGATCGCTGCGATCGCTACCGCAATTGTGCCCGCGCAAGGGAGCGTGGGGATTGTACGCGTTTCGGGAGTTGGCGCAGTTGCGATCGCTCGTGCTTTATTTCATGCTCCTGGCAATCAGGGGTGGGAGAGCCATCGCATCCTCTACGGCTACGTTCGAGCCCCTCACACTCAGCAAATCGTGGATGAAGCTCTGCTCTTGCTGATGCTGTCACCCCGGTCTTATACCCGCGAAGATGTCATTGAATTCCACTGTCATGGTGGACTTATGGCTGTGCAGCAAGTTTTACAGCTTTGTTTGGCTCAAGGAGCGCGCTTGGCGCAGCCAGGCGAATTTACGCTCAGGGCTTTCTTAAATGGGCGTTTAGATCTAACCCAAGCAGAGGGGATTGCTGATTTAGTGGGAGCTCAGTCACCGCAGGCAGCCTTAACTGCCCTCGCAGGTGTGAGGGGACGGTTGGCAGCGCCAATTCGTCAATTGCGGACAGCGTGTGTGGATATTTTGGCTGAGGTCGAAGCTAGGATTGATTTTGAGGATGATTTACCCCCTTTAGATGAGGCTGCTGTTAAGCAGCAACTCGATGAGACAGTGATGTCCATCAACCAAATGCTGGATACGGCTTACCATGGGGAGTTATTGCGGGATGGCCTGAAGGTAGCCATTGTCGGTCGGCCCAACGTCGGGAAGTCTAGTTTGCTGAATGCTTGGAGTCGTAGCGATCGCGCAATTGTGACTGACTTGCCAGGAACGACGCGGGATGTCGTGGAATCACAACTCGTCGTTAGGGGGATCCCAATTCAGGTCCTGGATACAGCCGGTATTCGTGAAGCCAAGGATCAAGTCGAAAAACTGGGGATTGAGCGATCGCGCACCGTGGCCCAAGCTGCTGATCTCGTGCTTCTTACCTTAGACGGCTATGAGGGATGGACCTCAGGCGATGAAGAACTTTACCAGTCTGTTCAACATCGCTCCTTGATTATGGTTGTGAACAAAACCGATTTGATAACGAATGCAGAAGCATTCGTCTTACCTCATAGGGATATCCCTCTGGTTTATACAGCAGCAGCTCATAATCGCGGTATCGACGCATTAGAGCAAACAATCTTGAAAACAATTCAGGCGGATAAGCTCTTGGCAAAAAACCTTGAAGTTACCGTCAATCAAAGACAGGCAGCTGCATTAACGCGCGCTCATGCAGCCTTGCAGCAGGTAAAAGCGACGATTGCGAACCAACTTCCGCTCGATTTTTGGACCATTGACCTGCGGACGGCTATCCAAGCACTGGGAGAAATTACAGGCGATGAGGTGACAGAATCAATATTGGATGAAATCTTCAGCCGTTTCTGCATCGGTAAGTAACCGTACTACTACCCACCCGAAAACGATAGGCACACATCGTTTTAGCCCTACAGCCGAAAAAAATGCGCTTTACGCATTCAGCAAAAAATCACAGACTCAAGCGATTTTAAGTGCCGACTCTTACGTGGACAAAGACATCCTTTTTGAGATGGAATCGCCATTTCAAGAGACCACTTTTAACTTCAATCCAATTCGAGACGCTTATTGGAGATGCCGACTGTCATTGTTTACTGCATCGGATTATGAGGTCTAAGGTGCTAAAGTGTCATCTTAATACCAGTCAGTGATGCGCGCTGTTGGTAATGTATGGCTAAGAAGTGAGTGAGGTCACTGAAGCTTAACATCAAGGCTCTCGTTAACTCGGTGCAGCCAACAGCGGATAGTTCACGAATCCTGAAAGCGTCTTTACTTAAATCCTGAAAGTTCCTCCTTCGCAACTGATTTAGAACACTGAAATCCCCCAACTTTCCATATTGAACTGGTTAATAGTCAGGACGTGTGTAAATAACTTCTGACACTGCACTACCTTTTTATCTGTAAACATGTCCTACTACCAACGCCCCCAACTCCAGCCCAATACCTTGATTCGTCAGTATGACCAAGGTGAACAGGTATTCCACAATGTGAATATGCCCTTTGCTAACTTTACTGAGGCCAATCTTCCGTTCGTTACCCTTATCGACTCTGACTTCAAAGCTGCTAACTTCAGGCATGCCTTTATGCCGGGATCTGAGTTTTTTAGAACACGGCTCCAACTCGGCGCTTTTTTTGGGGCTAACTTGATCGCAGCGAGCTTTATCCGCTGTGATCTCCATAAAACCGATCTGCGTAAAGCTCTCCTAAGCAATGCAAATTTAGTCGGAATTGATTTAAGCGAGGCGAATTTCAAAGGGGCTACCCTAGCCGGGGCCAATCTTGCGGGAGCCAATTTGCAATCGGCGAACTTGCAAGGGGTAAATCTGCAAAGTGCAAATTTACAGGGAGCCAATCTACTAGACGCGGATACCCGAGGTGCCAACTTTGACGGGGCTAACCTTCTCCTGACCACAATGCCTGATGGGACCTATCAGCAAGACGATGTCAGCCTACTCTACGACGATTATGCAGAAAAAACGGAAGAGGCTCAAACGGATCTAGTCAATTCAAAAGCGCGTTGAATTCAAGACCGAACTCTAAAGTCGAGGTGGTGGCGATCGCATGCTTGTCTTGAGTCCCACATACCGGCCCAGCAGAACTGTCAAGGGACTGTGAAACCTGGGCCTGGTCATTTTGCTACATAAAGATACGATAGTGAGGGGTCTCAAATGCTTGCTTTAGGGCCACTGCAAGCATACGATGACGGACGGCTCCTCACATACACCACTATGACTGCATCGCTGTTGACGACGACTGAATCGCCCCCTCATAAACGATTGACTGTCCAGGTGCCAAGTGACGGGGTGGCTCTTAAGGGCCGGATTCGAGTGCCAGGAGATAAATCAATTTCTCACCGAGCCTTAATGCTAGGAAGCATTGCGATGGGTGAAACACGTATTCAAGGACTCTTATTAGGAGAAGACCCACGGAGCACTGCTGCATGTTTTCAAGCGATGGGTGTACAAATCTCTTCATTAGAGGATGAATGGGTCGTTGTGCAGGGAGTCGGTCTGGGCAATCTACAGGAACCCCCAAATATTTTAGATGCCGGTAATTCTGGAACCACCTTACGACTCATGTTGGGGCTGCTAGCATCTCATGCGGGGCGATTTTTTACGGTCAC
>JBCBTQ010000242.1:0-8140 GCA_039818605.1 Cyanobacteria bacterium J06639_14 | reverse complement strand
CTCTCAGAGGCCGTCCACCATCAAAACGGCTGCGCGAGATATGGAATGCGATCCTGTATATGAACCAGGGCGAGGTAAGTTGGCGGAAGCTGCCGAAAGACTTTCCGCCATGGCGTATCGTGTATAGTAATCTCCTCAAGCTATCGAAAAGCGGTAGGTATGAGATGATCATGCGTGCCTTGAACCAGGATGTGCATCTCAAGGTTAGTAAAGAAGCAAGCTCCTCGGTTGCTATTGATGACCATCAATCGGTTAAAAGCGAGTCACCAAAAGAATTAGGCTAAAAGATTGGTAATTCTCAGCCCAGTAGCTAATTGGTGTGAGGTGATTTAGGAGGGCGCGAAGCGGAGAATTGCCCTATCCATGAATCATGCCCCGAACCGTTAACGAGATTGGGTAATACTCAAGGGGTAATGATGGAATTGTTAAAGTGAGATCGCAGTCATTGCATCCTATCCATGCCCAGTTGCCCCAAATGTAGCATCGAGCGCATCGTCAAAAACGGGCGTATTCACATTGGTAAGTAGCGTTTCCTTTGTCGAGGCTGCGGTTATCAATTCGTCGAAAACCCCACCGATAAACGCATTGACCAGGCGACTCGGGAACTGATTGACCGACTGTTGCTAGAGCGGCTCTCCATGGCAGGTATTGCCCGAGCGGTGCAAGTCTCAGAGCAGTGGCTTCAGGATTATGTCAATTGTAAAGCCGCTCAAACCTCACGGACGGCCCAGGTGCGGCCCAAAAAAAGGGGCCTTTGACAGTGCAATGCGACGAACTCTGGTCGTTTGTCGACCACAAGGGAAACAAGCAATGGGTCTGGTTAGCCCTCGATGTCGAGACCCGAGAGATCATTCTATATTGAACGTTTCAACTGCACTTTACGGCAGCGGGGCTCACGCTTTGTCCGACGTAATCTGGCCTTTTCCAAGACTCTCCGTAATCATATTGGATTGCTGTGGAATTTCATTCACCACTACAATGCATCATTACCCCTTTAGTTCCACCCTCTCAAAGCCTTCTGACTCTGCCAGGGCTTGGCTCAGAGCAACACGTGTTTCTCCCGCTATGGCTCGGGGACGGCCTGATCTCGTGCGCACTGCTAATAATTACGGCAACGCTGATCTAGCTCTGGACTGTAAGCCTGCACCCAGCGATAGATCGTCGTGTGCTCAACCTCAACCCTGCGTTCAACCATCATCTCTTCTAAATCTCGGTAGCTCAAGCCTAGCGTAGGTACCACCGGACATTCAGCAGGATGATCTCAGCGTGAAAGTGACGCCATTTGAATGGGGGGGAAGTCGACATTTTGGGATAGATGCAATTGGCCTTACCATCAAACGATCTACGCCCTGTTTTTGCAACAGAGCCGAAAATCGTTGCTATCACAAACGTTTGAACCCATACGAATGACAGAGCCACGAATGCTCCTGACTGGGGATGTAACGCTTTATTTCAGTTATGAGTTTAAAGATCAAGGTTTTTAACAGATTTAGGTATATACTGAGGGATGTTACGCGATAAATGCTCAACCGATTACCTCGCAAGGTTTTCAGCTCCCCATGGTTTCAACATTGCTATTGTCAGACATGAATTGAGCCATTTGGAGGTTCCTCGGCGTTTTTGCAGCGATTCCTTGGGTTCTGGGCGTTTTTCCATAGAGTCGATCTAACACTCGCTTAACGGAAATGCGCTGCCAAGATTGTCCTCGCTTGGTGGTGTAGCCCTGCTGGTTTAGCCAGTCTGCGATTTTTTGCAAAGACTTGCCGGACTTATGATGACGGCGAATCAGGTCAATGATTTGGCATTCTGTCGGATCATCTACCAGTTCACCGTCCACTGAGTTTTGCCCAAAGGCAGGCGATCCGTAGCCCGCATAGCCACCACTTCCTGCTTTTGCCCGTCTCCCTTGGTCTAGCCTTTCCCAAATTGCGCGGCTTTGTAGGTTTTCGGCACTCATAGCTGCAAGTAATGGGTAAGCATACATTTTAGTTTATCAGTTTCAGTTTTTTTAATTGGAGAAATTCATGGCAACGTACAAAGTCCAACTTGTAAATAATGATGGGTTGGATGTCACTATAGATGTCCCAGACGATCAATACATTGTTGATGCGGCAGAAGAGCAGGGCGTTGATTTACCCGTTTCCTGCCGGGCTGGTTCTTGTTCTACTTGTGCAGGCAAGCTTGTTTCTGGTGAAGTTGATCAGTCAGATCAGGTATTTTTAGATAGCGATCAACTAGAGGCAGGGTTCGTATTAACCTGTGTTGCTTATCCCGTCTCAGACTGCAAAATTAAAACTCACGAAGAAGAAAATTTGTACTAAGTTTTAGCCAAGTTCAGATCTGGAAGTTTTTCTAAAAGAAAACTCCAAATCCCGAAATGGCCTTGATGGGGGCAACATATTATTTATTTGGAGATGCAGATATGGGTACGGCTACGTTTATTCAAGATGAAACTGAATTTGATTCGCTCCTCGCGAATGAGACGCTATTAGTTGTAGACTGCACCGCTACTTGGTGTGGGCCCTGCAAGCTTGTGGCACCTTTGATGGATCAACTGGCTGATGACTATGGCGATCGCGTTAAGGTCTTCAAGGTAGATTTAGATGAGAATCGGCCTGTCGCCAAACGATTTGGCATTAAAAGCATCCCGGCTGTCTTGTTCTTTAAGCAAGGTGAATTGGCGGATACCGTTGTCGGTGCCAAACCGTATGAGGAATTTAGCGATGCGGTAAAACGCCTCTTATAGCGCCAGATTTTTGTGACGGATATCAGTGCATCGGCTTCAACCTAATCATCCTGACCCGCGGAGGTTCTGCTATGTCAACTGTTCAAATTGTTCGATGTCCCAACTGTGGCAGTTTGGCAGAACGTCAGTTGTTGAGCGATCGCCGAGTTCCCATCGACGATCAGGTGATTCAGACTGCATGCCCAGTTTGTGACTATCTGATGGTAATGAGCCTATCAACCGGCAGCGTGATAGAAGCCTATGCACCGGGTCGATCTAGTCAGCCTAGCCACTATAGTCCGATAGCCAGTCAACCCCGTTTGCTTGTCCAAACTATCTAACGAGTCCTCTTCAATCCAGGTTAATACCCATGATGAAAGCAGCAGACATCATGACCCGAGATGTGGTCACTATTCGCGGCTCTGCCACTGTTGCAGAAGCTGTGGAACTGATGAAAACCAGAGGGTTGCGTGCCTTGATTGTTGAACCCCGACATGACGCTGATCCCTACGGCATGGTGACCGAAACCGACATTATTTATAAGATCGCTGCCTATGGGCATGATCCGAAGCAAATGCGGGTCTATGAGATTATGACCAAGCCTTGTATCGTGGTCAACCCAGACCTGGGCGTTGAATACGTAGCCCGATTATTTGCTCAAACGCGAATTCGTCGGGCTCCGGTGATTCAAGGCTCTCTATTAGGCGTTATATCGATTAGCGATATCCTTAACAAGAGTGATTTCGTTGAAAAGCCAAAGCCTCTATTTATCGAAGACCGAATTGAAGTTGCCCGTGAAGAAGCTCGGGCCATTTGCGAGCAGCAAGGTGCTACCTCACCTGCTTGTGCGGCAGCTTGGGATGTCGTTGAAGAACTTCAAATGGCAGCGGCCGATCAACGCGGTCAGAAGCAGGAAAAATCTGCTTTTCAATCGTATTGCGAAGAAAATCCTGATGCGCCAGAAGCGCGAGTTTATGAAGATTAAGTTGCTTCATTCAGAGTTCAAAAGGGGGACAAAGCACCATGATGAAAGCAGAACAGATCATGACCAAAAACGTGATCAAGATTCGTGGCTCCGCGACCGTTGCTGATGCGGTAGGACTGATGAAAGAGAAAGGCTTGCGTGCACTGATTGTTGAACCACGCAATGAATCTGATCCCTATGGGATGGTAACTGAGACAGACATTATCTATAAAATCGCGGCTTTTGGTCATGACCCAAAACAGATGCGGGTCTATGAAATCATGACTAAGCCCTGTGTAGTGGTCAACCCAGAACTTGGCGTTGAGTATGTCGCTCGATTGTTTGCCCAAGCGCGCATCCGTCGTGCCCCTGTCATCAAAAATGGACTTCTTGGCATTATTTCTGTAAGCGATATTCTCAAGAAAAGTGACTTTGTCGAAAAGCCAAAGAGCAACTTTGAACTGTACTGTGAAGATAATCCAAATGCTCTAGAAGCCCGAATTTATGAAGATTAAGTAAGCAGAATAAAGGTTAGATATAGCGCTGGCCAAATTGCTTAATGCACCGAGCATCGCCAGGATGCTGAGTCCACAAGCAATCTGGCTCGCGGTAGCGCACAAAGCTTTGTGGCTACCGCTATATCTGCGGCTACCGATGAGTCTTGCCAAGCAAGATATGACTGGCACAGCCCTTATGGACTTCTTACAGCAAGAAGTCCATAAGGGCATTACCGCAACCTCCAGCAATAAAGCTGGTTGGCACCATAAACCACCTAGCCTTTACGGCACTATGTAGAAAAACTTACCAGAGGGCGCGGGGGACTGACTCAGAAGCCTCAAGACGACGGGTAAGTTCAGCACTGGTACTGGGTGGAATGAGGACACGGTTGATGGCATGAATCACACCGTTACTGGCCGGTACGTCAGGCAAGATCACGCTACTGTCATTGACAACAACCCGGTCAGGGTCAACACGAACAGCTACACCACCGTTAAGTGTATCAACAACGCCTGTTTCGAGTTCATCAGACGTGACTTCGTCAGGGACGACATGATACGTCAGGATTTCAGTCAGTAAGTCAAGATTTTCGGGCTCAAGCAGAGCTTCAAGAACGCCGTCGGGTAGGTCGTCAAATGCATCATCCGTAGGCGCAAAGACCGTGAAAGGACCTTCACTCGATAGCGTATCAACTAAACCTGCCGCTTGGACAGCCTGTACAAGCGTGTCAAAGTTATCATTGCCGGCTGCAACATCCACAATTGTGCCGTCAGTTTGGGCCATCAACATCGGAGCAGCGGCAACCGTCGGTAAGTCGTCTGCCGACGGACGCGCGATCGCAGGGGCAGCCGTACCGACAAAGCTGCCGGTGCCGATTAGCAAAGCGATCGCCCATGGCATAGAAGAAATGGGAAGAAATGACATAACTGATGACTCCCTCACGTTTACATTCCGTTACACCCATATTCTAGAGTTGTTTTCAATTTTCACCCACATGTCTATCTAGCATCGTAAGGCGCTAGCATTACTTCCAGGATCTCTCCACCGGCGATGCGACAGCCTCGACGAACCATTTCTGCATGATTTATGGGTTCCTTACCCCTCAACCCTCACACTTTACGTTTAGTCAGTAAGCCGCCCAGCCCAACCGCGATCGCCATGCCAACTACGCTGGCAGGTTCAGGTACCGATACCCCACCCGAATTGACTTGGCTGATAAAGGTATCGAAAATTTGGGTATAGTCGCGGCTGCGTTCTTCAATTAGGCCGGGAAAAACCGTATTGATAAACGCTAGATTATCCGTCTCTGGGTCGTGCCAAGTTGCTCCCCCAGGAACGAGCGGATTGGACGTTTGAGTATAGCCATCGAGATCACCAATTTCCCAATTAGTCGCCTCAGCAGCGAGCACGGGAACCACACCATCAAAAGCTTCTAAATCGCTACAGCAACCGGTTCCGGCAGGATAGAAGGGATTTAACCCTGGGTTGGTTCTAGCATCAATACCCAAATCCGCTGCGATATCCAACGCCACATCTCTAAACTGACCATCGCTGGGATTATCTGCAGCTGAAGGCCCGGCATTCAGATATAGATAATCCCCTACGATCAAACTGTCCATATTGATCATGACAATCGTATTGTCAATCTCTTCTGGCGTCATGGTCGCGACATAGTGCTCTGAACCGATCAGCCCAATTTCTTCAGCGCCAAACAAAATGAACTTTACTGTGTGTCTAGAGTCTGGGTCGAGGCGTTCAGCCAACTCAAGCAAGACGCCGACGCCAGACGAATTGTCGTTGGTGCCTTGCAGATTAGTGCGGTCAATGGTGGCACTACTGGGAGCTGTGTCATAGTGGGCACCGACAATAATTTGTTGACCAGAGGTGCCTTGCCGTTCCGCAATGATATTGGCAGACGTCAATGATTCATCTCCAAAGTCAAATGTGAATTCCTGCAGCTCTGGGGTATAGCCAAAGTCTCCGAGTCGCCCGCTGAGGTATGCGATTGCTTCCTGTTCTTTGTCAGTGCCAATACTGCGACCCGCTAGGTTCGTCGACAGGTAATAGATTTCTTGGACTGCTGTTTCGCCATAGGTAAAGCTAGCAGCTGAGGCAACATTTGCCAGCACGGTTTGGGTGGCAACGGGTAAAACAGCACATCCTAAGAGTTTTGTAACGAAGTTCATAATGTCCTTTGACTCATTTATTTCTGCTATGGGGAACAGTCAGTTACTTAGGCTTGACCAGGCCAGATGGCCCACAGTCAATAGGCTCTAGGCAACAACCGAAAACATTTTTCTAGAATCAAGCTAGTTTCAGAGCGTATTCTCATCTTGGATGCCGTTCTGTTTCAGGCATTACAAAATCAAGTTTATAAGTATTAAACTTTACCGACTTTAGTATTGGAGTTCGGCTTGAAATGGAATTTAGCTTGAAATTGTTGCGTTTTATTTTGCCAATATTAATAATCAATAGAAATCAAACAAAACCATCCGGAAATTATCCGAAATATGCATAATAGCTGACAACTTTAGGACTGTGAACCTTCACATAAATCTCGGGTTGCTGTCCACACGTTTAGCGCTATATTGATAAAATTCTATTGGTATAGTTGCCCGAACAAATAGCGTGTCTCGGTTGAGGCTACCATAATCAGCATCAGGATCTAGTCAGGCTTGTCAGTTTCCTATGATTCAGTCAACCCAGCCAATCTATGTTCAAATTGCCAATCACCTAAGACAAAAGATTCAGCAGGGAACTTATCAAGCAGGGGATAGACTCCCAAGTCAAAAGCAATTAGGGAATCAGTTTGGAGTCAATCGTCACACGGTTCGGCAAGCCTTTGATCTGCTGAAAGCTGAGGGGTTGTTGCGCGTCAATCGGGGGTTAGGGGCGTTCATTGAAGAAGCCCCGATTCGTTACCCGATTGGTAAGCGGGTTCGGTATAACGAATTTTTGCAGACCCAAGGACACACCAGTGAATACAAGTTTTTGCAAGCGGCTGAGATACCCGCGAATGAAAAAATTGCCGATTACTTGAAGCTGCAAATTGGTGAACCTGTCGCTCAGGTAGACTTGCTGGGCTTAGCCGATGACCGACCGCTGATCGTGAGTACGAGCTATTTTCCATCACGTCAGTTCCCAGGCTTATTAGCGCAGGTTCGAACAATCCAATCAATATCTAAGCTGATGCAAGGGATTTATGGCTGCGATCACATTCGCAGCCATACCTATATCTCAACCCGAGCGGTGAGAACGCAAGATGCCAAATTACTACAGGTGCCGCTCAAGCAGCCTATTTTGCTGGTCCAGGCAATTAACGTCGATCAAAATAATCGAGTGATTGAGTACACGGTGACCCGATTCCGAGGCGATGGTGTGGAGCTGAGTTTTGAACACTAATCCCTGGTGATCAATCTGCAATTCTCTACCCAAGGTGGCCCGGTAAAAATGCATGAACTGTTTGCCCAGTATCTCGATGATGTGGGTCTGAATATGCAGCTCAAAGAGGTCACATTTAGCAAGTTTCTAGATTTAGAACCGGGCTTCTCTGCCAGAGAAGCCCGGTTCCTGCGCTGTGAGTTCTAACGTACACATCCTTGCCGGATATGACGAAGCGCTAGAATTTCAAATTCTACAATTAGTAAAGCTAGCTAGATGCCGTAGGGTGCTGTTAGGCAACGCCGTAACGCAGCGCTTCGAGACTTAAAGTATTTGATCGAGAAGACGGGGAGATTGGATAGCACCATGGTAAATGCATATAACTCCCCTAGATGGGTGCTTATCTGGTTACCTAAGCAGGCAGGTCGCCCTACCTGCTCGGCTTCAGAACCGGACTTGCCTCTTTCAAGGCATCCGGCTCCTCTCCAACCCGGTTCCGTGTCAGGAATACCCTGTCATTGAGAACGTCGTGACGCATGTGCCAAGTCATGACAGTGTCGGTGCATCACTGC
>JBCBTQ010000241.1:0-8190 GCA_039818605.1 Cyanobacteria bacterium J06639_14 | reverse complement strand
GCATTTCCGCCTTTGAGGCGATTAAGCGTGCCCTTACATCAACTCAGACCGATTGGCTACTGAGTTGAGCAATTACTGGAAAAGTTACTGCAGGATAATTCCGACATTTGGGTTGAGCCATCAGTCAGTTTTCTCCAGAAAATTCTAAAGGGAGAGATTGTCAACTTTATTACCTCAGAGCTGTCAGAACCGGACTGGAGAGTGTTCTTTGAAGAGCACAGCATTGCTTCGCTATTGATTGTTCCTATCATGCTGTCAGAAAGCTACTGGGGAGATATCAGCTTTCACAGCTATCGAGATCCCCAGCTGTTTGACGAGGTAGACATCGCGGTTTTGCAGGTAGCCGCCGAGAGTATTGCCGCCGCGATTGAGCGACAGCAACAGGACGAAGCCCTGCGAGCATCCGAGAAACGTTATCGAACTCTGTTTGAGCTGAGTAGCGAAGGCATCTATCGATTTCAACTTGAGCCGCCGCTTTCCCTTGCCTTATCGCCCGAAGAGCGGCTGAAGTTGGGCTATCAAGTTAATCAAATTGTTGAGGTCAATCGAGCCTTCGCTGAACAATATGGCTTTGATACGCCTGAAGATCTAGTCGGTACAAAAATCGGTGACTTTTATGACCATGAGTATTCACAAGTCAATGATGGAGTCAATGTTGACCTCATGCGTGACTTGCGAGTTGCTAAGATCGAAACCGTAGAGACTGATCGATTAGGACATCGGCATTGGTTTCTCTCGAGTGTGGTTTGTGATGTACGCGACGATGCCATTGTGGGTGGGTGGGGTGTACAGACAGATGTTACCGAACTGAAACAAGCCCAGCAAGCGCTGTTAGAAGCAGAGCAAGAAAGAGCCCAAGAACTAGAACGGTTCAATGCTGAACTACAGCAGGCACTGGAGCAGTTGCAAGCGCGCGATCGCATTCTCAACGCCACTGCAGAGTCTGTTACTAGTCTTCTGACGGACAGTGAGTTTGCTCGAGCCATTGACCAGGCACTCGAAATCCTGGGTACTAGCGTTGAGTGCGATCGCGTTGAGATATTTCAGCATTTTGCAGACGATAGGGAGCAAAGTCTAGGGGTATTGCGACTGCAATTTGAATGGTATTCCGCTCATGCGACTCCTCAACAAGCTCACCCGACTTTGACTGAAATTACCCAAGACGGCCTCGAAGCACTTTGGTTACGCCTGAGAGCAGGAGAATGCCTGACGGGGGCGATAGAGTCCTATCCTGAACCTTTCCGTAGTGGTCAGATTGAATTAGGGGTGCAATCGACCCATGCCGTCCCCATCTTTGTAGAAGGTCATTACTGGGGTATTGTCGCGATTGATCACTGTCGTGAACAACGTCAGCTAACGCCAGTGGAATTGTCGGTATTTAAAACCGCAGCAACCTGTATTGGTAGTGCGATCGAGCGCGATCGCACGCAAAAAGCCATCCTGCAGGCCGAGCAAGCGAGAGCGCAAGAACTCCAAAGTCTCAACCTCGAACTTCAGGTAAGGCTGAACGACATCCAAAATCGTGATTTCATTGCTGAAACAGCGGCTACGGTTTCTAACGTACTCCTGAGAGAAGAGAGTCTTCAATCTGCGATGAATCGGGCGCTACAAATTCTGGGTCAAGGACTCAACCTTGATCGGGTAGCCGTTATTGAAGTTGATTCTTCATCGCCTGAGCCAACATCTTGTACCTGGCAAGTGCTGTACGAGTGGGATGCCTCTGACATCCCCTCGCAGATGGCGGACGTTGAGATGGCTCAAGGCACCTTTGCCGGGATCGAAACGCTCTACGAAAAAATGAGTCAGGGGCAAGTGCTGAGTTATTTACTTGAAGAGCTGCCAGAACCCTTTCGTAGTGGGCAGGCTGCCCTGGATGTCAAGGCCCTGCATGACGTGCCAATCTTTGTGGCAGGTCAGTTTTGGGGAGCCATTGGCTTTGATAATTGTCGTGAGGCCAAACGGCTGAGTCAAACAGAACTGTCGATGCTGAAGATTGCCGCCGACTGCATTGGCAGTGTGATTCAGCGCGAAAGACTTCGTCTCGCTGAGCTACGGACGCAGCAAGCCCTCCTCAAAGCTCAACAAGACCGGGTGGCAGAACTGGCCAAAACCAACTTGGCGCTCAAAAATAGTCTCGATCGCTTGGCTGCCGCCCCTGACTTGGAGGCGTTTTTGGGCTACGTGCTAACGGAGATCTCCCAGCAGTTTGACGGCAAAACGGCGTCCTTGCATTTGTTCGACCCCGATAGCCAGACGCTGCATCTCCACCAGTGGGTTGCCCAGGGGCGGATCTATGCCAGACAAGAGTTTCATCAGTTTGGGCCGCTGGCCGAGCCCATTGCAGTTACTGACAGCACCGCTTGGGCATTTCTGCAGCAACACAAACTTCCCTTGGTGATCAACCGCGACAACGCTCATCAATACATGTTTCCAGACACTGAAGCTTGGCAGCTTGACTGGGCCGAACGCGAAGATTTGCAAGCAGGCATTAACATTTTGCTCAGCTCTGGCGAAACGCCACTGGGAATGATGTGTATGTTTTCTGCCAGCCGCAGCACGTTTACTGACGAAGAGCTAGAAATTGCCCAGGCCCTTTCGCACCAAGCGACCCTGGCAATTCAGCTGACTCAACTGGCGACCAAGGCCCAGCAGTCGGCTATTTTGGGCGAGCGCAACCGACTGGCTCGCGACATTCATGACACCTTAGCCCAGTCACTCGGCGGCATTGTTTTACATTTGCAAGCGGCTGAAAGCGTCTACACAACTGATCTGCAAGATAAGCAAACCCACCTCACTCAAGCGCGTCAACTCGCCAGACAAGCCTTAACCGAGGCGCGGCGCTCAGTGCAGGCCCTACGCCCCCAACTGCTAGAGCAAGCAACGCTTGATCAAGCTCTCAACAGCTTGTTGCAGCAGATCACTCACAATAGCTCCCTGCAGATTGCCTATGACCTGCACGGCAATCCCTATCGCTTGCCCCCTGAGGTCGAAGAGCATCTACTCCGTATGAGCCAAGAAGCCATCACCAATAGTGTGCGCCATGCCCAGGCAACGGCACTGGTTGTTGACTTTACCTATGAACCACGCCGGGTGCAGCTACGGATTCAAGACAATGGTCAGGGTTTTGATCGCGATCGCCCCACCTTTGGCTATGGCCTCATTACCATGCAAGAACGAGCCCAGCAAATTGCGGCCCACTTGCATCTCAGCAGCCAACTAGGGCAAGGTACGATAGTGCAGATTACTCTTCCCATTGCGACCAGTGTTACTGGAGCTTTCTATGACTGATGCTTCAATCCGTGTTTTGATTGCCGATGATCATCCCGTCGTGTTGCATGGCCTGGCGGCGATTATCGGGCGTCATCCTCAGATCAGCGTGGTGGCTGAAGCTCACAATGGTCGTGAGGCTGTCTCACTCTATCGCCAGCATCAACCTGATGTGGCTTTGATCGATCTGCAAATGCCGGAGATCAGAGGCATTGAAGCGATCGCCATGATTCGGTCAGAGTTTCCCAAAGCGCGTATTATTGTGCTCACTATCTACGACACGGACGAAGATATCTATCGGGGGCTACAGTTAGGGGCCATGGCCTATTGGCTCAAAGACACACCACCCGAGGAAATCATTGAGGGCATTTTGCGGGTAGCCAGAGGTGAGCCGTGTATTTCGACGTATATTGCCAATAAGCTGGCGAAGCGCCTGACTCGCCCATCTTTGACCAAGCGCGAAATCGAAGTGCTGAATCTGATCGTACAGGGGCAAAGCAATCGCGAGATTAGCCATAGCTTGACTGTGTCTGAAGGCACTGTACGGGCTCATGTCAATAATATTCTGACCAAGCTAGAGGTGCGCGATCGCACCCAGGCCGCGACCCTAGCCATCAAGCAGGGGTTCTGCAACTAATGGTGTAAGGTTGCTGCCGTCTCAGGTTTAGCGCGACGAAGATGAACTCTTTGGCTCGAAATTATCGGAGCGGGAATGATGCCGCTTAGACGTTAACTGCTCTGGATCAATACCATCAAAGGTCGGAGGTAGCCAAACTCGAATAATGAGTAAGGCTCCTAATACAAGCAAAAATATACAGGCTGCCAGCACCTGAATCCAAGGGGTTTCTAAAACTCCCCGAACAATGATTTCTCGCAGTACTGAGACAATTGAAACCTCTACTGCCACACCGATAGAAACCCGGTGTTCTTGGAGATAAATAATGAGTAGACGAAATAACTCAACCAGAATCAGCAAGAACAAAATATCGGAGGTTACTATCTGAAACTGTAAGGGGGGCAGTAACGACAGCACCATCTCTCGCAACTGCAAGACCATAAAGCTGAACAGCCCAATGCACAAGCAAACAATAATCAAATCTTGAACGGTTTCCAATAACCGAATCATACGATTACTGTTGAGCCAGCGATACCAAGGAAGTGGAGAATGAGATGGATGATTCATAATGATTGACACATTGATGCGACACATTAACGCGACACTTGGATGTGAAGAAAAAGTCCGAAAAAATGTGCAAGAGAGATGCGTTTTAGCTGGCTGGTAATCCTGGCGGTTCTGTTGAGGGATTCGGTTCAACTTGAGGATTATAGCGGGCGATGTTGATCCAACTCACTGCCACCAGTAGGCCAACACAGCAACCCATTAAAAAGACCCAGCCGTGGGACGGTTCTAGAACATAAAGCAAGCGACGGTTGCTACCATACACCTGGACAACCCATCCCTCATCCGTATTCAATTGGGGCTGCGATTTTTTAGATTCAAACTTGTTCATAACTTCGGCTCCATGCCTATCAGTTTGGGCGATTATTTCGTGTCCAAGCCTGCATCGTTTCCATGCAGCAGACACGTGGTTCGTCGGCCTCGGCTAATAAGTGTTTCGCTGACGTCAACGTCCTGGGGGTAAGAAAGACGGTCACCAAAAACCGGGGGGAGGCCCCGGCTTTCTGCATCTGTGTTGCCTCGGTTTAACAGCCGTCTGGCCCACAGAATTGGTGTGCGTATAGAACTTCGGCGTCACAGATATAGGCGATGCCCGAATAATCGTCGAAAAACTGCACTGCAACCGCATCCGAAATTTTCAGAGCCATATCCCGCGTGTCGGTGAGGATCTCGAACTTGATATTCGAGTTCGTGTCAGAAACGGTGGGTTGTCCCGACGAGCGCACATTGCGACTACCTTTACCACCAGTTTCCAGCACTGTATAGCCGGTAGCTCCAGAGTCATCGATGATCTGAGCGATCTTTTTCAGCAACAATTTCTCTGTGATGATCACGAGCTTCTTGGCTGGCTTAGCCATGTTGATTACCTCCCTGTATGTATGGTCATTGAATTACTGGATTGGTCAGGTTAGGGGCGCAGTTGGACGCCATGCCCCGTTGGAGATTAGCTACCTCCCATCAATACCTGGGCGAGCCCGATGAAGAGTGGGATGCACACAGCCAGAGCGATCGGTGTGCCAACGGCTGTGGAAGAACCGATGTAAGCGGAGGGATTGGCCTTGGGAATGCCAGCTCGCAACGTGGGCGGTCCAGAGATGTCGGAACTGGAAGCGGCGATAACTGACAGGATTACGACACCACCGGGGCTGAAACCTGTCGTGATGTGAGCAACATAACCGAGACCGAAGCCCATGAATCCATGCAGTAGTGGTGCCGCCAAAGCATATAGGGCATACCATTGACCCACCTTGCGCAATTCACCCAGCCGGGCCCAGGCTTCCATCCCCATAACCAACATCAAGATCGAAAGTAGCCCGCGGAAACCGGGATTGAAGAAGCCCTCATAGACGCTGTCTGGTCTGGTGATAATACCCAGCGCGAGGCCAAGCAGCAGAGCCGAAAGGGCAGAGCCTTGGAGACTTTCCTGGATGATGGGCCAGATCTTGACCCGATTATCGGAAGGGCCACTGGGTTGGCTGGAAGATCCGCCGGTGGCACTGCCGGGTTCGCCAGGATGGCCACCGGCGGCACCGCGCTGAACATTCGTGGGATATTCACCCGCAGGAACGGATTGCTCGCCGACATAGCTGGTGGCAGCAACGGGCTGCAGGCCACTATGTTCACCTTTGCTGAAATACTCCGCATTCTTGCGATACTTTTCGCGCTTTTGCTTGTTAGCGTAAATGCTGGCCAAGACGATCGCTGTCACCAGTGCCGGGATATCCATAAAGGGATAGAGGGCCGCGGACCAGGCATCATAGGTCATGCCTTCTGCTTCCAGCATGGTGATGCCAGCGGCAAGGGTCGAGCCACTCACAGCTCCGAACAAGCCCCCGGTTGCAATGGCATCCAGGGTTTTGACACCGGGTAGATACGCCAACGTGTAGCGGGCGATGAACACAACCGAGATGCCGATGAGCATCGCAAATAGCGCCGGTAAAAGCATCTCTGCCAAGTTTGCATTGCGGATGGCAATGCCGCCGCTTAGGCCGACTTTGATAAGCAGCATGAAAACGATGAACTTATAGACCGGATCGGGAATTTGTAAGCGGCTATTGCAGGCGGCAATGACCATACCACCAATGAGAAAGCCGAGTGTCGGGGACTGCAGCTTCGATAAGAAGATTGTCAAAAACTCGGATAAAAAATCCACGGGCACCTCCTTCTGTCTCCTCTCACGAGGAGTTGTGACTAAATATGTGACCAAAGAGTTGAAGAAGTCAGCGCGTCACACCTACAGCACAGCTGTGACACGAGAAACTGCTGCCAGAGACGTTACTCTCTGAACGAAGTTGAAAGGCGTTACGGTCTAGTATTCGTTCAATAGAATCAAGTCTATCGAAAGTCGAATCTCTATGTGTTTAACTCTATCCTGAAATGCGTCTGCTTTTGCACTCTTTCGATGCGGATTTAAAGCGCAATGTTAAATCCGAATGATAAGTTTTTCTTTTGTCTGATGCTTCTTGATATGCCTCTGCTTAATGTGAATGGCGATCGCGGGGGGTGCTCCCTCATCCTATATATGCTGAGATGTGCTGGGCTTAAATCCTTTGCCCCAGAGTCAACCGTTATGTGCGTGACTCGAAGTTGTTCGCGGGCGTTGAAAAGGATTCTGAAGTCCTTCGCTTTCTTCTTTCCCTGACTGCTGCAGCGTAATGCAGCCTTTTGATATGAAAATCACCTACTTGGTCGCCGCAAGTCTCGATCGTTTCATTGCCAGAGAGGATGGAGACGTCTCTTGGCTAGACGAAATGAACATTGACTCCAATGAAACCGGTCTGGAGGAATTCTTCTGCCGTATCGATGGTCTGGTGATGGGCCGCAGTACATACGACTTCATTTTCAACTATGGATCATGGCCATATGAGGACAAACCGACGTGGGTTTGCACACACAGCTATCTTCAACCGTTAGAGGGGGCGAACCTGATCGGGGTTGAAGATATTGATGACGTTGTTAGCGGCGCAGCGACTAGAGGCCTGGAGCACCTCTGGCTGGTTGGGGGAGGACGGCTTGCATCTTCCTTTCTGGCCAAGAACTTGATTACCCATTTGAGTATTTCCGAAATGCCGATCAAATTGGATTGCGGTATACCGCTTTTCTCGGATCACAAGTTGGATGATATTGCGATCGCACAACGTAACGTTATCCAGAAGGAAGGGTTCCGGCAGATTGAAATCGTGATCCGCCGGAATGCGCCATAACAAGCGGCATCACAAACAGGGGTGCTTAAGCATGCATAAAGATCAGAGCCTTCCCGAATGCGGGGCGCAACAATGGGTTCAGAATTGAGGGAGCCCCAAGCATGCGGGAGCGATTTAAGCAGTGGCCGTTAAAGACAACGCTCAACCAGGGGTGGGTGATGGGAGCGATCGCCACTCCCGTTGTTGTCGGGATGGCGTGGTGGCTTGGGATACTCCCTGCTCGTGGACTTGCGTCCGATGGCGATCGCCGATCCCACCCCGACACAGCCACCGTTGCTCTCCCACATGGTGACTCCTTCATCCGTGATATGGGGCCGATCGCCACCGTGATCGGTGGCATTTTCCTGTTGATCAAGTTCCGCTTTGCCCATAGCACTGTCGAAACCGTCAATCTCAGCGGTATCGACCTTGGTGGTGTCAATCTCAGTGGTACCGACCTTAGCGGGGCTGACCTCGGCATGGTTCAAAAACAGCGTTTTTTGGGTAACACTGGCAGCCCAAATCAGACCATCTTTGACAATGGCCTAGCTTACTAATGAG
>JBCBTQ010000240.1:0-8246 GCA_039818605.1 Cyanobacteria bacterium J06639_14 | reverse complement strand
TTAAACTTCTCGAACATAGCCCAAAATTCACCTGAACTCACGACTTTGTTCACAGCTGAAGCTGAGCAGAACATTCATCGCATCAACCTCTTTGCCGAAGGCGTATGGGCGCTGCAAAGTGCTGTGTTTGCAGCGATTGGACTCCACGGTATTTGCACAGCTGCTGGAAGAAGCAGAACCTAATCGTTGCCTCCACGCGCCGAATATATGGGTCGAATATTGGTTGAGCGGAGTCGAAACCAACATTCGACAACCATTAGCTAAACAATTGGACAACGCCTGTGATGTTGTCGCTGCCATATCCCTTAGCGATCGCGTCCTGATAAACCTGACAAATTGCGGTTGTGGCAGGCATCAAAGCATCAAAGGCCGTTGCCGTCTGCAATGCATAGCTAAAATCTTTCGCCACCAGTTCGATGGGAAACAAAGGGGCATGTTTGTTTGCCATCATTAAACCGCCTGCCGCCTTAGCGGCGAGGCTGGTGACGGGTAAATCTCCCAAACACGCCATGGCTTGGGTACTGCTGATCCCATGCTTATCGAGCATGCCGATAATTTCTGCCAATGCGGCAACCTGAATGCCGAATAGAGCATTTACAGCCAACTTCATCGCCATGCCCTGACCAGTGGGGCCAATATGGTGGACACTACCGCCGATAGATAGGAGGATGGCTTCCACCTTTGCCAGGGTTTCTGCCCTACCGCCCACCAAATAAATCAATTTCCCAGCCTCGGCTTGCGGACGGGAACCCACCACGGGCGCATCCAGAAACTTTGCCCCACGGTGCTTGATTTCTGACGCCAATGCCATCGTCCAATCCACGGTTAACGTACTGGACGCGATCGCGATCGTATCTTGCCTCAAACCTAATACAGCCCCAGTTTCTGGATTGAGCCAGACCTGCCGCGACGCGTCATCATCGGTCACCATACTGATGACAACATCAGCACTATCAGCAGCTATTTTTGGAGAAGCCGCAAGGGTTGCCCCTTTTGCGACAAGCGCCTCGGCAGGCAAAGGCGATCGATTCCATACCGTGATGTCATAACCCGCTTTGATCAGAGTCATGGCCATGCGTGAACCCATGGCACCCAGGCCCAATATTGCAATCCTGTTCATCTTTTATTCACCCAATGCTTCAAAATCGTCTTCCCGTAATTTTGCGGTGCCGTCTTCTTGCAGCACCCAAAGCTCTTTGTGGATGACGCCCTTTGCGTTATTCATTTTCCAATCGGACGTTAGTACTGCACTGGTTTCATCAATAACCTCGATGCGAGGTTTCAAATAATCAACATCAGAAAATCCATTGTCGATCAGCTTTTGCCAAAATGCTTGAATTTCTGTAGTCCCCGTAAATGTGCCGAAGGGTTTTGCTAACATCACCGCATTTTTTTCATATTGGGCTGCACAACCCGCTGCATTACCTGAATTAAAGGCGGATTTCCATTGCTCACTGGCCTTTTGGGTTGCCTGTAAAACAGCCGATTTTTGTTCTTGAGTCAACATCGGTATTGCTCCGTTACGAAATTGAAATTGTGAATCAACGCTCGACATGTCAAAAGCATACTGACTGCGCAAGCAGCAATAAATACAATTTTGAGAACATCTCTCGTGCGCTTCTGACATGAATTGATGACGGCTGATGCATAAAGCCCAACAAAGATCTATTATCAAAACCAACTCATGCTTATAATTCAACAATGGACTTGTCAGTGCTGCAAATCTTTGTCGAAGTGGTGAGGCAGGGCAATTTTGCTGCTGTTGCCCGCGATCGCGGGCTTGACCCCTCGTCTGTTTCAAGAACGATCAAAGGTTTAGAGCAAGAGTTGGGCGTCAGACTATTCCAGCGAACGACCCGCCGATTATCGCCAACTGAGTCAGGCACTGCCTATTTTGAACGCATCGAACCCCTCGTTGAAGAGATGCAGCAGGCGATCGATGTGGCGATAGATATGTCTGGACAACCCAAAGGAACTCTGCGCGTTACGGCGTCAGTCCCTTTCGGCCAGAAGTGCATTGTGCCGCTACTCCCTGAATTTGGCACGATGTATCCCGATCTCACCGTCGACTTGCAGCTCACCGATGCAGTTGTCGATTTGTTCTCTGAAAGAATTGACCTGGCAATTCGCTTGGGACTGCTTGCAGATTCAACCCTGATTGCTCAACGGCTCATGCGAACTTATTATCGCGTTTGTGCCAGCCCACAGTATTTACAGCAACGGGGTTACCCCAAAAATCCCAGTGATATTGAACACCATAACTGTTTGTTGTTTCCGTTAGCGGGTTTTCGATCCAGGTGGATCTTTAGAGATCAGCAGGGCAATATCAGCGAAGTCCCTGTCCATGGGCGCACGATTATCTCGAACGCGATCGCGCTTGAACAGTGCGCGATCGCGGGCATGGGTTTAACCCTACTGCCAAACTGGTTAGTCGATGAAGATTTACAGGCTGGCACGCTGATTAACGTGTTTCCCAATCACGAGGTCACCGCAACAGATTTCAATACTGCAGCTTGGCTCGTTTATCCTTCCCGTGCCTACGTTCCCCTCAAAGTTCGGGTTTTTATTGAGTTTCTAAAACGCGCTATTGCCGATTTAGAAACAACTTAAAAGACAAATGGCAACAGTCGCCAAGTTTTGATTGAATAGGCTTCATATCGTGCTCCAAATGTTGTCTTTAGCAAGGTTTCTTCCACATAAATCCGATAAGCCCGTGAGGTTACTCCTATAACGATCAGAGCTAGCAGAACAATCCAATTATGAACGGCTAACCCTGCACCAATTTCCATTAGAAATGTTCCAAGATAGCCAGGGTGTCGAATCAGGTTATAGGGCGCTTGTTCAACGATCGCCTGGCCTTCAATGATTTGTAATGTTCTAGTATAAAACTTACCCAGTGTTTTAGCAGCCCAGTGTCGAATTATGAGCCCACCAAGCATGAGAGCGAGGCCCAACCAGCCTACATAAACATTGCGCCAATGGCCAATTCCGTGAGCATTCAAAGTTGGCGCTAACAAAACCAGGAATATGCTAAATAAGCCACTCATCCAAATGATGCGAGAGCTGTTGCAATCGGCTTCACCCGCTTGGAGGCTGAGGGCTTGCTCACCTTTTCTAAGCGATCGCTCGACAACGAAATAGCCAATGATTAAAAGATATGCCAGAAAAGCTGTCGTTGTCATCGTGAACACTCCAGCCCAGATTGGTGTTTATAATTGCGCACCATCATGCCTGTTCCTGGCAGCTGAGTCAACATAACAAATCATAATGTAAAATCTTCCCACTGCACTATCTTAAGCCTATTGCGAATTCTAGCCCTGACAGATGCAGATTCTTCCCGTTGGCCTATCTCTAAAAGTTCAGAAACTTCTGGTCGAAGTTCAGAATACTGTTCTGCCAGCTCGATTAAACCGTTATAAGACCAAGCCCGAACCAACTTGTTTTTATCACCTAAAGAGCGTTTGAGAAAGCGATGTAAGGCATCCCTTTGTTCAATAGGAATAGCAAAATCCGGCAGCATTTGAAGCAAATGCAGCTTCGCTTCCCAGTGAGTGACATAATAAAGTAGCTTCAAGTGACATCCAACTTGTACTGGCGAAAAAGCCGCACCGTTTTCCTGAAATCGTTTCAATAGCCATGTCGCTGCTGTTTGAAATTTAGCGTCATCTTGATTGGCAATTTCACATAAGGTTCGGATTAGTTTTGCATCGGGTGAGAGATGCTTCACGAGTCTTTCAAGGCTATCAGTATGCTTGCCGTCGAATGCTGCGAGTTGTGTAATGATGTCCATGCTCCTTGACTCCCTATGGGACAGTATCGGACAGTGTCATCAGCTCTCCCAACGCTGTTAAAGCTTGCTCCAGTGCCTCTACAAACTGACTAGCTTGCCGATCTCGACTAGTTACATTGAGAACAATACTCTCCGGCTGAATGATATACCCAATACCGTAGCCATGTTCCACAACTGGGCCAAAACAAAATGCATCAATCCCCATACCAGGAGCAAGGCTACTCGTCGACAGAACAGATTGACCTAATACTTCCGTATAAGCGCGATCTTTAAAAATAGCGGGGGTGATATTCTGCAGCCGAGCGATTTGCTGCAAAGCCGCCAAGTGCCTGTCCGCACCATATCCTTTTTGACAGGCACGCTGGCGGGCAACGTGGGCCGACACAGCAGCTTTTAGGGCAATATACTTTTGCTCATTGGAGGCTGAAGTAGAGAATAAGTTGCAAAGTTCAACTGACTCTGGCGTGACTGATCGCATCGCTTCTGTGCGACCATAACGAAAACGTCTAGTGTGCACTGATTCATAGGTGCAGGCAGGTTTTCCATGTCGTTTCCCATAAGCCAGTTGAATTGCTAATTGAACGGTAGCGTCAGGGCTGAGTAAATGGTGCTTGATATACTTCCGACCAAACTCGGTGAACCGCAGTAATACAGATGCTGTCTTATCAATTAACTGGTCAATTGCAGCCGTGGCCAGCTGAATTTCTTCTCGAATTGCTTCGGTTAAATCCCAGTTCAACTGCTGGGGCGATTTATGTTTTTCTAAATTTAGAGTATCCAGTGGCTGATTTGGCTGTTGGCTAATCTGCTGGATTTCATAGAGACAACGCATCACAGCATAGCCATCTAAACCACAGTGTTCAACATTAATGCCAGCCCAACCATTCTTTGTGAAAATAAACTGTAAAGGTTTATCGAACCAGCGGTTGCGTCCATTGCCATGCAGGGCTGAACGAGCCGCTGCTGCCAGGTTTTGTGGTTCTGTATCGTCCAAGCAAACGACGAATAATGCACTGTCCAATAATTGTAAGGTGTCAACATTTACGGATGATATAGCGGTTAGGCTATTGCGTAATATCGCCCATCCCGTACGGTTGAGCGTTGTTAGCGCACCGACCGTGGGCTCTTTGGCGTAGTCTTGGGCAACGATGGCTCTGAGTTGCTGCTCAATAGCCTCGATGGGCGCGATTTGATTACCGTCAACTAGCTCAAGAGAGAAAAATATATTTTGCCAGACGACAACAATATTTTGTTTATTTTGGCGGGGTTTTAGTGAGTCTCGATTTATACCAGGAACTCTGGCACAACCAAATAAGTTTTCATACTGAGTCATGCAGAGTGGTCGCCCCCCAGATTTAGGCGACTCCTGATCTGGCGAGAGAGAACCCGCCTTGATCTGTAGATAAAATTGAAGACTGTAGTGGATCCAAGTGGCAGCTAGCTGAGTCAACGATGCATCAGCAGTTTTATCCAGTGGGGTGAGAACGCCCCCAAAGTTGATGTGGATAGGCAGAGGGGAACGATTTTCCAAGAAGTTTTTGACGCCAAGGTCATATAGATAACTGGTTTTGGTAGCCTTGTGAACCAGTTCTAATTGCTTTTGCAGTCTAGGGCCGATGCTATTTTGGAAATCGGCCACCTGATTTCGGGTAGCTTCTAACTCGGTTGGGTTTAGGAGAGGAGTTAAGACATCAAGATAGAGTTTGCAGGTTTGATCTAATGCGGGTAAGGGCAGATTGGGTAGAGATTTTTGGAACGTGTACATGATTTCAAGGCCTCTAAACTTTTGAGAGTGGCTCTAAACCACATCCGATTTGAAATCTGGAGTTTTTGCTTAAGGAAAAACTGTGGATCTGGATGTGGACGCGGTTTAAGTGAAAATGTTTTCTGGATTACTAAGTGCCCTAGAAAACATTCCCATGCTGAAATACCTCGTTAAACACTTTCTACAGCATTAGGGGAGTATCCCGGAGGTCTATAAGATGCCTATTACAATCTTTACAGCTGAGGTTTCCTCAACACAGCATTTCTTTCAATCTCGTGCTGGTAGGGCAAGCTAACGTCCATACATTGAGAGCGCTTCAATCGCTTATTCAATGGTACTTTAAGATAAAAATACCATTTCCTCTAGATTTGCAGAGGCATCGCAGCAGACAACCTAGAATTCAGTAATCTGTTTATTGGCATCAGTAAAAGCGGTATTTAACGCTATGTTTGATTCGATATTAAAACTTACCCTTGAGGAAATCATTGATTTTCACCGCTATCCACTTCATACCTCGTCTACTCAGGCAGGCCATACGCTGATTAAATATTGTCAGACTGAGTTAGCGAGCCATGGCCACATCATCCTTAAACGCTTTATTGCAAGCGATGCTTTAAGACTAGCTCAAATAGAATGCCAGAGACTATCACCCTTAGCTCAATATTCTGTCAGATACACAAATCCTTATAAAACTGAAGATGATCCGACACTACCTTTAGAGCATCCAATACGACACTTTGCACTCAGAACCAATGCGTTTATTGCGAAAAGTAACTTTAGTGAGAATTCGATCTTTCAAACGTTATATCACTCCCAGCTACTCAAAAGATTTCTGGCATCCTGTGTAGAACTCAATAGGGTTTATGAATATGCAGATCCATTAGGGGCACTAGTTCTTAATGTTCTGTCTCCTGGAGGCCAACACCCCTGGCATTTTGATGAAAATGATTTTAGTGCTGTTTTGATGATACAAACCCCCAAGCAAGGCGGAGTATTTCAGATAGCACCCAATATTCGGACATTTGCAGCAGAGAACTTTGAACAGGTTAGTCAGGTGTTACAGGGCAAGTCTAAACAAGACCAAAGTGTTAACTTAGATCAAGGAGACCTGATCATTTTTAATGGAAAGCTATCTTTACACAGAGTCACTGAAGTGCTCGGCAAGAAAGAACGATATACCATTGTCTTTAGCTATGCCCAGCAACCCGGTAGAGTAGGGCGTCTTGAAAACAACTCTAAAGTTTTTGGTTGATCTTATGACAATCTTCAGGCCACAAAAAATCACCTTTTTTCCTTCCAACCACAGCACAATAATAAATTGGCTGTTTGTTCATTGAAAGTCGATGTTGATAGTGATGAATATTATTCACCTGGAAGATTTTGTTCGCGATCGCGGATTGGAGAAATTGGTAAAAATCATCATTTGAACTATACTCTGGATCTAGTTTTAATTGCCCCACATTGAATGCAATCCAACTATTATCAGCAATTAAGTTAAATGCTTCGACAAAGGCTTTTGCAGGCAAATGCCAAGTCAAGGCAGAACAGCAGGTAAGACAATTAAATTGGTAGCTCTTTAATGCCAATCTCGTTTCTTCGGGCAGTTCTAAAAGGTCAGCAACATAATAGTCTAAGTAAGTATCGGGAAGATCACGACATGATGCTTCACGAGCCTCTGATAGAATGTCGAGACCGATTACACACCCAACTCCATTCTCAATTAAACTCCTTCCGGAAACCCCTATCCCTGCTCCAATATCAAGAACCTTTAGATCAGCCATTGAGCCCCCAGCTTGTGAAACTTGATCAAGTAATAGCGAAGATAAAGTAGCAGGAGACTGGTCATCTAAAATATCTATGAGTACATGTTTATAAAGCCCTGGAATCTTATAAATCTTGGCGTAATCATGAAGCTTTAGGACTTGCTCTTTATCTCCAGATATGACAGTAAAGTATTCATCTTCCTGAGAGCGAATCTCGCTGCTTTTAGGCATCCGAACCAAAAAGTTATTCTGTTGAGGAATCTCTAAATTTTTCATAATTCAAATGAACCTCTATGAAAACAACTCAGATTAAAGCATATATAGCAGTAGCCACAAAGCTTTGCGCGCTACCACGAGCCAGATTGCTTGTGGACTCAGCATCCTGGCAGTACTCAGTGCATTAAGCAATCTGGCCAGCGTCATAAAACAGCAACAATCTACCTTGTTGCAAGAGGCACGATGGTTTCAATGCAAGCGCAAAAATGTCCGAAAGACCCGTATTTCACCATTAGAACATTGGCCAATCAAGTTTTTAGAACTAACAAACTCTAGTGCTTAAGAAAGTAGTCTGTGAACTGGAGAAGTTGCCGCTTTGAGTTTTCATAGTGAAGATGATCAGATTGCTTAATTGCATGGACACAGCGCAACCCATAGGCCGCCGTATATACCAAAGCTGCTCCTAAAATCCGATATTCTTCGAGTGAGAAAGGCTGTCCTCTTTCGCTTTCATAAATGTTAATAAATCCTTGTGCTTCCGCTACACTAATAGCCGTTTCGGGTGGGCCATAGCGCCAGTCGTGGCGATAGCAGCGGGCCGCGCCACCCACAAAACAGGGTTCGAGTCCAACGCGTAGGGAATCCCAGTCGTAAACACAGGTGAGTTGTCCCTGGCAAAAGCTCATATTGGGAGCATCCCGACTTTGTAAAT
>JBCBTQ010000239.1:0-8250 GCA_039818605.1 Cyanobacteria bacterium J06639_14 | reverse complement strand
CACAAACAACGACTGGATCAAATTGTTAGGTCACACCGAGCGGCTCCTCAGGCGGCTCTGATTGCACACCTCAATCCAGTCATTCGCGGGTGGTGTCGATATTACTCCACTCAGGCGAGTAAACGCACCTTCGCCAAATGCGCGGCAGACCTCTTCGCTAGCCTCCAAAGTTGGGCGCGAAGACGACATCCGAAGAAACATCGGCGATGGGTCAACTGCAAGTACTGGCACGCTATCGGCAGCGCCCGCTGGGTCTTTGCCGCTCGCTCGAAACACGACAACTGGCTCAAACTCGCGCGTCATACGGACACGCCCATCCAGCGCTTTACTAAAGTGCAGGGCAAGCGCAGTCCCTACGATGGTGATTGGCTCTACTGGGCCGCTAGACGCGGGCAATCTCCGCTCATCCCGGCCAGAGTCGCCCAATTGCTCAAACGCCAGAAAGGTCGCTGTCACGCTTGCAAACTGGTTTTCAAGTCCGATGATGTCATTGAACTCGACCACATCACACCACGCTCTCAAGGCGGTCCTGATGAGTTCGCAAATTGGCAACTCCTGCATCGACATTGTCATCACAACAAATCTGCCGCTGAAAGACATTCAGCGCACACACGAGAGGTCTGATTGTCAGTCACCAACTCGTTGAGGAGCCGGTTGCTGGGAAACTCGCATGGCCGGTTCTGAAGACCATCGCCGGGGGCGACTCCGGCGATGAGTTTAACCTCATGCTGGCTGGCTCCGAGATTAGTGATTGTGTATCGTTTTTGTGTAGTGGACTGCGTACACCTGCAGTAGCTGAATCGACGTTGAGATCAGCTGCAAATGCGCTTATCAAGGCAAATGAACACAAGGCTAGAAGCCAAACACAGCAATTCTTTAGAGGACTCATCAAAGAACATATTGGTGCTGATACCTGATGCAGGTGTGTTTTCCGGAAAACCAATAATTAGTGGGGGCTAAGCCTCAACCATTGCAAAGACTTAAGATGTCGGCTGCAAGGGGAATAGAGCTGAGTTATGGTTGAGGGCGAAACTTGCGAAGCTGCTCCACGGATGGATTTTCCCGCTCAGCCCAAAGAGGCATTTGAAAGCTTACTCAAGCGATATGAACAGGCGATCGCGTCATTGAAGCACTCTAATCCCGACCCGCAAAGTTTCTTGGCGGCGCTCTTGGTTCGTGATGCGATCCAGATGGCTTTGGCAGAGAATTCCCCAACGGCCCCTGATTTTTTGCAACTGGATCAGCTGGATGTTCAGTTGAAGACCTATGAGCCTCAAATCAGCGAACTCAAAGATCTGGAGCGATGGCGCAAGCTTCAGAACCCGATCGCATCAGCCTGGTGGTGGTTCCCTCAAATCGAAGTCCCCAAACGGTTTCGCTGGTTTCAACAAGATTGGTTGTGGAATGGCTTATCCATCGGCTTTTTGGCGATCGCATCCAGTTTGATTTTGAATACAGCATCCCGGTTTTGGGGTGGGGGGATTGCTTCTGCTGGGACCTTGGCCGTTGTGGCGCAAAGTGTCTTGACACTCATTGCAGGTAAGGGAGCTTTGACAGCATCGGGACGAGAAGCCTGGGAGCAATTTCTGCAGCGGCGCAATATTCCCGAACACTACTGGCAGGAGTGGAGTTGTGCCGCATCCGGAGGGGTCTTTTTAGTCGTTGCGGGTATTCATGGGGCGATGCCCTGGTTTGCGACCTGGTACAACGACTGGGGGCTTCAAGCCTATGAGGCCGATCGCTTAGCAAGTGCTTTGCATAACTATCAAGTTGCCATCAATCTGCGCCCTGACTATGCGGAAGCCTACTATCACCTGGGGGTCCTTTACGAAGACCTGCAGCAAGAAGCGGATGCCATTGAAGCGTATCAATTTGTGGTGGAAAGGGGACCGGATACGGTCGATTTGCTGACGTGGCTGAGGGCAAATAATAACCTGGGGCGACTCTACATTTTGCAGGATAACGACCGGGCGGCGGTGACCTTACTCATTCAAGGGACGCATGCTGTTGAGGAGGATGCGGCGGCAACCGATGTGGCGTTAGCCAAGATCCGGTACAGCTTGCTGAAGAACTTGGGCTGGGTGCGATCAGAGCAGGACCGCTACGCGGAGGCGGAAGCCGTTTTGGAACAAGCCATTTCATCGCTAGAAGATGAGCGTTTAGCAGAGGCTGGCGTGCGGAACCGTGGCTCAGCCTATTGTTTGATGGCTCAGGTGCTGGATGCGCAACAGTATGCGGATGAGGCGGATGCGTTTTGGGAAACGTGTCTGATTGAGGCCAATGTCGGGAATCCCGATGAGGATACTTGGATCGGTGTTTATGAGCAACGATCGCAAGCAGAAAACACGGAGGCAATGACCCCATGAAGGACTGGTTTATGGTTGGCTATCGCACTATAGTCATGCTCGGATTCCTCTGCTTGGCAGAAGGTGCGTTTGCGGCCATGGGGCTGGCGGCGGCAGAAATTATCAGTGTTGAACGGGGAACGGTTCAGGTGCGCCGCCGGGGGGCATCGGACTATGAAGCAGGAGGCGTGGGGACGCGCTTACATGCCGGGGATGCGGTATTGCCGAGTCGCCGGGCACGGGTGGAGGTGGCATGCCCCAATGGGTCACGTCAACCGGTGACGGCAGGACGGCTCTCGGGGATGCGGGTCATTTGTCCTGATTTGGAGCGGTCTACGGATGGGAAGAACCCCGAAGACTTGCTGCAGTTGTTGGCTGGGGAGTTTCCCTATGGGCCGAGGGCGTTAACGGCAACGCCACCCGCCTTTGACTGGCCCACCGCACTAGACGCGAATGTTTATCAGGTCGCGGTGGTGCAGCTTCAATTTGTGCAGCCTGAGTCAAGGGATCCGTTCACGGTTGCGCCGCCCGAATTGGTTGAGACGGTGATCTGGGAAGCCACTGCGATGGATACCCGGATCCTTTATGGGGGGCCAGCCCTGATACCGGATGAACGGTATCAGCTGCGGGTGATGACGGAGGCTGGGCTGCATTACACGGTGCCATTTCAGGGGGTATCGTTGTCGGACAGTGAGGCCCTGGCCCTGGCAACGGCAGCCCTGAATTCTCAGGAGTTGCCTTGGGGTGATCAGGCGTTAGCACTGGCGTATCTGCAGTTTGAGAAAGCCCTGTTCTGGGAGGTGATTGAGGGATTGCGGCCCCTGATGGCAGCTAGTGGGGCAACGGCGGCGGAGCATCGGTTGTTGGCGGCGAGTTATTTGCAAACGGGGCGCTATGGGTTGGCGGAAACTCACTATGCGGCAGCGGTTACGTTAGCGGAGGAGGCGGAGGATTTACGCACGCACGCGGAGAGTTGGGTGGGGTTGGCGAAGGTGGCTGCCGCGCTGCAGGATAATGATTTGGTGGCCCAGCGACTGGTAATCGCTCAGGCATTGTATGGGGAACTGGAAGTGGATGAGGGATGGCT
This sequence comes from Cyanobacteria bacterium J06639_14, assembly GCA_039818605.1. GTDB lineage: Bacteria > Cyanobacteriota > Cyanobacteriia > Phormidesmidales > Phormidesmidaceae > SIO1E4. The sequence continues at coordinate 4,818 of JBCBTQ010000239.1, read as the reverse complement.
TGTGACAATTGAGACGTGGTTAGGGAGATTATGAGTAGAGGGTGGATGAGTGAAGGGTGAAAGGTATCAGGAATCAGGTTCTCTGCGAAAGACGCCCCCTGACCCAAAAGGCTTAACCGTAGTTGCGATCGCTCTGTGATGATGAAGTTTACTAAGCTAAAAGACGATGGCTAAGGATCGATTTCATGATGTCGTCAAAGTTGCGCTTGAGAAGGAAGGATGGACGATTACGGCTGATCCTTACGAAATTAATATTGATGACGTTGATTTTGAAATTGACTTGGCGGCAGAAAAGCTTTTGGCGGCAGAGCTTAACGGCAGAAAAATTGCCGTAGAAATCAAAAGTTTTGTGAGTTCATCCAATGTTTCAGAATTCCATACTGCTTTGGGACAATTTCTCAATTATCGAGATGCGTTAGAGGTGGTAGAACCTGAACGCATGTTGTATTTGGCGGTACGATCGACGGTATATGAAAGCTTCTTTCGAAGACGGTTTATTGCTGGAGCAATGAATCGATACCGGTTGCGGCTGGTAATTTACGATGTGCAGGGAGAGGTGATTTCCCAATGGCTGTAGAGCAGTATCGACAGTATATTCGGCAATTGCTTGCCGAGCGGGCGCAACGCATAACGGCTCAACGTAATAGTTGGCCTGAATATGAGGCCCAGACACTTTTTGATACGGAACATGACCACTACCAGTTGCTGTATGTCGGGTGGCGAGGAACGAAGCGGGACTTTGGCTGCATTCTGCATTTGGATATTAGGCAGGGCAAAATCTGGATTCAGCATGATGGTACGGAGGAAGGGATTGCCAATCGGTTGGTGGCGTTAGGGGTGCCTAAACAGGATATTGTGTTGGCCTTTCATGAACCGGAAGTGCGGCAGTTTACCGATTTTGGTACCGGGAAAACGGATGAGCCCGCCTCGTCTTTGGTGTCCTAAATAACTTTGGAGTTAAAGAACACAGAACAATCCGAAAAGTTGACGCCTGTAGCTGTAAATAGAGTCGGAAGTCAACAAAAAGCAGTAAGACAGGCATCTACCATTGCGCCATCATCCAATGCTCCGCCCACACTCATTCTCCCTTAAGCCGATAAATCGGTATTTTTCACCGCTGCTGTTAGTGGTTATTGGGATACTACCCATCGCTTCAATAACAAGCTGTGCGCCGATCAGCCCACCACTGCTACAAATAGAGGAATCCCTGCAATCAGGGGATGCTCTGTCTATCGACGGTAGCCTTTACGATGAATATCAATTTGAGGCAAAGGCCGGGCAGGCAGTCGTCATCACGTTAGAAAGTGAGGCGTTTGATACCTTATTGTTTTTATTTGATGTGGCCGGGAAAACCATTGCCATAAGTAATGATGCCAATGGGGAAACGAACTCGCAAATTGGGATGGTGCTGTCAGCAAAGGGGAAATATCGAGTATGGGTAACTGCCTTTAATGCCAACGGACAAGGAAGCTATGGACTCGCAGTGACTGCTACCACAGCAGATGATCCAGTGGTGCGTCAGTCGGAGGCGGATCGCCTGAATGCTCAGGGTGTGGCACAGCTTAATCAAGCTAACTATCCAGAAGCTCTGGCTCTCTTCCAGCAAGCCTTAGCCATTCGACAAGATATTAACGATCGCCGTGGTGTCGGGGAGTCGCTCAACAATATTGGCGGTATCTACGATCTCCAGGGCAAGTACCTACAAGCCTTAGACCACTTTCAGCGAGCCTTAGCCATTCAGCAAGACATTGGTAATCTCTATGGTGTAGGAGTGTCATTCAACAATATTGGCAGCATTTATGATCGTCAAGGTGATTACCCGCAGGCACTGGAATCCTACCAACAAGCTTTAGAAATTTTGCAAGATGCTGGAACCCCCGAAGACGAAGGCGTAACGCTCAACAATATTGGCTCCATATACTATCTTCAGGGTAATGACCTACAAGCGTTGGATTACTTGCATCGATCTCTAGACATTTTTCGAAGCATTCATGACCGCCAAAGTGAAAGCGTAACGCTCAACAATATCGGCTTCATCCACGATCTTCAGGGCAATGAGCTGAAAGCACTGGAATACCTCCAAAAGTCTTTAGACCTTATTCAAGACGATGGCGAATCCTTAGACGTCGGATTGTCACTCAACAATATTGGCAGTATCTACTATCGTCAGAGCGATTACTCGAAAGCGCTAGGCTATTTCCAGCGAGCTTTGGCCATTAGTCAAAATAGTGGCTATCCCCAACTCAAGGGCTTAATATTCAACAATCTCGGCTTAATCTCCTATGACCAAGGCGACTATCTACAAGCGCTAGACTATTTCCAGAAATCCTTGGCCATTCATCAAGCCAGCAGCGATCTCGCTAGTGAAGCTGTGGCGTTGATTAACATAGCACGCTGGTTTGAGCAGCAAGATCAGCCGACGATGGCCATTATTTTTCTCAAGCAGGGCGTCAACGTCTACGAAGCGATCCGCACCAATAACCGAGAATTCTCCCTAGAGCTGCAGCAGAGCTACACTGCCACCGTTGAAGACCACTACCGTATCCTGGCAGATATGCTTCTGCAGCAAAATCGGGTGCTGGAAGCCCAACGGGTGATTGATTTGCTCAAGGTGCAAGAACTCGACGATGCCCTGCGCGGGGTGCGGGGGGAAGCGGCCACCCGCGAGGGCATTCCGCTGCTGGAGGCAGAAACGGCCCTGCTGGAGGACTATCGGCGCATTTTTCAGCAGGGGGTGGCCATTGCCCAAGAACTCAGTGAGCTGCGGCGAATTCCCCTGGCAGACCGTACTTCTGCCGATAATGAGCGTATCTTTGCTCTGGAAAAGCAACAAAGCACTCTCCTGGATCAGTTCCTGGCCTTTGTCGCGAGTCCGGAGGTGCAGGCTCTTCTGGCGAACCTCAGCGACATTGCTAAACAGGGCGACCTGGTAACTAAGCTAGCCACGGACGAGTTCATCACTTTACGCAACAACCTGAGGGATATTGATGACGCGGTCCTCATTTATCCGCTCATTTTGGAGCAACGTTTAGAGCTGGTCTTGGTTTCCAGTAGTGGTCCGCCGACTCATTACCCTATTGCCGTTGATGAGGAAACGTTACGCGACACGGTGTTTGAGTTTCAGCAGGCCCTGCGGGATAAAACGAGCAGTCCAGAGCCCCTGGCCCAGCAACTCTACGACTGGCTAATTCCGGAAGCCCTGGAAACGGCGCTTGAGGCCCAAGGGATTGAGACCATTCTCTATGCGCCTGACGGCATTTTGCGCTATGTCCCCCTGGCGGCGCTCCATGATGGCGAGCAGTGGCTGATCGAGAATTACCGCATTAACCACATCACCGCCGCCAGCCTCACGGACCTCAACCTGGAACCCGACCCCGACCCCTTAGTACTGGCCGGAGCCTTTAGTCGGGGGAGTCATCCCGGCCCCAATGGCGGCAGTCTGCGAGGGTTGCCCTATGCCGGCGTGGAAGTGCAGGAACTAGCCGATCGCCTCCCCAGCAGTCCTCTCCTATTGAATGAACAGTTCACCTTGGCCGGGACCGCGCCGCTCATGGATGACCACACCATCGTGCATTTTGCCACCCATGCCGCCTTTTTAGTCGAATCGCCGCTGCAGTCTTTCATTCTGTTTGGCAATGGCGACAGGCTTACCCTGAGCGAGCTGAAAGGCTGGCGGGGCCGCTTCAGCAATGTGGATTTGGTGGTATTGAGTGCCTGTGAAACAGGCATCGGCAATGTCCGCGATGCGGATGGGGAAGAAATCCTGGGCTTTGGCTACCTGATGCAGGCGGCCGGAGCCAGTGCGGCGATGGCGTCCCTGTGGCCCGTGAGTGACGGCGGTACGCAAGTGTTGATGACCCGCTTCTATGACTATTTGAGCCAGGGCCTGAGTAAAGCCGAGGCGTTACAGCAAGCGCAGCGCTCTTTGGTTACGGGAGAAAAGGTCTATCTGGCAGATGTAGAGCGCATCATCGGCCAGCGACAAACACCGGGACAAGTAGAAGAGGTGTACCGCCAACTTAGCCATCCCTATTACTGGGCACCGTTCATCCTCATCGGCAATGGTCTGTAGTTTTCTAATCGTTCAATGGTCGACTTGCAACAGAAGGTACAGACACCTTATTGTCTGGTGATACTAAGCGGTAAATGCGTTGCGTGAAGATAAAGGACAGGTGCCCACGCTATTGATTACTATGAGCAAGCCTTAGCCATCACCCGCGAGATTGGTGATCGTCAGCGCGAAGGCAGTGGCCTGGGCAATTTGGGAAGTGCTTATGTCGACTTGAGACGGTATTCGGATTTTCGATGATGCCAGTCAATTGGATAAAGACTACCAGAGTCGCATAGTAAGGACTGGGCGTTGATATCTTGGAGGCGGGGCAATTGGGCTGTGATGTGGCGGCAGGGTCGGTTGAGGAGAACCAACTGGGTTGATGTTTGGGAGCAGGCTTGCTGACGGGAACGCTGATGGCGGCGGCTACTAGTGGGGAGGTGGAGCGACTGGAAGCAGAATATAAGGCGCAATCGGCTGAGTTGACTGCAGAAATGGAGACCTTGGACGATCGCTTTGCCACAATGAAGATTTATTTAGCTGAGGCCTATGGCACCACCGCGAATTAGGCGACCGTAAAACCTGAATGTGATAGCGGAGAGTAGTTTGGTCGAGATCGTCCTCTTGCCCCGGCTTCGTCTCGTCCCTGCCCTGGTTCACAAGCGCAATCCCGTCTCTCGCACAGAGAGAGTAATTGCTCAACTCAGTAGCCAATCGGTCTGAGTTGATGTAAGGGCACGCTTAATCGCCTCAAAGGCGGAAATGCC
>JBCBTQ010000238.1:0-8255 GCA_039818605.1 Cyanobacteria bacterium J06639_14 | reverse complement strand
AAATGTTCTGATGTGCGTCTCAACGCGGGCTGTGACTTCATCGTTGACTTGATTCACCAGTTCATTCACGGCCCGCTGCCCGTTGCGGAATGAGAGCCATCCGGTCAACCCGACAGCCGCGACAATTTGCAAAACGAACGATACGACTAGGGCCGTCTGGAGGCTGAGGATAGGAGATGGGCTTGTTTTTCTAAGGGTCATCGCACTCAAGCCTTACCCGTCAAGCATTAACCCCAAGGGTTTCATTGGCGGTATGATTCTGAACTATGACAAAAATCCCCGGTAGAGAAAATCCTGAAAAGTTCAGGTTTATTCAGGTATTTATTCAGGTATTTAAAACTTGCAGGGCCTTACAACTGATCGGCATTGCAACCTCAAAAGCTATTTCCCTAATATTTATGACCTCTCCATAATCATTGCTACGGTTTGATAGACTCGGACTAATCAGGTAAGGGGTAGAGGTTAAAAGTGATCGTGATGAATGATACTGATGATATCTTGAACTTTGCTGAAAACCTGATTCATACTAAAACAGACACCTACTGTAGTGAATTGCAACGCCAGATTTTAATTACAGCTTTACAGGGAGAACGTAAAACTTACGATCAGCTGGCGGAGGACTGTGGCTACTCAGCCAAATATGTGAAACAAGATGTTGCCCCGAAGCTCTGGCAACTCCTCTCTCAAGCCTTAAATCAAAAGATTATGAAAGCCAACGTCCGCAGCGTCCTGGAGCAAGAGATGCGCAGTGCGCAGGCGACCCAATCGGTGTCTTTGTCTAGTCCAGTACTATCTGTGAAAAAAGAGCTGACGGACCAATTCGCATCGTCACTGCCAGTCGTTAGCCCCCTAACCGCCGCCAATATTTTATTGGTCGATGACCAACCCAAAAACTTACGGCTGCTGTCAGATCTGCTGGAAGAGCAGGGGTATGAAGTTCAACAGGCGATTAACGGTACGGTTGCATTGCAAGCAATCGCGTTGGATCGGCCAGATTTAGTTTTGCTGGATATTCACATGCCTGAGATGGATGGCTATACGGTCTGTCAGCAGATCAAGGCTGATCCGAGCACCCAAACCATTCCGGTGATTTTTGTCAGCGCTTTGGACGAAGCTTGGGATAAGGTCAAGGCTTTTTCGGCCGGGGGAAGCGACTACATCACGAAGCCTTTTAAGGTGGTTGAGGTGCTGGCCCGCGTCGAAAATCAGCTCAAGATTCAACAGTTGCAGCAGGCCCTGATCGCCCAAAATGCTCAGCTTCAGCAGGCAATTCAGGAGCTACAGCGGCTGGCTGCCATTGATGATTTAACGCAGGTCGCCAGTCGGCGGCGGCTTGATGCATACTTGCTGACTTGTTGGCAGCAGGCGGTACAGACCCAAACCCCCCTCGCCCTGATGCTAGCCCAGGTGGATAATTTCAACTTTTATGGTGATGGGGGTGATCCTGAGGTTGGCGATCGCGCCCTGCATCAAATCGCTCAGGTGATTAAACAGACGGTGCAGGGGACCCATGACTTGGTAGGTCGCTATGGCACGATGACCTTTGCCGTGGTTTTACCTAGCCCTTCGACAGCAGAGCAGATGGCGCAGGACCTGTTGAAAGCCGTGAGCACAACCGATCACACCTTAAGCATTGGGATGGTGACGGCACAGCCCAGCGCAGATGTGGGCCTAGAGGAATTTTTGGAAGGTTGCGATCGCAGCCTCCAACAAGCCAAAAGAGACGGCGGCAATGGCCTGATCAAGGCGTCATTGTAGCGCTTGAGTTAGCCATCGACCTGGCCTGCAATCAACCAACAACATGTGGGGAAACGTTAGCGCAGCAAGACCAATAAACACAAGTCGAATCAAGGCAACATCTTGACCGAAGGAAATATTAGTGCGTAACGCCCAAACAGCTAAAGCCAATGTGAGGCATAAAGTAGCAACGATTTCCCAGATTAATCCTCGTTGACCAAACGGATGAGCCGCAATAGCTCGGGGCATCGTATGGCGCACATGTCTGGGTGCGTGAATGGTTGCACCGTACACTAAAAAGCCAAGTTCTGGCGTCAGAATAGCAAACGTAAACACCAGCACCGCTACTTCCAACAGCCTCTGATAGTTCTTGCCTTGGTGAACGGTAACTATGGCTAAAAATACTGCCCCAATAAACCAGAGATATCCACTCATTTTCAAGAGATGAGCAGCAACGTCCGCAGTGTTGGGCACCATTGCAGTTACGAGGAGCATTGCTTCTGTTTCATGCCAAAATCCTGATTGGATTAACGGGAGTGTGCCACAGACTAAAAAAGAGAGCCACTTCACCCACGATGATGACGAATGCCAGGTATCATTATGCCCAAAATGCACGATGCTCATGAGCCAGAAAATGCTGAGGCATAGTGTTGGGGCATAGGGCCAAATTATCCAAAAGGAAATGGCCATAACTGTATAAATCGTCAAAAATACGCCCAAGCGGCGTGAAGAATGCTTGACCCAGCGGAGTTCTCTCGCCAAGGATAAATCCAGTGCGCCATGGGGAACGATCAAAAGCCCAGCTAATGCTGTAACGATAATCATTGTTGATGAGTGTTCATGCGAGACAAGCGAAAAACACCACACCAAACATGAGCAAAGCAGCAATTCTAAGGGTTTGAGTTCTCGAATATGACTCGGGGGCGTTGCTGATTGGTGTGATAGTTGATCATCGGTTGGACTCCAACCTAAATGGTTTGATATTAGGTGCCAAAACCGAGTAGGGGCGTTGACATGAAGGGATAGCGTGCGCATGATTGTTGTGAAGGCAATTTTCGAGGAGGACACGTTAAAAAGGAACTGCCTAAATTGGCGTTGAGTCCCAATCTCTACAAGGATTCAATGACTCCACTATGGCGAAAATTTCCGCCCGAAGAAATCTATATTTGTTCAGGTTTATTCAGGAAAACGTTCAGGTTTATTCAGATGTTCTGGTACAGAGTGACCGCGATCAGGATATTGAGTTGATAGGGATCACACATCCTTGATTTTTTTAAGTGGGAAAAACCTGAGAAAAATTCACTTGAAACCTGAAGTTTTCAGGATTTTTTTTGCTTAAGACTTCTGCCATAGTTGAGACATCACTGAGATGCAAGATTATGGCTGAGGCTGATCTGGCAGCTGCAATCGAACCCTTTGCCGAAAAACCTTCCAGTGATGGCATCGCGGCTGACGGTCAAGGGCGGGTTTACATCACGAATGTAGCTGAGAATGCTATCAGCATTGCCGATGCAACCGGCACTCGCATTTGGGCACAGGATCATCGAATGGTCTGGCCTGATGGTGTCTATGTCGCCCCCGATGGCAGTGTGGTGGCCACAATCAATCAGCTCAATCGAGCGGCCTCCTTTAACGGAGGGACATCCGGTGCCGAAACACCTTTTCTCATCCTTCGTATTCAGGAGGAATAATGGCTTGTGAGTTGAACTGGAGGCAGAGGGCCTAGCGCCATGAAATCGTCTCACCAGCGATGACATTATCATTGCCACTGCATCCCCAATACCTGAATAAACCTGAATAAACCTGAATATTGACTTGGACAAAGCTGAATTTTTCGGGATTTTTTCTGTCAATCTATTTTGACACTATAGGGATACCTCAAACAGCGTGAAACCTTTATATTGAGAGTATCTACTATGCAATTTATCGAAAACTATCTGAATCGAGCCAAGGAATTAGACCTATATCCAGAAAGGTATTTGATTCATCGCAAGAAAGGCATTCAATATAATGTCACTGAAGAAAGCTCAAGTAAAACACTCAATGTTCTGAATTTTTCCAGTAATGATATATTGGGCCTTGCTCAAAACCCAATAGTCAAGCAAGAAACGATTAGGGCCATACAGCAATTTGGGTCTTCTAATTCATCTGCCAACTTTTGCTGTGGGCGTATCGATCTTCATCAGGAATTGGAGCAGGAGATCTCTCAATTTAAGCAGATTCCTCATACCCATTTATTTCTAAATGCTTGGATGGCATTACAAGGATTTACTGATATCTTTTGCCATTTGAGCATGAAAATACCTGGCTACAACCCAGAGCTAAAAACGCTCATCATGGTAGATGAAATGAATCACTCGTGTCTCACTGCAGCCGCTACCAGTGCAAAGACGGGCACCTCTGGCACACTTTTCTCACGGAATGCGAACCCGGTTGTGGTTAAGCCCTATCGTCACTGCAATGTTGAGAGTTTAGCGTCTCGCATCAAGCGATTTATCAAACCAGGATGGCGAATCTTGGTCATGACAGATGCGGTGTTCTCGATGGATGGCGATATCGCACCACTCCCAGATATCATTAAAGTCCTCTCGAATTACGAGGGTTCTGTGTTGTTGACTGACGAAGCCCATAGTAGCGGCGCATTAGGCTCGTATGGAGGCGGCATTTACAATCATTTCAATATCGATCCTAGGGATCTCTTGTCCCAGGGAATTCACCCTGTCCTGCTGACCACATTTTCTAAATTTGGAGGGTCGGTCGGTGCATCCATTAGCAGCTTTAGTCAGGGCCTGACAGATTTGTTATACGCGGCCCGCACCAGCTCTGGCACAGCTTCTCTAGCAGCACCTCTGACGGCTGCTGCCTTAACCAGTATTAGACATCTTAGACAAACGCCAAACTTAGTCAAACAACTCCATGAGAATACAGACTATCTCAGGTCCCAGTTACAACATTATGGGTTCCAAGTCCCTGGGCAAACTCACATCATCCCTGTAGAAATTGAGCAATTTCCAAAAGAGTTTGCTCACGTATTAATGCATAACTATGGAATCTGGGTCACACCAGTCTGGTATATCTCAAACCCCAAACTCCGGATCATGGCTAATGCCACTTATACCTGCGCGCAGATGGATACCTTAGTCAAGGCTATGGTGGCGGTACGAGATGAGCTAAGTGAGGCAACTACTATTGCGTGTTGATCGTAAGGCGAAAAATAGATTTGGGTGGAGAGAAGATTTAGAAGAGGCCATCCTGCGCCATATTCCCTGATCGATATGGCGCAGATTACATCACTCAAGACGCTGTGTACCGCCTAAGTGAATCTGAGATCTTATCTCAATAAACCTGAATTTTTCGGGATTTTTTCTGCTTAGGACTTCTGCCATAGTTAAGACATCACTGAGATGCAAGATTATGACAGAACCCTCACCGTTTGAGTTCTCTCCGTCTGACCTAAAATATATTGAATTGGACATGCTCTATACGCTTTTGTCAGACGAAGCGCCTTATCCCTGGGATCCGACCGACCCGGACACTGATCACTATTGCGATACCTTAAGTTCTCCTACTGACGCCTGCGACTCATTAGAGGATGGTGAATCTCAAGAAGATGGTGAATCTCAGTGGCTGCAACTCCTGCGACAACTGGATCAACTTTGGGAGAGTTAGTCGAAAGTGATTCAAGCTGGTATCAAAGGGTCAAGGCTTAAGTGGGCTGCATCTTTTGCTGTGTTACCCAATAAATATGACGCAGATTGCATGATCCACGACTATATTTTAACCCCTGAATAAACCTGAATATAAACCTGAACAAACCTGAACTTTTCGGGATTTCTTCTACCGAGAATTTCCGCGATGGTGAGTTTATGATTTAGGAACGCTACCATGCAATTAGCCCCCCTTGACAAGCCTTGTACAGTCAGCCCTCTGGTCACGGGCTACACGGCATTAAACGGATGGCCACATCCAGTTGGCGATGGCAGAGCCGCTATTGTCGAGAATCTCGGAAACCCTAACCCCCCTCTGCATCAGACGCAGGATATTGTAGTCCTCCCCTCAATGGAGTTGCCCCCAAACAGCCTCAAGCACATCAAAGGCGTCAAACACAATGACGAACACCTCCGTTGTTGGCTGATGCAGCTGCTCAATCCGGGTATCCGGCTGATCTATATCACTTCACAGCCGATCGACCCCGATATTATCGACAATCACCTCAAGCGCCTATCCGCCTCAACGTTGCTTACCCTCCGCGATCGCCTCATCCTGCTGTCAACCTACAGTTCGTCCTGCAAATCCCTTGCCGAAACGATCTTGGAGCGCCCATGCTTAATTCACCAGATCAGGCAAGTCTTGCGACCTCACTGTGCGGTGATGGCTAGCCAGACCTCAACTAGACCAGAGCGCGAACTTGCGATGACCTTAGGTATTCCGCTCTGCGCTGACACGCTTGATTTGCTGTATTAAACCTTGACTATTTTCCGGCAATAAACCTCAAGCAGAAATCCGAGTTCTAACTAATGTCAACGAATAATTCCCTTAACCTTGAGAAGGTTTTAATCATGAAAGATGATGATGATTGCCCCAATGTTGCTTTTGAGTATGACTACATGGGATCTAATTTTCTGATCGATTTTTACTCGCTCAACGCAATAGAGCTATTAATGATGAAACATGATGAGTATTGCTCTACTGCGTCTATTCTGTATGGTTGTTCCCCGTTTGATCTAGATATGGGCAACCCGTCAAAACTGTCTGAAGTAGATGATGGGCAGTCTGAGTAACGATAGCTTGAGAAGCAAAAACTTGAAAAGTAAAATTTCTCGCTATTGCTAAGTCAATAAAACTATCCATATATTTTGTACGGGCGTGGGAAGTTAACACGCCCGGTCTCAATTGGTTCAGAAACCAGTGTCGTTGAGGATTTCAGAAATCTGGATTAGATAATAACCATGAAGCCCGCCTTCTGACTTGGCCAACTCATGTAACAATGAGGTAGCAATACCGTCAGGATCTGAATTGTCTGGAGCAATCATGGCTTCTCGCAACGCATCATACCAATAACCCGCTTCAGCATAGATTTCAGCTTTTTCTAAAGGGGTCTGTGCCACGGTGAGTGCAGCCGCGATCGCAGTAGGGGGTTCTACGATTTCTAATGTAGATACAAATGATTGATCATAGCGTGGCGAATCTGCCACACAAGCAATACTAACCTGCCATTGATAGTGCTGGCCTGGGCTGAGATCAAATTCATCTGCAGGTAAGGTGAAGTTGACAATTCCTGAAGCGCTTTCGATAGACTCCACTTGATGCAACAATTCACGCTGCTGATCTTCATTCACTGAATAGAAAGCAAGATTGATGCGGTAGGGGGATGTCGCTGGGATAAACCATACGAAAGTTGGCGTGGTGCTGGTGGTGCGACCCACGTGCTGAGTCGGTGCCAAAGCCGTTAAAGGTATGCCATAGGTTTCACCACATCCGTCACGGGTTCCATTTGACCCCCGAGGACCGACAGGGGGCTCACCAGCCGGGGGCTGATATTGTTGAGCCCAAGCAGCAGCAGTCATCATTGAAAATGATGTGAGTGATAATAATGTTAGGAGTAGGCCAGCTGCTAACTGATAGCAACCCTTGATTGGATTCAGTGGCCATTTAGGATGCTGACGAATGGAGGCATAGTGTGTATTATTTTTCATCATTAGATTAGCGAAGATTAACGGATTGAACAGTTAAAATACAGGTTTTTGCAATACTCTTCTATGTTATTAAAAAAGCTGACTAGTCTGCCATATTTTGTTATTAAAGGCAAACCAGTTGATGTTTGAAGGTTTAATAAAGGAGCTCTGTTTGAAGGCACAATCTATAACGGGGCTAGGTTGAAACTTACACTAGATGTGGTTTGAATTGATGTAAAGTTTGGTTGAGTTGAAGCTGTCAAGATTTCGGAGGATTTTGGGTTGATTGTCGGGGCCTGGCACAGAATTCGGAGACAGATCACGGTTCTACATGTCGGGCTGTTGCCGGGCTTGTTGTTTCTGGGACTGATCACCAGCGGAAGATTGGCAGGGGCCTTTCAGTTATTAGAGTGGCGGGCTTTGGATGCGTTTTTGCGATCGCACCCTGCAGAAGCCTTAGATGATCGCATCTTATTAGTGAGCATTGATGAGCAGGCAATTCGCGCTGTGGGTAGCTACCCCATCCCTGATCAGCCATTGGCGACGCTGTTGCGCAGGCTGCAACGCCATGAGCCTCGAGTCGTTGGCCTCGATTTGTTCAGAGATTTACCCGTAGAACCCGGCTACCCAGAGTTGGTGGCCACGTTTCAGGAAATGGAAAATCTAATCGGCATTGAGAGAGTATCACCGCCGGCGGTGTCACCGCCCCACACCTTGCCACTAGAGCGGGTCGGTATGGTGGATTTCCCCCTTGATGGAGATGGTTATCAACGTCGAATAACGCTGGGTACTCAAACAGACAATGGCTTCCGATTTTCCCTGGCGTTGTTGTTAGCAAAAGCC
>JBCBTQ010000237.1:0-8292 GCA_039818605.1 Cyanobacteria bacterium J06639_14 | reverse complement strand
CTGGAATCAAGAAATTGCGTTCTTCGATACTCAAATTCGACCACTAATGGCGACCAACTATTACCGCAGCATTGGTGAAAATGGTCGCCCCACTGATTTATTTTTTGAAATTGATATTTGGTTTATTGGCCTTTTTGGGGTTGAACTCTTAGCCCGTTCGTTTTATCTCAGCCGCCGCTATCAGAATCTAACCTGGTTTGATGCCTTTCTACTCCGTTGGTATGACCTGCTGTTGATTTGGCCCTTCCTGATATTCCCGACGTTCCGCTTAACCCGAATTATTCCCACGGCTATTCGCGCCAGCCAGTCGGGGTTGATAAATCTGGAACCGATCCGCAAGCGGGTCAGCCGTATCTTGATCAGCCAATTTGTTCTGGAGTTAACTGAGATTGTCGTTCTCAGGGTGATCGAGCAGTTTCAAAATTTGGTGCGCGATGGGGTTGTCACCAACTGGGTCATGAGTGCCAACAAGCGGTATCAATACGTTGACTTGAATGAGGTGAACGAGCTACAAGCCATTGCTAAACGGTTGTTTACGGTGGCAATTTATGAAACCTTGCCACAAGTAAAGCCCGAGGTCGATGCCCTGCTACACCACAGCTTGAATAACGCCCTAACGCTATCACCGGCCTATCAAGGAGCCAAAACCCTTCCCGGCATTGGCGATCTTGTCGAACAGGTATCCAAACAAATTGTCGCCGAAGTTTCTCGTAATACCTATGATGTGCTGATCCATTCTCTGGAGGATTCAGAAAGAGAAGCCTTAATCGCAAAGTTGGTAGAAAACTTCACCCAAGCCTTTAAAAAGGAACTTCAAAAAGACACGACTGTTCAAGAGCTTGAAGCGTTAACAGTCGCGTTTCTAGAAGAAGTAAAAGTCAATTACGTGAGACGCACCGCTGAAGATAACTACCGCTCTACTGAAAATCGAGCTTACGAAATTTATGACATGACTCAGGGGAGGTAGGAGGGGTAGAAGGGTGGAAGGGTGAGGGGTGGAAGGGTGGAAGAGTAGAAGGGCACGAGATCCCAATCCCGCCCTGTAAAGACGCGATATGTCGCGTCTCATCCCACTATCCACTACCCAACTCCCACTACCCACATCCCACTACCCACATCCCTTCAAGAAGAGCGTCCAATCAATCCCGTAGACATCCGCTTAATAACACGGTTGGCGATGTCACTGTATTGGATCTCGCCCGCCAACAATTGGCCCATGCGCGTGGTAGCTGACGGGCGCTTAATACCGACACGATAACCGATGCCAGGAACGCGAAAGAAGACCTGAGCAATGCGCTGGGCCCACTGGATATTACTGCCCCATTCATGCATGACTTGGGTGTAGCCCGCTAATGCTTGGCAGTCTCCTTGTACAGCGGCATGAATAGCTTCTGCGGCTTTAACGCCGCTGTACATGCCGTGGCGAATTCCTTCGGCTGTTAATGGATCAACGATCGCGGCAGCTTCTCCCACTACGACGGCTTGTTGGGTGTGGAGGGGGCGATCGCCATCCCAGAGTTTCAGGGCGTGGGGGTAGAGTTGCCCTTGTGGATCACGGCCCTCACCAAACGTCGAGGCATACTGCTGGAGGACAGGATGGTAATCCTTCGGGCCTGTGCCCAAAAAAGTCGCCGCTGCCAGGGTATAGCCTTGCGGTCGAGGAAAGCCCCAGAGGCAACCGTTTTTAAGTAGGCCGAATTCAAAATTCATCGCCTCATTGGCAGCGTGTTTTGTATCGGTTCTGAGTTCAAAGGTGGCTGCCTGCTTGAGTTTGGGAGACTTAAATCCCAACCACTCCGACATCGGGCCTGCGGCTCCATCGGCGGCAATCAGATAACGTCCCTGCAAGTCACCCATGGCGGTCTTGACCCACCAACTATCCTGCCGAAATTCAATCCCGGTGGCCGCTGTTTCGTCTTTTAGAAGGACTCCTTGGGCGATCGCTTGCTTCACCAAAAAGTGGTCAAATACGCTGCGCTCCACCAGCCAGACGGGGGACTGACTCGCGTCAAACTCTGAGGCGATAGCATCTTCTAATTTCCAGGTGTAGCGCAATCGTCGCATCTTGCAGGCGATCGCAGGCTCAAAGTCAAAGTCAAACCACTCGGCAATGGTCGGTGATAGGGCTCCCGTGCAAGGTTTATAGCGGGGCAGCGCTGCTTTTTCCAGCAGTAGCACCGAGCGACCTTGTTTAGCCAGGTGATAGGCAGCACTACTCCCAGCGGGGCCAGCACCCACAATGATGCAATCGTACATGGTCAATTTCCAATGACTTGCTTCGGCGACTGGAACCCTGCCGAGGCTCCGGTCTCATCATTGCAGGTTTTTGCATAACCAATCTCAGCGAAAATATACGCTTGTGGCGGTTGTTTGCTACAGCCCAACGAATCAAACTACGTAACCGACAGATTTGTCTTTGTTCGAGATTATTGCCTCGACTTTAGTGTTTGCAACCAATTAGCATTGTCCTTAGTCAGAGGTGGAGTCGGGGATTGAGTGTAGTCGATAGACAAGTCGATCGCGGCTTCATCACAGGCTTGCAAAATTAACTGCCCCAGATCAATCACAGGTTCTTCATCCCCTGCTTGTAGCGGCAATAAAAAACGAGGAATCGGGTCTTGCAGATTGAAAGGATAGCGCTCGGCTGCAGGACGTTCCTTAGCTCGACTCACCAGGATTTGATAATCTGACTTGAGCCCTCCTTCAATAGGCATGGGTTCCCCCGTTCGGAGTAAATCAATTTCCACAAAATGAGTCTGGCTACTCAATACAGACTGTCGCTTATTCAAGTATTGCTTACGCCCTTCTTTGGACCGTTTATTCTTCGGTGACAGCAGCTCTATTACAGTGACAACCTTGTGTGTTGCTATCTCCCGGATTTCCAAATAACGCTCGGTCACTTCCTCCAACATTGGTACAGTCACCCGCTCTGGTTTACTGACAACAGTTGTGGATTGACTAGCAAAGCCGCTAGGCACTTTGATCGCAGTAGATTGCTGAAAAACAGTGTTGTCTGGAACGCCCACCAGGACAGTGTCCATATAGACCCGTTTATCTACCGCTGCACGATATTTGGGCGTAATTTGAGGATTCAAAACCCGTATTAACCCACCGATGATGCCATAGTGAATTTCTGGCCATAGAGCCGGATTTTCAAGATAAGGATTCATTCCTGGGAATTCGGGTTTGCCAGTCATGAGTGATGTACAGCAATTCCTTCTATGAATATCTGAATAGACACACTCAGATGCAGAGTGAGTTACAGAAAGGATATCGCAAACTTATTTGGGGAGGGGACCGCGATCGCCTCCCCCAAGAACGCCACAACTGCTCAGACTCATCAATGGCACTGATTTTCGCTACAAACACTTCAGGGAAAGGCTCACAACGAACCTGCAAGGTCACCCAACTTAAGGCAGAAAACTCCGATAACGAAAGCATCTAGGCGTCAGGAGCAGTCCACTGGATTCTGACGCCTGACTCCTGACTCCTTACCCAGTCAGAGTTTTCCGGCTTAAACAGTACGTCCTAACGACCTCTATTACTCATTGCCAACAATGAAGCAAAGAAACGTATAAGCTTCCTCACCAGGAAGTCGAAAGGCTTGTTCGTCGTATTCGATAATGTAAGACCCAGCCACTTCGCCGCAAGCAGTACAGGTCAATGTACCTGCCTTCAATGCCTCAACACTTAGCTGGCGAATCTGTTCCTCCAGCCAGGACTCGTATCCGGGAACCACTTTGAGGTCAAACTTAGTCAAATTCATCTTCTGTCTCAGTAGGGAATTGTGGTTGTAATACTAAATCCGCTCTTACAGTAACGCTTAATTGTCACAGGGAGTGTTCGGTATCGGTTCGCAGGTCGGCTACCAGTTGCTCCACAGATGTCTCATCCCCACTCCCCCCAACAAGTTAGACCTTACTGACAATGACAGGACGTGTCTCAACCCGGCGTTCAAAGATGAAGCGGGGGCGGAGTACAGACTTAATAATGAGCCAGAGGGATTGCAGTTCGTTTGGCGAACAGCGACTTTTCCACTGACCGGGACGGCAAAATAGGAGCTCAATTAACCGACGCTGTTGAGGCAAAGTTAGCGGGAGGAACTCGATAGTTAAGGTAGGAAGCTCATTCTTCACCTGAAATTGAGTGATGATACCGGGTAACGCGATCGCCTCGTCCACCAGATCCAGTTCTACGGATTGAGCAATGAGCGTTTCCGGTGTTAGGTTGCCAGGTTTAGTAAAGGCAAACTCTGCCCCTATTTCAGAAATCATCGTGGTGTAGCCCCAACGCATAGCGGGCTCATTTTGGGATGAGATCATGGAGGACAGCTTTACGTTCGCGATGCGCTGCACATTAAACCATTCGTAGGGACTGGGTCGGGGGGCGTCTAGCAAAATCAGCAATGCAATACCTAGCATCAGCAGGTTGTAAGTACTCCAAATCCAGCCAATCCCCAGGCCCAGCAAGTGATCCACCGGCCTAGCCATCGTGACCAAGCAATGTCCCAGATTAATCCAGAGGCTGATGGCAGTTAACCCAAACACCAGAATCAACGGCCAAGCCAAAGTCCAGTTGAACTGATAGCGATCGCTGGCAGTCCCCTTAGGCGTCACCTTAAACCCCTTACTAAAGGGCCGCAGCATCACCTGAAATACGGTTAATGCTAGCGGAAATGCCAGCACCAGAGAATACACGTCCGACAGTAAGGCCGAGCGTGAACGGTAGTTCAACCAGGAAAAGACACTGAGCTGTACCAGATAAAAGGGCACAAAAAAATACAACACCTCAGATTCGGTGGCCCGTAAGGGAATAATCCCAAAGACATAGACCAAAGGCATAACCAGGAACCCGACCCGAGCAACACTGCTGAACCAATGTAGAAGCCCCTCAAGGTAGGCTAATCGCTGCAGCGGTTTGAGGCCAGGGATCGTCATGGGATTGGATTTGATGAAGAATGCCTGGAGTGTTCCCTGCTCCCATCGCACTCGCTGGAGAGCATGGGCTGCAATATTTTCAGCTGCCAAGCCAGCACTTAGTTTCTCGTTCAGGTAGATCAGACGATAGCCCTTCGCCGCTAGCTGAATACCGGTGAAAAAGTCCTCGCTCACGGCTTCCGTCACGAATCCTCCAACCGATGCCAACGCAGCACGTCGGACGACGAAGGATGTCCCCGCACAGACAACAGCTCCCGCGCCATCCCGCACCCGCTGAATCTGACGGTAAAAGACTTCTTCTTCGGGGGTGAGTACGTCTTCCAAGCCCAGATTACGGGCGATAGGGTCAGGATTATAGAAACTCTGGGGAGTTTGGACTAGAGCGACGTTCGGATCCTGGAAGAAGCCTACCGTGCGGGTGAGGAAATTTTTAGTGGGCACAAAGTCCGCATCAAAGAGAACGAGCAATTCACCCTGGGTTTGAGGAATGGCGTTGTTGAGATTACCGGCCTTGGCATGACGATTATCAGGACGAGTAATATACTCGCAGCCCAACTCTGCGGCCAAGGCTTTGATTTCTGGGCGACGGGTATCGTCGAGCAAGTAGACAGTCTTGGGCTCATATTCCAGGGCCTGACATCCGATCACCGTCCGCCGCAGGATGAACTCCGGCTCATCATAGGTCGGGATCATGACATCCACCGTTGGCCTGAATGTCCCGCTCAGGACATCCTGTGATAACTGGTCGGCGGCTTTACGGCGATCGCTCACCCGCAGTAATAAAAAGAGCTGGATGATGCCATTGGTCAGCATAAATAGCTCCAGGGCGAACAACCCTAAGCTAAAGACACCATCCAGTGGGGTACTGAGGTTAAGCGTTGAAGAGGAGCGCCACAACAAATACCGAATCGTTAGAATGCCTAGGATGCTAATCACAACGGTCCTCGCCCATCCCGTAGGCTGTGGCGAAACCCACATAATGATCCAGACTGCTGCCATCAGCGAGGCGGCCCAAGCCAAGAAGTAATGTCCCACCATCATGGGGGTCATGGCCCAGCCGGGAGGATGTTCTTGCAGCTGATTCAGCTGTTCAAAAATTGTGGAAATGGTACCGTTACCCGCAAACCAGGCAATGGAAATCAGGCAAGCTAACGTTAAGGCTCCAACCATCAGCAAGGTTGCTAATTGAGGGCGGAACATTCCTTGTCTTATTGGGGTAGATGTCATAGGTCGTTATTGATCTAGCTACTGCATCGGCCATCAGCCGTTCCAAAAACCAACCTTTACTACTCTCGCTATATCCAATCAAATCTACATGAGATCACTCTTGGAGTTTGCTGAGAAACATGTCTAACCCTTTTACTTTAGAGAAACAAGTGATCTAATTTGGGATTCAGCGTATCAGTTTCCCAATATTTTGTCTGTTAGAAAAAATCTGTTGTTTGAGTCTGAGGAAATCTCTCGTTACAACTTTGAACCTTTACAGGCTCGAAATTCTTTTCACCATTATTCTATTCGGCACATCTGAAGAATTGACGGAAGTCTTCGTCACGATCGCTCAATTCCACCCACTCTGCTCCTAAATGCCGCAATTTTTCCACCAGTCGCGCGCAAGCCGGACGCTCGGTGGCGTAGTGGCCCGCATCAATGAGGATAAGGCCGCGATCGCGCGCCTCCTGAAACTGATGAAACTTACAGTCTGACGTCAGATACGCCTGTGCCCCGGTCTTTGTCACGTCACCAATAAAACTAGCTCCCGAGCCGCCCAAAACGGCGAGTCGTTGGATCGGTTGGCTCAAATCGGCTGCTGGCGAGTAGATTAAATCTGGCGGTGCTAGGGCTGTTTGAATCTGGGTGAGTACCTGCTGCAATGTTTGCTTTGCGGGGAGATTGCCCACGCGGCCATAACCGACTTCAGACTGGGTCGGCACGACCGGCTCGACGCCCTCTAATTGCAGCACCTGAGCTAGCACATCCGCTGTGCCATCAGCGACCTGATCAAAGTTGGTGTGAGCGCTATACACGCCAATGCTATGTTGAATGCTAAGACGCACTATTTCACCCACCGCATCGCCTTTCTGAACCGACTTCAGGGGACTGAAAATCAGCGGATGGTGGGCAAAAATCAGATTTACTGGGGTGCCTGCCTGATTGAGGGCGATCGCCTGCTCCATCACGGCTAAAGTAGGGGTCAAACATACGAGCACATGGGCGGGCGCATCCAACACTCCGGGTTCCACCTGCCAACCGCAGTTATCCCAACTCTCCTGCCAAGCGGGTGGGGCCCAGGCTTCAAATTGAGCAATGAGTTCAGCGATCGTCATTATCCGTTAACGTTTTAGCGACAGGCGATATCGTTATCCACAGGTGTGTCATCTGAATAGGGAATCCCCTCCGAACTAAGGAGCCAGATGCCAGCCTCAGCATTGGCATCTATCATGTTCAGGTAATCATTCACAACCTCGGATTTCTCTCAGGATGGTAACGCTGCCTGGTACAGCTTGAGGGGGAATCCAACGAGCTTGATGAATCTCCTGGAGTACTCTGGCTTGAGTCTGTCGCTGTATTTCTGCGGCCAAGGCTCGTTGTAAAAAAGTCACAATCTGTTCATTAATAGAACGGGATTGTGAGCGTGCCATCCCTTGAATTTGGGTGTATAGCTCATCTGGTATTTCTAGCGTGTTGATTTGGGGCATCTCGCTTACCAATTCGATATGACATCCAGAGGCTATAAAGTGGGCCTTCACATTGAAGGTGGGGTAAGCATTGTGGCTTGGACACACCATGCCTACCAATCCCAATATATCGGAGGAACGGCATGGATTGACGCGATCGCCCTACCCACAGGTGCATCATTAAAGCCCAGTTGTCGATACTGTTTAGAGCACTGGTCGTCAAGTGCTCTAAACAGTATCGACGTTTTGCAAATTATCGAGCGATCGCGCAACAGCGAGTAGGCACCACCATTAAGCTCATCGACTTGCGATCGCATGGCGATGGTTAAATTCACAACTCAGCCATAGCCATGCTCTGCCAAAAAATCCAGCGTGACGTCCTGCTCACTGGCATTTACAGCCTTGGCTGGACCTAAGTTGAGAAACTTCTCGGCGTACTTGCCCAAGATATCGCCTTCGAGGTTGACAGCTTGATCGGGCTGGAGATGCTGCAGGTTTGTTTCAGCATAGGTAACGGGAATAACAGCAACCGTAAACCAGTCCCCGGTAGGGCTGCAGTTCGCCACAGTGAGGCTAATGCCATTGACGGCAATGCTGCCTTTAGGAACGATGTAACGGGCGACAGAAGCGTCGGCGACTAAAAAGCGAAGCTCCCAAGACGTCTCAGTTGCGATCGCGGC
>JBCBTQ010000236.1:0-8322 GCA_039818605.1 Cyanobacteria bacterium J06639_14 | reverse complement strand
CAGCCCTGATGGCA
This sequence comes from Cyanobacteria bacterium J06639_14, assembly GCA_039818605.1. Classification (GTDB taxonomy): domain Bacteria; phylum Cyanobacteriota; class Cyanobacteriia; order Phormidesmidales; family Phormidesmidaceae; genus SIO1E4. The sequence continues at coordinate 8,308 of JBCBTQ010000236.1, read as the reverse complement.
GCAGGATGCTCGGGTTGTATGGGGGCGTCTTCTGTCAGTCGTCCCTCCCCTGAATCCCCTAGAAATATGGTGCCATTCGTCACAATTAGGGTTTTGTTGGTGTTGCTTAAAGCCTCAACAAGTCGACGGTGTAAGTCTTTTTCTAAAGCCACTGATTCAAACCATGCCTTGCCGTGGGATGGAAAGCCAGTGTTGATAATGGCGTCAAAGTCAGTACAAAGTGCTGCGATCTTTTCCGGTTGACTCAAATCGCCAACGAGTGGTTTGACTTGTGCGGGCAAAGCTGGTGTTCGAGCATGATTTCTCACGAGCCCTGACACATCATATCCGTGCCTGACACAGGCTTGGGCAACCCGTGACCCGATATATCCTGTGGCTCCAAAAATTAAAATATTCATCTCGCTCAACTCGCGGTTGGTAAGCTGGAAGCATGCTAGCACCGCTAAAAATTGCTGAAAAGAACGCACTTTTAAGTAAGTAACGCCATGACTCGGATTAGTCGCAGGATTAATGACTGTCCAAATGTTGCAGCGACGCTTGCCTTAAAGCGATTGAGTGGACGCTGGAAAATTTTGATTTTGCGATTGTTGTTGAATCGCCCCCATCGCTATGGCGAACTGAAGCGGGAGCTGGCTGACATTACAGATAAAATGTTGACCCAGCAGCTTCGAGAAATGGAAGAAGACAATATTCTCATCAAAAGTGTCATCGTTATTGAACCGCCCAAGGTCGTTCAATATGAGTTGACTGACCTTGGATATCAGGCTCGCGATGTGGTTGATGCCCTGACCCGATGGGGACATCGGCTTTAAGAGCAATGGCGATCGCGCTGAGTAGAACCCACATTTCAAAATAATTTGCACCTAGCCCTTGACCTTCAAGTGGCTTGAAACTCTAGACTGCGAAATATCAGCTCAGAGGAAACAAGAATGTTTCGGATCGGTGAGTTTTCTAAGGTTGCCCAGGTGCCCGCTAGCCTGCTGCGCTATTACGACGATATCGGCTTGTTTACGCCTATCCATAGCGATCGCGAGACGGGCTATCGTTACTACAGCGTGCAGCAGTTAGCCCAACTCAACCGTATTCTTGCCCTCAAAGACTTGGGATTCTCATTAGAACAGGTCAAGCATCTGATTGAAGATCGGGTTTCCCCTGACGAAATTCGGGGGATGCTGTCACTCAAAAAGGCGCAGATTGAGCAAACTATCCAGTCAGAAGCAGTCCGCCTCCGGGCTGTGGAATCACGCCTGCAATTGCTGGAGCGTAACGGACAATTTCAAGACGAAGACGTCGTTTTGAAAAGTCTATCGGCTCAACCCTTCCTAGCAATGCGGCATACGTGCAACGGTTTAGCAGAAGGTCTCGCAATTATCTCAGAAATTGGTCAAGTCGTGCCTAAACACGTGAAGCCAAAATCTCTGGGACGTTTTGTCTGCGTGATCCATAGTGAACTGTATGAAGACCAGGCTTGGGATCTAGAGTTTGGCTTTTATCTCAACCATTCCCTAGATATCACAGTGCCCCTATCGAAGGGATTATCCCTGACCGTTCGAGAACTTCCCGCAGTCAAAACTGCTGTCACTGCCGTCCGCTTTGGTGGCCCCGAAAAAGGGCTCCATGCCTACGGCGCAATTGGCACCTGGGTAGAACTGAACCAATACCAATTCATTGGCCCAGGTCGGGAGGTATTTATTGTGCCGCCTAAACCTGGTCATGAATCAGAAATGGTTGTGGAAATACAGTTTCCGGTGGAAACCCTAAAGGCCTAAGCCGTTAGGCCCTGTCTCAAATTTCTACTCCAACGAATCCAATCATGCCTCGGCTGATGGTTATCCATCTGTCACAGAGCGTGTTGACCAATTTCACCCTATCAACCACACAGAGGTAAACCCCATGCAAATTAAGCAACAAATCACCATCAATACGTCCGCTGATAAAGTTTGGGAAATTCTGGGGCCGCAATATGCATATGTATCTGAATGGATCAGTGCTGTGCAGATGTCTCAAAGCAGCGATCGCGGTACAGTTCCTCAAAATGCCCCTTGCTCAGGTCGGGTTTGTGAAACCGATCTTGGCCCGTTCAAAGAGACCATTATCCGCTATGACGAGCGCAACCGGAGCCTTGCCTACAGCGCTCAGGGCGACAAAATGCCCTTCTTTGTCAAACAATTGAGCAACGCTTGGAAGGTCACTCCCCTGACTAACAATAGCGCCAAGGTAGAGATGTGCGCAGAAATCTCCATTCTGCCCGTGTTTAATCTGGTAATGGGGCCTATGATGCGGCTGCAAATGGGTGGCATTCTGAAAAATGCAGTAGAAGAACTCAAGTACTTTGCTGAAGAAGGTGTTCCCCATCCGCGCAAGTTAGAAGCTCAACGCAAGTCTCAGTTGAAAGCGGCTTGATAACTACGATTGGGGTGGGGCAATGAGCTTGAGTTTTGCATTGACCCACCCTGAATTTATTGCGGGGGCCGTTGTGCTGAGTGGAGTTTCATGCTCCTCGGTTGATCAGAGCGACGAAAGGGCGTTGCATGGACTGCACCTTTACTGATAAACGTAACGCACGCCCAAATGTTGGGCCATCTTCTCAAGGAGAACTTCTCGGCGAAAGGGTTTGCTGACAAAATCATTACAACCCACGGCCAACATCCTAGATTGATCTTCTGCAAAGGCGCTGGCGGTAAGGGCAATGATGATGGGAGGTTTTGGATTTTGGAGATTAAGGGTTGATGGTTGATGAGTTAATGGATCGTTGATCCCGTCCCCCGACTCATCTTCCCCTCTCCCCCTTTCCCCCTCTTCCCCTGCCTCCTTAACCGCTATCGCCCGAATCGACTGGGTCGCTTCACAGCCATCCATCACAGGCATTTGCACATCCATCCAGATTAGGTGAGGGTGCCAATGTTGATAGAGGTCGACAGCTTGCTGGCCATTGACTGCAGCTTGAACTGCGAAACCTAGGGGGGTAAATAGCTTGACCAGCAGCAGACGGCTCACATTATTATCTTCTGCGATCAGAATACGGTAGGTGGGTTGTTCAGAGGCCAATCCGATAACCTTTTTGGGGCTATGGATGTTTTGCTGACTCGCAGTTTGATCTTCTTGAATCTGGATATTGAATTGGAATGTTGAGCCTTGACCAACCAAGCTATTTACCGTGATAGCTCCCCCCATAAGCTTGACGAATTGTTGGCTAATGGGCAGACCCAATCCTGTCCCTTCTTGTGCTTGCAATCCTCGTTTACCTTGAGAAAACGCATTGAATAGTGTGCCCATGTCATCTGGAGAGATACCTGGCCCAGTATCGGTAATCGCGAAAAGCAAGTTTAGATTTTCCTTGCTGCCGCTCTCCCCCTCTGCTACCTCGACCCGCAGCATTACCTGCCCTTGTTTCGTAAACTTGATCGCATTACCTAACAGGTTAATCAACACCTGACGTAATTTGCCTTCGTCGGTTTTTACCCATTGAGGGAGTTGTGATGCCCGCTCAAATATGAGCTGTAATCCTTTAGATTCGGCTTTAAGCAGGAGCATCTCCTGTAGGCTTTGAAGCAGCCGATGGAGGTCAAAGCTGGTTTCATTCAGGGTCACCTGACCAGATTCAATTTTGGACATCTCCAAAACATCATTAATCAAAGCCAGTAAATGTTCACCGCTGCGGTTGATGATGTTGATATACTCTTGACGCTCAGCGTTTAAATCTGAGGCATTGCTAAATTCTTGTGCGTACCCCAAGATTGCATTCAGTGGGGTACGTAACTCGTGACTCATTTTGGAAAGAAATTCACTTTTAGCCTGGTTGGCCCGCTCTGCGGTTTCTTTGGCCTGTCGTAAATTATCTTCTGCTAGCTTACGTTCTAGTTCAGCGCCAGTTCGAGCCGCAAAAATCTTCAGAATCTGTTCTTGTTCAGGACTACTTTTCATTGGCTGGTCATCTAGCACCACTAAATGACCGATAATTTCATGGGTTGAATTAATCAGCGGTAGACCCCAAAAACTCTCAGCGTTTAAGTCAGCGATTACTTGCGCTTCAGGAAAGCGCTCTTGTAAATGTTCAGGGTAATAGCGTATTTCTCCTTGCAGAAGAGTTGCACAGGGCGTGCCGGTTACCTCAAACTCAAGAGGGTCGGCCCAGTTGTTACTGGCCCAAACTGCTAGGGTGCGAATTTTGGTTTTGGTTGAGTCGCTAAATTCACTCACCATGGCATAGCGAACCTGGAGTGCTTGAGCCAAGTAGCGGACACAAGATTGGAAGAAGGCTTGATTAACTTTAGTTCCTGTGCCCTGGGCAATCAGCTGTAGGGCTTTTTCTTGCTGTTTTTGTGTGGTGATATCGGTATGGGAGCCGGCCATCCGATAGGGTTTGCCTTGCTCGTCCCAGAGGGCTGCTCCCCGGGCTCGAATCCAACGGTAGGTGCCATCTTGATGGCGGGCTCGAAATTCAACTTGATAGGTTGGACTCTTGTGGTCTAAATAATTTTTGAGGAAGGTTTGCACACGCTCAGAATCCTCCGGATGGAGACTTTGTTGCCAGGACTCTAAGCAATTTGACATTTCATCGTCTGCATATCCGAGCAGTTGTTTCCATCGGGGAGATAGATAAACATTATCGGTTTGCATATCCCAGTCCCAAATACCGTCACTGGCCCCCTCAGCTGCCAGGGTAAAGCCGATTTCGCTATGGTGGCGGGCGTCGTCGGCTTGCTTCGTTTGAGTCAGGTCGCGAATGCCAACGACCCGAGCATGTCTGCCTCGATAGTGAATACTTTTGGCGCTGACCTCGACCCAAAAAGAACTGCCGTCTTTTTTGAGGCCGAGCACTTCAAGGGGCCAAGCGTCGCTGATAGTTTTCAATCTCTGGTAGAGTACTGGTCGGCTTGCTGGGGCTGTCAGTGTTTCGAGGTGCATGCCGATCAGTTCTGAGTTGGTGTAGCCCAAGAGCATTTCTGCCGCCTGGTTGGCATCTAGAATAATCCCCTGCTCATGAATTAAAACGGCTTCGGAAGTAGCCTCAAAGAAGCTACGCATCCGTTCCTCACTCTGCCGCAGCGCATCTTCGATGTGCTGTTGCTCTTGCAGCATCCGTTCGCGATCGCGAATTTCTTGCTGGAGTTTTTCATTCTGGGCTTGAAGTTGTGCCCTAAGCCGTACCAGTGAGAGTTGACTTTGGATGCGGGCTAAGACTTCTTCTTGCTGAAAGGGTTTGGTGATATAGTCTACGCCACCCAGGGTCAACCCTTGCACCTTATCGACAGTATCCGACCGGGCAGTCATAAAAATAACGGGGATGTCTTGGGTGGCGATGTTGGCCTTGAGGTGGCGGCAGGTTTCAAAACCATCCATGCCTGGCAGCATCACATCTAACAAGATCAGTGCGGGAGCGGTTTTTTTCAGCTGTTGAAGCGCTTTCTCGCCAGTTTTAGCAATCAGAACCTCAAACCCAGCAGTGGTTAAAAGATTGGATAAGACTTTAATATTGGCTGGTTGATCCTCAACAATAAAAATCTGCTCTTTTTTCTTCGCAAACATAATTGTGTAACCATGCTTTAATACAGCCGATTGTTATATTGCATTCTCTAATACAGTCTTTTGTTGGGGATGCATCCTTTCATATCTGATATCGGGTCTGATGTTAGATTTCTGACTCATTATCCTGCGATCGCGATTCGGATAAGCTAGATGTAATCAATTCTAAAACTGCCTCATATTCAAAATCTTCGGCCAACTTCAGCACCCGATTTACAAAGGATTCATATTGCGGATTCCCTTGTCTAAGCCGGATAGCGGCTTGTTTAATCCCTTCAATATGGCCGATCTCAGTCGCTGCCTGTAGCGGGTCTAGTTCTTTAGGCGTCGGCATGATATTCAGAATAGCCGGAACCCTCCTGGTTTGATGGGGGTGCGGGTGAGATGGCCGATACACCCATTCTAAGGTTAGATACTGTTGGAGTTTTTCTAATAAGGCGTCTACTTCAATGGGCTTGGGGAGAAAATCGTTACAGCCTGCGGCGCGACTCTTTTGTTGATTAAATTGAAAGACACTGGCAGAAGACGCAATAATTAGCGTGTGTTGAAAAGCAGGTAAAGCCCTGAGCTGGCGGGTCATTTCAAAACCATCCATGATCGGCATTAGCAGATCGGTGATAATCAAGTCGGGAGTGGTATAGATTGCTTTTTCAATACCTTCAGCGCCATGTTCGGCTTCGATCAGCTCAAAGCCGAGGGGCGCAAGCAGTTGGGTAATCACCGCTCGATTTTCCCAGCGATCATCTACCACCAGAATTTTCTGCCGCCGACCCTGATACCCCTGAATGTGACGAATGGCTGGTTCTGGTTCGAGTTGAGTCCAATTTGGATCTTCGGGGACGGTGAGTTCAAACCAGAAGCGGCTCCCTTGGCCTGGCTCGCTTTCCACCTGGATTTGACTGCCCATCATTTGGACAATTTGTTGGCTGATGGCTAAGCCTAAACCCGTGCCTTCAAGCTTGCGATCGCGATCGCCCACCTGTTCAAAGGGCAAAAAGATAGTCTGAAGTTGCGTTGGGGTTATGCCAATGCCCGTATCTTCTATCTGGAAACGCAGCCTGACAGTTGTCCGGGTCTCAGGTGCTGGCTCGTTCTGCGCTGTCAATTGTGGCAGCACTCCCACCTTCAAGGTCACGCCCCCTTGGTCAGTAAATTTGATCGCATTCCCTAGTAGGTTAATCAGCACCTGACGCAGACGTTTTTCATCGACATAGATGGCCTCCGGTAGGGTATTGAGGGCTTCGTAGGTAAAGTCGATTTCCTTTTGTTCGGCCTTAATCCGGCATAGTTCGTTGACCCCAAGCAACAAGGACGGCAAATAAACCGCAGTGGGAGAGAGCTCCAGTTTCCGGGCCTCAATTTTAGAGATATCCAGAATATCGTTGATCAGGTTCAACAGATGGGCGCCGCACTTGCGAATCACGCTAATACCATCTTGCTGTTGAGGCATGATTGTTGAGTCGCGCTGCAGAATTTGGGCATAGCCGAGAATGCCGTTCAGGGGAGTCCGCAGTTCATGACTGACGTTTGCTAAAAATTCGCTTTTTGCTTGGTTAGCACTGTCAGCAACTTCTTTGGCAGTTTGCAGCTCAGCTGTGCGTTCTGTCACGCGCATTTCCAAAGCTTCGTTGGTTTTTTCTAAGGCAGTCAATGAGTGATTGACCTGCTGCGTCATCTGAGTAAAGGCCTGGGCTAGATTTTCAAGTTCGCGGATACCGTGAGCATCAACTGATTCGGTTAAGGCGCTGTGGCTGGTGGCCGATTGTGAAATCGCTTGACTCGCTCGGTTCAACTGCAAAATCGGGCGGGCAATCCAGCGGGCGGTCAAGATACCCAGCCCAATGGCTACCCCCAGTGCCCCACAACAGAGCCAAATTGTCGTGCGGGTGTTGGCATTAATTTGAGCCATAAAGTCGGCTTCGGGCACCAGCACCACAATCAACCAGTCAATCCCCCGACCGTCTTGAAAAGGCGTGACTTGAAGAAACTGGCGATCGCCCGTAATCTTGAACTCCAACTGCTGTGCCTGGTCAATCTGATTCAGATCACCAAATTCATCCAGTAATTCTTGAGCGGCCAGTTGTACTCTGGTCTCATCACTATCAACGGCCTGAATCCGCTCCAGTTCTTGGGTTGTCGGATTAATTAGAAACGGTTCTGGCGTCGTTGAAGAGGCCACTATCTCACCAGATCGTTCGAGGATAAAGACCTGCCCCGACTGTCCAATTTTCACCCCTTCAAGAAATTCGCTCACCTCTGAAAGCAGGATATCAGTGCCCAATACGCCGAGCAATTGGCCTGCTTGATCATAGACTGGCTCAGATAGGGTCAGGCCCAGCTGACGGTGGCTAAACATCAAATAAGTCGGACTCCAGGCCGTTTCCCCCGTCTCCGCTGCTACTCGGTACCAGGGGCGTACCCGTGGATCATAGTCAGGTTTGGCACTCAGCAGTGTTGCGCGTCTACCCTGGGAGTCTGCATCGTAGGTCTGGAAAGCATTTTGTGTGGCGCGATCGGCCACTTTAATTGTCAATGTTCCGTCCTGAAGCCGCCCTGCCCCGATATACTCCCCTTGCTGACTACCAAACTGGATCGTGTTAGCTGAGTCATACGACTGGATTTGCTGCCAGAATACCCGTTGTACTGACACAAAATCTTGCAGATCGGCAAGGTCTAACCGAATAACATCTAATGCTGCTTGATTAAAGGTCTCAGCCTGCGCCAAACAGCTATCGAGCTGTAGCTGACTTCGCGCCGTGACGTCACTGCGCAAGGGGCAAAA
>JBCBTQ010000235.1:0-8367 GCA_039818605.1 Cyanobacteria bacterium J06639_14 | reverse complement strand
ACTTTTTAGGTAACGACAAATGGACTGTTCAGATTTATCGTTAAGAACACGAAGGAATTGCAGAATTAAGGCCATGCCTACAAACGATTCTTCTAATCGATTCTGGGAATTTCTAGTGTCTAACAGTTTAACTGTCATAGGCATTATTTTACTCGCTATGCTAACGCCTAAAGCAAATATCGAGACAGAAACAAGCCAGAACAGTACCTTACACAGTAACTGCAACAGGATGATTGAATCAATGCCTTTTCACGCTAGCCAGCCAGTAATTTTGGCGGCCCATAAAGGATCTTCAAAAGCTCTCAAGTAAGGTCCTCATGGGGTATGACTTAAGGCGAGAAATTTGGGTGGCGCAAGAAGTCAGGAGCCAGGAGTCAGAATCCAGTGCCCTCCTGACTCCTGACTTCTGACTCCCTACTCAGCCGGTGCTAAGCGCCCCTGAGAGGAATGGGTGACATTAAGTGACTTTTAGAATCAGGCAATCTTTTTATGTGCCCACGAATGCTAAAAGCAAAATAGCCTGACAGATTGGGATTGAGGTGCTGACAACATCCAGAGACCCCGTAACCCATCTAAAAATTCAGCCGTGGCAAGTAGTGACTTTTTAGGTAACGACAGATCGATAGTTCAGATCTACGGTTAAGGAATTCAGGGATCAACAAAGCCATTATCATAACTGGCGACATCGACAATTATTGGATAAATTCTCGGAGAATCATGAAGAAAGACGCTAAGCAAACCAAAAATCAGCGCCCTATTGTCAATATTTCTAATGACCTTTGGAGTGAGCTAAAAGCAGATGATGCAAGTATATACAAAGGCGGCGATCGGCCCTGTTACATATTCAACCGTGATACGGGCACGTACGACATTATTTAATTAGATTTCAGAGTAGACAAGTCTAGTTTGAATCAGCTTTTCCCGCTCAGAAATACAGTCCTATGAGAGTCGACAGAGGGCGATCGCGATTGCCCTCTGGCAATCTAAAGTCAGTCCAGAAATCGGTACAAAGTCAATACATTCTGAGTTCAGAAGTCGGTTTATGTACCGTGATGATAAAAGACAGATTTGACCTCAAAGTTACTGCTTTCCTGAGTCTTTAGCCCCTATGAGATATCCTTGTGTTCGCCAACATAGCCAAGAAGACTGCGGTGCGGCCTGTCTCGGGACGATTGCCCGCCACCACGGGCAGCAATTCACCCTCAGTCGCCTGCGAGAACTCGTCGGCACAGGCCAACAGGGCACCACGCTATTAGGGCTGAAGCGAGGAGCGGAAGCCTTAGGACTGCAGGCACGAGCTGTGACGGCCCATCCAGCCATTCTAGATCGCCTGGAAGACGTATCCCTACCCGCCATCATTCACTGGAAAGGCGTCCATTGGGTCGTACTTTATGGTCGCAAAGGCAAGCGCTATGTCATTGCCGATCCGGGGGTGGGGCTGCGGTTTGTGGATCGGCAAACCCTGCGGGAAGGATGGCGTAACTGGGTGATGCTGCTCCTGGAGCCAGACCCAACGGAGTTCTATGCCCAGGCGGACGATCGCGATCGCATGAGTGGCATTTCTCGGTTTCTGAAACGGGTTCTGTCCTACCGTGGCATGTTGTCGCAAGCCTTGCTATTCAATGCCATTTTGGGACTGCTGGCCCTCGCCTCGCCCTTTTTAGTGCAGATTCTCACCGATGACGTGTTGGTGCGCGGAGATACGCAACTACTCACGCGCGTGGTGATTGCGGTTTGTGTAATGCAATTGATTAGCAGCAGCTTACGGCTGATTCAGGCTAATCTGATTGCCCATTTTTCCCAGCGACTGCAATTAGGGCTGATGTTGGAGTTTGCCCGCCAAATTTTGCGCTTGCCCCTGACTTATTACGAAGCCCGCCGCAGTGGCGAAGTCACCAGTCGTCTAGAGGATATCCAGGCGATTAATCATCTGGTGTCACAGGCGGTGGTGCAGTTGCCCAGTCAGCTGTTCATTGCCCTCGTGTCGTTGGGCTTCATGCTGTTCTACAACGTCACCTTAACCGGGGTTGCTGGGGCGATCGCCCTGATCATGACGACCTCTACCGTCATATTTTTGCCCACCTTTCAACAGAAGGTCCGGGGTCTGTTGACGCTGTCTTCAGAAAATCAAGGCGTGCTGGTAGAGACGTTCAAAGGTGCCCTGACACTCAAAACAACCGCTGCCGCACCGCAATTTGCCGATGAATTGCACACACGCTTTAGCCATTTGGCACGGCTCTACCTCAGTACGACACAAATCAGCATTGTCAATAGCACGTTCTCCAATCTCGTCGCGAGCTTGGGGAATATTGGTCTGCTCTGGGCCGGCAGCAGGCTGGTGATTCAGCAGGATCTGACCATTGGTATGTTGCTGGCATTCATCACGATGAACCGTCATTTCACCACGTTCATCAGCACCGCGATCGATTTTGTGGATGAATTTGCACGGACCCGGACAGCAACCCAGCGCTTGGCAGAGGTCATTGATGCGGCCCCCGAAATTGCCAAGGACGCCGCCACCGTTTGGGCCAACCTACCAGCTGATGAGGATATTCAATGCCACCAGCTCAGCTTCCACCATACGGGGCGGATAGATTTGCTGCAAACCTTTTCCCTAACGTTGCCCGGAGGCCGAACGACAGCCTTAATTGGCAAGTCAGGCTGCGGCAAAAGTACCCTCGTAAAACTTATTGCCGGGTTGTATTCACCCTTGTCGGGCAATATCCGCTTTGGGGCCTACAATCAGCAAGACTTAGCCCTGGATTGCCTGCGGCAGCAGGTGGTATTGGTGCCCCAGGAGCCTCATTTCTGGAGTCGGTCAATTGTCGAAAACTTTCGCCTCGGCAATCCTCACATTGGGTTTGACCAGATTGTCCAAGCCTGCCAGATTGCCGGGGCCGATGAGTTTATCAGTCAACTGCCGGACAAGTATCGCACGGTGCTCGGGGAGTTTGGCTCGAACCTTTCGGGGGGACAACGGCAGCGCCTCGCGATCGCCCGTGCCCTGGTTAACGATCCGCCTATTCTGATTTTGGACGAATCCACTGCGGCCCTCGATCCTGTTAGCGAAACTGAAATCTTAGATACGCTGCTGCATCATCGTCGCGGCAAAACGACCCTGCTCATCAGCCATCGTCCCCGCGTCATTCAGCGCGCCGATTGGGTGGTCCTGCTCAACCACGGACAAATCCAGCAGCAGGGCAGTCCCGAAGAGCTACAGCAGCAGAGTGGTGATCATTTGCCATTTTTAGTGGCGTAAAAGGAACGGTGAAGAATCATGTCTCCTGAATCTGTTGCAAAATCTGTTCCCAATCCCAACCATCCTGTTCACCGTCGGGTTGCCCGTCAGCCTGCTGTTGCTTCGAGCAACCCGGCTTTTTCCCATGCGTCCACTTTCGCCCCCGCCCCCAAGTCCCAAACACCTCCCTTGCCGACAGACACAAAATTGGGCGACCCTCCTGCCTCGACGCCCCCACGCCCCCACGCTGAATTTCCCCCACCGGCTGCCGACGCTTACCTGAGTCTCGATGCTCTGCCATCAATTCGACGCTGGACCCAATGGGGTGGAGTGGCGATCGCCACTTCAGTAGGTATCGCGACGGTCCTGGCGGCATTTACGCCTTACCGGGTCACGGTTCCGACAGAGGCCACGGTTCGTCCCGTAGGAGAACTGAAGCAAATTGAAGCGGCCACAGCGGGAACTGTGGTGGCGATCGCGGTGAGTGAAAATCAATCGGTCCAGGCAGGGGATGTGATTGCCCAAATTGATGATACGCAGTTGCAAACGCGCAAGAATCAGCTCCAGACCAACATTGACCAAGCTCAACGACAACTGCAGCAAATCGAGGCCCAACTTGCCACGCTAGATCGCCGGATGCAAGCCGAGAGCGATCGCGCTCAGCGGTTAATCAGTGCGGCCAGCGCCGACCTCCGTCAAACGCAACGCAATTATGAGGATCAACAGATTACGGCAGTGACCGAAGTGGAAGAGGTGCAAGCACAATTGCGTGCCGAAGTAGCCAATTTGGCCGCCGCTCAACTGCAGGTCCAGCGCTATGAACCCCTGGCTGCAACGGGGGCGATCGCCCAGGAGCAGTTGGATGCAGCTCGTTTAGCGGTACAACAGCAGGAAGAGGCGATCGCCGCCGTACGGGCTAGACTCCAGCGAGCCGAGGCAGGGTTGAATCCGAGTGATGCAGCCGTCGCGATCGCTCAAGAGCGCATTGCTCAGGAACACGCCAGCAGTGCATCTACCCTGGCCGCCCTGGATCAGGAACAGGAAGCCCTGATTCAGCAATCCCTCGAAGTGCAACAGCAGCAGATTCAAGATGAACACGAACTGCATCAGGTGAACCAGGATTTGCAGCAGACGATCGTTCGTGCCCCCGTTGCGGGGACGCTGTTCCAGCTCGATCTGCGCAATCCTGGCCAAACGCTTGCAGCGGGTGACACTATTGCCAACATCGCTCCCCAAGCGTCGGATCTAACCATTAAGGCCCTAGTGGCGACAACTGAGATTCATCAAATTGCCGCCGGTCAACCGGCTCAGATCCGCATCTCAGCCTGTCCCTATCCCGATTACGGCACCCTCCCTGGTACGGTGCAAACCATCTCACCTGATGTCGTAAACACTCAGACTCCAGGGTTCTCGTCAGCAAGTTCGACGCCTTCAGGAGTCCAGCCTGGGTACTTTGAGGTCACCGTTAAACCCGATGCGCTCGCCTTTGGGCAAGGCAGTCATCAGTGCTCGCTTCGTCCGGGTATGACGGGTCGCGCGGATCTTATGACCGACGAAGAAACCGTACTCACATTTTTACTGCGGAAGGCAAAACTTTTGACCGATCTATGATGAGCCTCTATCCCAGCCGAAAATTTTGGGTTATCGCCATAGGTCTTGCCTGTATTGAATAGGTGGTGGGCCAATACTATTCGGATACGTCTGACTCTTACCCACCTTGCTCCTCTGGGGCTATCAACTTAAAGCGGGAAATTCCGGTAACGAGAGAATCCAGAAGTCAGGAGCCAGGAGCCAGGAGTCAGGAGGGCACTGGGTTCTGACTCCTGACTTCTGACTCCCTACTCAGCCGATGTTTCCCGGCTTAAACCGTACGCCTCTCTAGGCATACTTACTCTCCCCAAATGCGTTCCCAGGGGCTTTCGCAAAGTTTTTTTTGAATAAGCTTGGCGCGACTAGAAATAGACTTCTTATGAGAGTCTGAAGCGATCGCTCACATGTTTTCAGATACAGACGGCGATCGCATCTTGGTTAACTTCAGTCATATCGTTTAAAGCGGAAAATTCTGACTTCTAGATTCTTTTTTACTAGGATCTTCCATCTTAAATAGATAGCCCTTACTCCAAAGTAACCAAGAACAAGTAGTGACTTTTCAGGTAACGACAAATCTGAAAATCAGACTTAAATTAGTAATGATAAGCGCGTCAGCTAGAAAATTTCCCGATAAAATTCCTCAAGCGAAATGTTTCTAGCTAAAAGGCGCGACTGCTTAGCTAATTCATGTCTGAAATAGCCGCCGCTGCAAGTTAGTAGTTCCTCCAAGAACAAGATTTTCGATAGGAGCGTTTTATGAAAAGCCATCAATCTCGAAACATAGAGATTAAATCCCCCAAAAGTCATCTCTGGCAAGTGCTACCTAACGAACAAAGCTGCCAAGTTAAAGGGGGTGTTTCAGATGGACACTATACCCAAATGGTCTGGGCCAGCCCAAGTAAAAGTGTCTCTATTGAACCTCAACAAAACTTTCGAGTAGAGATGCTATTTCCTTAGGGAATACTAAGCACTTCATAAAAGGAAGGAAAAGATGGTTTTTGCCGTACAGGCGACATAGAACAACCCTGATTAATAGACGTTATTGTTAACAACGTCTATTAATCCAGAGAATACGCAGACAAAAAGAATTTTCCTGAACCAAAGAATCCATTTTCCGAAAAACGGATTCTTTTTACACCTATAATTCATCATGTTTTCAAATAAGTAAAAGTCTTATTTTCCATGTCTAAATCACTCCATCTTCCCTACTTATTCTCGATTCAAAACTATACTTATAGCAAGTTGAAAACAATATAATTTCAACTGCAGAAGTCACACTTTTACTGGAGAAATCATGAAGTTGAATCAAGCAAAATCTGAATCCAAAACCTATCCATAGGAAATTCCTGAAGCTCAGTTGGCACAAATTCAAGGAGGCCACGATAAATGCAAAGTAAAAGTCAAGCTACGACCGAATCCTTATGTCTAATAAGGCTTGAGTATAGTTGAATTTACGATCGCGCTTGCCATTTTTGAAAAGTGCGATCGCCCTCCAACTACTTCTTCTTCTCAATTAATTTCCGTCAATCTAGTATAAGGAGTTTCAAATATGCAACTAGCAATCCAACTGCAGGACTACGCTGTTGTCCAGCAGCCAATCCCTCAAAACAACTATGCAAAAGAGACTAAGGTTGCTCCCGCCCAAATGCCCAAACGACGCAAGCTGAAAGCTCAGTGGACTCGTGTTGATGGACAGCTGATCTGTCAATGGTCACGAAGTAATTAATGTTTGGGACTGGTAAAAGCGATCGCACTTTCCCATCTCGCAACCGTGCGATCGCCACTCAACCAAGTTTTTCTTTCCATCCAATACGCTCAAATTAGCATCAGGAGTTTCAATCATGCAACGACTCAATATTTCCATTTCTCAGCGTTCAAATTCCCCTCTTAGCACTACACAAGACAGTGGAATTTCAGGCCCTCAGGGTGTCCAGCGGTGCAAATTGAAATCTCAATGGATCAAAGTCGATGGCCAACTTATCTGTCAGTGGTCTCGTTCTCATTGATAAATAGTCTGGTCCATCACACGCGATCGTGTTCCATCTAAACTTGGCACGATAAACAAACCATTTGAACGGAGAAAATCCATGCAAAACACTCAAAATTCCACAGCTGAAGGACAATTTTCCAACAACCTAAAATCCATTCTCAAACCTTTAGAAGATCTCACACTAGAAAATATTTTAGGTGGGAATCGTGGGTTATCGAACATGGATAGTTTGTCTGACTCCTCGGTTGAATCAAGTGAGTATCGTCCGACTTTCGATTACATTGTTAACTCACTTTCCTGATAAAGCTGAGGTGGGCAATAGCAAAGAGAGCAGCTTACTTTAGTCATTCTGCATGAAATGGAGTGACCCTGTAGTTCTATAGGATGAGCACAGTTCGCTGTACCCATCCTATAGGATGATCCAGGAAAAAATAAACCCGATTGTCAAACGAATTACACCCATTACTTGAGACACTGTGGGCGGATGTTGCTTTATTTCTTCCAGCAACTTTGCTGCGATCGCGCTCCTTCCTACTCTGGAGTTCTTGTCAAACAGCCTGCTGCTTGAAACTTTTCAACCATAGCGGGATATGATTCCCCAACAGGCGATATTACGGGGTCAATAAGCGGGCGCGGATTGGCATATTGGTATGCATTAGCCTCACCATCATAAACAGCAATACTGCTTAAAAAGCCACTATCCAGAGCCAACACCAAATTCAAGTCGGTATACACTTTGTTATCAGTGACTCGCCCAGAAGAAAATCTGCTGCTGGCGGCATCCATGTCAATAATGCACTTCAGACGTACGGCGATCGTGATAGATACCCGTTTCCAACAGTCGCGGCATATCGCGCCGTGTCTGTTGCAGCAGGAAATCGATTTCATCATTCGTGGGATACCGCTCTGTCTGGGACCAACCCGAAACCGCTGGAGCCAGCACGAGCAGAGAACTCAGGAAGGGAATCATCCCGATTCGGTAAAGTCGCGCTAGCGATCGCCGGACTGGTGTGATGGCGTCATGGAAGAAAGGAGCAGAATCAGTAGTCTTGATACGAAGCATCGATATAAGACGCATGAATCATTGCCGGTTTAGCGTAAGGACGCATAGCCGCCTCCATTATGCTTGCCTTGAAGATTTTATGTGATGCTCCCTTACAACTGTTTCAGCATCGTTGAGGTTCCTTTTAGCGTCCGACGCAAAAACCCCTGAATGGGCTGATTATTGGTGAGCTGATTAAATAGTCGATCGCGCTTGGTCAAAGACTTGATGAAACTACTAACGCGAAACTCGCGCTGTAAGCGGCCATACAGCGCGCGATCGTAAGCTGACAACGTCTCACCATCGAAGCGTTGTTGGCTTACCGATTGTTGCACCTGCTGAGCAGCTAGCATGCCAGAAACCATCGCACTCCCTGTGCCAAAACAAGTCAGGGGATTACACAGTCCTGCAGCATCACCTGTAATGAGATAGCCAGCCCCTGACACCGACACGGGTTGCGACGGCCCCACCATCACAGGCCACGGGCGAATCTCACTGACAGATTCA
>JBCBTQ010000234.1:0-8592 GCA_039818605.1 Cyanobacteria bacterium J06639_14 | reverse complement strand
TCCTCGCATGAAGCAACCTCGCTCTGTCCTCAAAGCTAAGATGGCTGCATGATTCCGCTTAAGTCAGTGACATTGGTGGAGGATATTGCTGGTAACCCGAGTAGAGGATTGATCCGGGCTCAGGATTTCAATCGTCCAGTCGGGTTGAAGGCTAAACGTATTCGCGATGTCGCCATTGTCATCGACAGCGATGCGATGCCAATGGAAGACCGCAATGTCGGGTACCGTTGAGCGCCCTCCAAACGTGCAGCGCAGTTCTGGTAAAGCTAAGGCAATTTGGGTTGCTTCAGTTACCCCATTGATAGCGTTGATTAACTTCTGCTGAAGGCGACTGTGTTTCCCTTGAGGTATCGGTTTCGGAAAAATCTGCCCGTCGATAATTCGCTGGCAGGCTTCGTTTCCGGCAAGCACAGAAACTGTTCCAGCGTGATGGGTTGGGTAAGAACTTGAACCATCGTTAACGGTTATCGGCTTGATCCATAAGTCGGCGTACGGTTTAAGCCGGGAAATACTGGCTGAGTAGGGAGCCCAGAACAATTCAAAATTCAAAATTCAAAATTCACACTTGACCCTCTACTCTCCACCCTACACCCCTTCTGACTCCTGACTTCTGACTTCTGGATTCTCTCGTCACCGAAATTTCCCGCTTTAAGTTGATAGCCCATGAGTCTAGCTAAATACCTTAAAATTTGCAGCACCGGTACCGGACCATCCCTGTATGGTGGAGTGATGTGGTGACGCGAGGTCCATGGCAAAACCAATCCAACGTAAAGGTCAATTAGCACTGCTCTCAACCGACTTGCTGGCATACTATCGCACCGTCAGCGAGTCGTCATTGACAGTCGTTGATGTCGAAACAACGGGTTCACTGCCCTATCAGGGCGCTCGGGTGATTGAGGTTTCGATTCTGCAGGCCAGTCTCGAAGCGGGGATTCAGCATCAAGAAACCCATCTGATTAATCCAGGTGTCCGAGTCCCCCCCATGATTACCCGCGTCACCGGCATTACACAAACCATGGTGTCGCAGGGGCTGTTTCCTGAAGACGTGTGGCCAGGCTGTTTAGAACTTTTGGAGACAGGGGTGCTAACGGCTCACAACCTGGAGTTTGACTATGGCTTTTTGCAGTCAGAATATCGGCATCTGGAACACACCTTTTTGCGCCCAGCTGAGCAACGGTTATGTACTGTATTACTGTCACGGTTGCTGTTAGCTGATTTGCCCTCGCGTAGTTTGCCTAATTTAGTCGAACATTTTGGGTTTGATGTGGGGCCTTCCCATCGAGCTGGAGCCGATACCCGTGCTTGTTGGTTATTAGCTGAGCGGTTACTGAAGCAGATTCAGGCAGAGCCTGAAGAAGCCTTAATTCAACGCTTTAGCCGTCAGTGGATTCGCCTCCAAGAAGCGGCTGCCATCTTGAAATGCCCTCAAAAAACAGCTCAAAAACTACTGGATGAAGAAGGGATCGCCAGTCGTTTATCCAAGCGCAAGAATCGTCCCCTGTATCAACGGGGCGATGTCGAAAGGATTATGAAAGAGCGCGATGGCGAACAACTCTCGCTGGTGTGAAAGGACTGAGGTTGGGGTAACTGTTGCAGCTGGAAAATCCAGTTTAGGTAGTGAATAGTCGCAATTCAAAGTTCAAAGTTCAAAATTTATCCTTCATTCTCTACTTTCTGTCTTCTACCTTTTTGCCTGACGACAGTGCCTCGCTATAAGTTGATCCCCTTTTTTTCCAAATGAGTGCTCCATAACTGGATATGCAGACTATCTTTAGTCTTTAGAACGTTTTCCTGTGAGGAGGTCACTGATGAGCACTCGGCTAAAATCCTGGATAGTGGCAGGTATCTGTTTTATTGCGGTGCTGCTGACGATGGTGTTGTTGCAGTCACGTCCCTTACAAGCGCAGGTCAGCGATCGCCCTCCCTTTTTGCTAGACCCAATTGACGCTTTCGACATTTATCAGCCAGAAGCAACGGCCTTTTCCGTTTGGAACACCGATGATAATCCCGGTCATCAGGTATGGTTTCGCATCCTGGGAGGCGATGCTCAATATCAACAACGGCTGCGCGTTTACAAAGAGGAAGCACCGCCGCGCCCCATCAATGAAGTGCCGCCGCTCTCTGAGCTCGTTCTCGAAATTGAGGAAAATGCCCCGACTGACTGGTATTTCTTAGGGTTGGAAAGCTCGTTTCATACCTATTATTTCGATGGCGATAATCGTCCCCCCGGCTTTATCGATTGGGATAACGCCAAAGCCGTTAGAGGTAAGCGAAGGGCCTATAGGAATGGCGATTTATATGAAATCAGCTTTGAAGACCTCAATACCTTAGACGACTACAACGACTTGGAAGTGGAAGTGGTTCTGGTTCACCGCTAAGACGAGTACCCTGTAGCAGCAATACCGCCACTATTTCTTTGCCCCGAGCACTTTTCCACCCAACCCCCCTTCCACTATCGAATTAGTCCGGCAACTTGTGCTGTCGAATACTAGGCTCTATTTAGCAACCGGCATCCCCCTCAACAGGGATTTCAATGACATCATTTAGATTATTGAGTCGCAGGGTGCCACTTTCGACATCGATCACTTCGGGTCCCAATTCGGCACCCCGTTGCACCGTAACGTCTACCAGAATGGCTCCGTCCAAACTGGTGAAACTTTGAGTTGTGGATTGACCATAAAACTCTTCACCGGAGGCAGACGTTTTACGAAACTGAGTCATCGTGCCGTCTAGCTTCATCCACATGGAGTCTGTTTCTAAGCCGTTGAAGAAGACAAATTGTTCATTCCCAACCGGTTTGAGCGACATACCACAGCCCCCACTATCGACGGCGAAGAGTTCATCCGTGGTGTAGCCATCGATAGTAACTGCGTACCCTCCGTCACTGGTGTCGGCAGTGGCGGTAGCGTCAGCCTCGGTCTTGATGAAGTCTCCCCGAATCCATCCTTCAGCACCGGATTCATCGAATTTGGCATAGTACCAGGCAAATCCATCGGTTCCGTCGGCTGTTTTGAGTAGCTTCACAGCATCACCAACGAGGCCATATCCGGTTGCTGTGGAGTCTACCGTGGGCTGCGATCGCACATTAATTTCAGAATTGGCTTCCTGTGCTGTCAGACTAGCCGCTTGGGGGGGATTAATGATGACCTCAGTTGTATCGGTTGGCAGTGGCGAGGTGCTTGACGGTGTATCAGAGGTTGCGGCTGTGGCTGGCGGCGTTGCCTCGGATGTCGCAGCTAAGGGCTCTGAGTCAGCATCGTTGGCGTCTGGCGCTGGAACAATTTCATCTGTGGGCTGACCTTGTTGGCAGCCGCTCAAACCGATCATCCCCAAGTAAACGCTCAACCCGATCGCAATGTACTGTGCCTGTTTCATGGTTAGGCTCCGTCGTTATGGCCACGTGTTAAGAGCTGATCAACACTTTAAACCTGACAGTAGACTGACAAGGATACTAAAGTTGGGCAATCTGTCAAGTTTCCGCCAGCAAATTCAGCCCTTCTCACGACTGCCCGACAAATTACTTTCGATGCTTAAGTACCTTTTCGTAACCTTCCTATGATTGATGTTTCTACCCCTAACGATCGCCCTACGCCTGTTGCCTTGGTTACTGGAGCTTCAAGTGGTATTGGGCAAGCGATCGCCCATACTTTGGCACAGGCGAGTTATCGTGTGGCACTGTGTGCCCGTCGCAGCGATCGCTTGCAAGACTTACAAAAAGACCTCACGGCTGCTGGCGCTGAGGTGCTAATTTGTCCAACAGATCTCCGGCAAGAGTCAGCGATTCTCGCCCTGTTTCAAACGATTCGGCAGACTTGGGGGGGCGTGGACGTCTTGATCAACAATGCTGGATTAGGCCGCAAGGCTCCCCTGATGTCGGGGGCAACCGAGGCTTGGCAGGAAATGCTGGATGTGAATGTATTAGCACTTTGCATTTGTACCCGTGAGGCCATTCAAGATATGCGGCAACGGGGCGATCGCGGTCATGTTGTCCATATCAGTTCCTTGTCAGGACATCGGGTCCCCGGTACCAGTGGTATTTATGCTGCCAGTAAGTTTGCCGTACGTGCCCTGACCGAAGGCTTACGCCAAGAACTCCGCGCCGCCAACAGCCAGATTCGGGTTTCAGCCATCAGTCCTGGTCTGGCAGAAACGGAGTTTGCCGAAAAATATCACGCAAGTGCAGCCGTTGCGCAGGAAGTCTATGGTCGATTTCCGGTATTGCAACCTCAGGATGTCGCCAACGCTGTGGCCTATGTTTTAAGCCAACCAGAATATGTGCAGGTACACGATATCTTGGTTCGTTCCACTTACCAGACCAGCTAGTACCGCTACGCGGAATGCAAAATGCAATACCCTACGGGAAGCCGTTCATGCGTCTACAAAATGCAAAACCGTCTCATAGTGGGCCTTTTAATCATTGGGCAATGATGCATATACTTCCGCCGTCAAGTACTAGTGGGTCATTTGGCTTGTATATGGCCATTAGTACTCTGTAAATTAAATTTATCTTTGTGCCTCAGCCGTGGTAGCTTGATCCCCCGCTGTCGCTGCCCCCTTGAAAAAGGGGCTATGCAGAACCTGGATTGTAATGCCCCCTTTGCGCAAGGGGGGTTGGGGGGATCAAGCCTCCATCGCTAAAGATGGGAAACTTAATTTACGCTGTAATTAGCCTTTAGGCCACTAAAGCCTGCGTCACAGATCCAGAGCCTCCTAAGCGATATCCTTGTTGTCGAGCTCGTGCCCGTTGTTGTCGTGCGGCGCGTTTGCCTTCCCATGCAATTAAGTTGTCCCCAACCAACAAGAGTCGCAAGGGCGGTAAGTGTTGAGGCAAAATGAACTTCACTGTTAAGCCTTCGCGCCACTGCGGGCAAATTCACCGTCGCCTTGAGCCCGCAAGGGGCGTTGTAAGCTTGACAACGACCCTTGGGCAACGCCATTAGTTGTCAGGTCAGGGGACTGTTGGGCCAGCTCAATCATCTGCTGCCGTTACCCAACCCCATACTGGGTCTGAACGCCTCCCCCATGGCGAGGGGTTAACGCTGCGAGGCCTTGATGGTTAAAGCGTTCTACTAATTGCGACACCGCATCACCGGAGCGACGTCGGCTGACTTGGGCAGCAGCGGTGTAACGATAGACAAGCCAAATGACCCACTAGCAATGGCCTGAGACTCACTCCAACAATCAGAAGCGTGGTGTTTGGTATAACCGCGATCGCCTCTAATCAACCCGTACTGTTTACCCAAAGATGCCAATATTTCTAGCGTTCGATCAATTTGTTCATAGGTATGACAAGCATTCAAAATCAAGCGAATGCGTCCCTCTTTCGGTTTCACTGCTGGATAAACCACCGAAACTGAAAAGACACCGTGCTCAAACAACTCCTTATTGAACTGTAGAAGACGCTCCGGATCCTCAATGAAAATTGGAATAATGGGGCTCTGGCTTTGCCCCAAATCAAAGCCAAGTGCTGTAAGGCGTTGTCTCATGTAAGCGTTTTTTTCATGCAGGGTGGTCATAAGGTGTGGGTTAAACGCTAGCTCATCGAGCGACGCCAAGATGGCAGCAGCATCTCCCGGTGGCAAACATGCCTGGAAAAGAAACGGATTTGCCGACCACTCCAACAGGGGGATGTATTTTTCCTGACAAGCGATAAACCCACCAACAGAAGCCGTCGCTTTCGACAGTGTTGACATAATAAAGTCAACTTCATTCGTCAGCCCCAGCTGTTGACAATATCCTGCGCCCTGATCGCCATAAAAGCCAAACGTATGTGCTTCATCCACATACAGATGGAAGTTATACCGATGTTTTAGCTTCACAATTTCAACAAGTGGTGCTAGGTCACCACTCATAGAGTAGGCTGATTCAACAATGACAATGATGTTCTCGTAGCGATCGCGATAACGTTTAAGCTTTCGTTCTAGATCCGTCACTGAGTTATGTTGAAAAGAGGCAAATTTCCGACCTGAGAGCTTTACCCCATCAATCATTGAAGCATGAGCTTCGCGATCAAAAAGCAGTAAATCATGCTTTCCTGGTAGGGCTGAAATGACACCCAAATTTGTGGTGTAACCGGTGGGAAATAGCAAAGCTCTTTCCTTGCCAACTAAATTTGCCAGCCGTGTTTCAACCTTTTTATGAAGCATACTCATCCCACCAGAAAGAGCCGAGGTGCCGCTTCCTGTCCCGTATTGATGGACTGCATCGGCAACCTTTTGAATCACTCGGGGATTACGGTTTAATCCTGTGTAGTGATTGACACACCACAAAATGCAGTTAATGGCTTGGTTTGTCGAGGGTGAGATGACGATGGCTTCGCAATCACTGCCCTTTAAGGTATATCGATCTTGAGAGTAAACACCGAGCTGAGTCTGACGTTGTTTTTGTTGATAAAGTGCTTCGGCAACAGCTTCAAAACCATTAATGCCTTCTGCATTCAGCTGCTTTTTCAGCAATGCTATAGGAGTCAGCGGATCAGGTGAAGAAATTTGCATGGGACGGCCAAAGTTGTAATGGGTACGGGAGCTAGGGAAACAGCCAATGTGATGGAGTGGGGGAAAGATGGAAATTAACCCTACGCGATCGCCCAAGGGGCACGACTGTTGTTAATACATCTGTAGGTAATGGAAATGGAAGTGAAAAAGGCGCGAGTCAGGGGGCAGAATTGAGCAGGGAACTGGCTCCTGACGTCTGACTCCTACATTAAGAATCACTTCTCGCTTTCAGTTGACAGCCTCCAGTATTTTGAGTTTTACAGTTTCTGAAGTTAGACTTCACGTTATTTAATCCAACCTCCGCAGAAAATTTTGTTCTTTGATATGCCGAGATTTACAGGGATTTGTTACGACTAAAAAGTTGCGTAACCGAAGGTCACATTAAATTGACGACACCAGATTACAGCTGACTGGAAATCTTCAACGGAAACACCCTCAGGGATTTCATAGCGCTGGCCACCTTCAGTCGATTGTAGAAAACCTAAGCTCACATATTGATCAGAGTTATAACTTTGGGGAACAGCTTCTTCGTGTAGCAGAACAAGGAGGTCGGGGCCACTATCAGAACGGAATTCTGCGTCAAATTCGAGATATTGTTTACCGTTTTCTTCAACAATCCGGGCTGAACCTGAAGTAGGGTGTGCTACACCTTCAAAAGCACCAGTCGCAGCACCAGAGGTTGCTCCGGCACAGGGATTCGCTGCGCAGGGATTTGCTGCGCAGGGATTTGCTGCGCAGGGATTAACTTGAGCAGCACAAGGATTTGCATAGGCAGGTTGAACAGTTCCTGCAAATGTAGCTGTTCCGATAGTCAGTAGAGAGGAAACAACGATCGCCGATAAATAAGTGAGTTTCATGGTGTTCATCCTCAGAAGTGAAGTTATTGAGACGCCAGCGTTTGGCTGATCCATAGTTATCAGTAAAGCGATGTAAGCTGAATGTTCTATGAATAGAAAATGCTTTCTAAATAAGCTTTAACTGAGAAGCAGATTTTCTGAGAAGAAACAGTAAATTGCCAAAGAAATCTCTGAGAAATAGACTTCCAGGTGGTTTATAGCCCACCTACATCACGAAAGTAAGCCTTCCTGAAAAGAACTCGAAAAGAACTCAAGCTGGGGCGTTGGCTAGTACACTGCGGCAGCAATATGAGAACCATTCAGAATGTGCTTGAAAAGCCCCCATCTTCAGGGTTTGAATTTTGTAGGGCTCGCAGAGTACTTTGAATTCTGCGTAGCGATACTAGCTCCTAAGGAGACTATATCTACAACTCTGCTCAGTTGGTTGGTTACAAGGGGGGGTATCCCTACGCGGAGAGACAGCGCTACTCATTGCCACGAAAGGCTGACAGAGGGATGGTGTAATGGAGCCGTATCTGGGCTTGTACGAATGGTTAACCGACATTATTCAGCGCCTGAACACTAAGCAGAGGATGGGCTATCAACTTAAGGCGGGAAATTCCGGTAACGGAAGAAACCAGAAGTCAGGAGCCAGGAGCCAGGAGTCAGAAGGGATGGAGGGTAGAGGGTCAAGTGTGAATTTTGAATTTTGAATTTTGAATTTTGAATTGTTCTGGACTCCTTACTGAGCCGTTGCTTCCCGGCTTAAACCGTACGCCCAGGAATGCAACAGCCTGATCGCCCCTGACTTGGGGTGGGACACCTGTGCGATCGCGTCATTGTCATGGTCTTAAGCTCTATATTGGCGAAAGGCACTATGGGCATCATTCGACAAACTCCAGAAGTCCAAGCTGCCATTTAGGAAACTTGCATGATTCTGTTTTCCACTTTTAGGCTAAAAACAAAACAGACGCTCCCTCATACTCCTTCCTCGAACTAAACGTTATGACCCCTTTAGCTCAATCCCCATCTCGGAGCTGGCTAACGCGCTGGTGGCAAGAACTCAGCCCGGTTTCACGGACCTTTTTAGTGCTCCTGATAGCTCCCCTGCTAGTGCTGAATGTCTGGGCGATCGCGCAAATTTTTGAATACTTTCGCGAGATTTTAGTCGCGGTGTTGGTAGCCGCTCTACTGGCATTTTTGCTCAGTTACCCAGTGGGTTGGCTGCATCGGTTGCGCATAAGACGGGGAATTGCTTCCAT
>JBCBTQ010000233.1:0-8795 GCA_039818605.1 Cyanobacteria bacterium J06639_14 | reverse complement strand
CCCCAATGGTGCGATCTTGCCAGGAAAATTCTTGGACACGAACCGTTGCATGATCCCCCAGGGCAATCAGTAAAACCGCAACGATTACGAGCCCTGCCATTAAGCCTAGAACTACGCGATCGAGCGCTTGTTGGGGAGCCCGGCGCGATCGCGGCATAGACCTAAAACTCATAGGGATTAGCCGGTTCTGGTACCACAACTACTTGATTGGGCTGAATCACCAAGCGGCGCTGCCCGTCAAGGGTTTCGGTGGTCATCTCACCTTGCACCGTAATCCAACTGTCCAATGAGAATTCACTGCGATCGCCCGCGAGCTTGACCGGAAGCCCTACCGGATAAGCATCTGCGGCACAACAGGTCAGCACAAACCGTGTCACCATCAGGTAGTTCTGATCCCAGTTGGGGGGATGAATGACAAATCCTGTCACGTTGACTGGATCTCCCTCATAGGCATCCGGTTCTGGATAGACATTCAGTGTCCGGATCCACTCAATCAAGCGGCGTTCCTCCGGAGGCGTATTCCGTACAAAGCGCTGAGGTTGCGATCGCGTTAACGCCACCGGATCCGCAATGCCTCGTGCGAGGGCCGCATCACTCGCAAAGGGACGCGGTACATAAATGAGACCAAACACCGCAACCCCTAGCAAGATTGCTAAACTCCACTGGCGCGGCAGTAGAGCGATGTGCGGTGTCCCCATTACTTGTCGCGAGGTGACGAGGGCGAGGCCGCGCCACACCGCTAAAATCAGTAAGACCCAGCCAGCGCCGATCGCTAGCCAGTGATAATCCTTGTGTAGGAGCACAGCGAGTTGCCCGGTCCACCAATACCGCAGAATCATCAGCCCCCACAGCAGGAGTGCTAGGACATCGAGCACAATTGGCCAAGGAAATGAGCGTTTCATGGCAAAAGCAGGCTACCAGCTTGTGTACAAATTAACTGCCAGCGTACAGACAAACGTCAGTTGTGCTGCAAGGATAAACAAATACACCACCGTGCGGATCTTAAAGGTGGTCAGCAAGAGCGAAATATTCTTCAGGTCAATCATGGGACCGAATACTAAAAACGCTAACAGGGAGCCACTGGTAAAGATGGACGCAAAAGATAACGCGAAGAAAGAATCAACCGTGGAGCAAATGGAGACCACCCAAGCCAGCAGCATCATGGCAATGATGGAAGTAATGGGACCTTGCCCCAAAGCCAAAATCCAATCACGGGGAATCGCGACCTGTACGGTTGCTGCGATCGCACTCCCAAAGACCAATACAGCCCCCAGTTCCCGAAACTCTTGCAGCATCATTTCCAAGATTGTCCGCGCCTTGAATGACCAGGGTTTCTGGGCCAGTGTGCTGGCATCAAGGAGTGGCGTGGTCGATTGATCCAACCGCATCGCCCCTTTTGACTGCAGCAAATACGTTCCTTGGGATAGTAAAGGACTCTTCGATTCCGGAGTCGTCGACACGGGTTCGGGTAAGTAGCGGGAAATCGCAGGCTGAAGAAAGGGACGCATATCCTTTTGAACGCTGAAAACGCAGGCAATCAGCACTGCAATCAGCACCGTCAATCCCACCCGCCAAAACACCATCGACGGCTGATCGCGAAAGGCCACCCAGGTAGCCCAAAAAACAATGGGGTTCACGGTGGGTGCTGCGATCAAAAATCCAATCGCTAGAGCCGAAGGGGCTCCTTGCATCAGTAAACGCCGAGCCACGGGGACATTGCCACATTCACAGACAGGAAACAGGCACCCGAACAGGCTACCCGCCAAAGCCGCCAAGACCGGATTACCTGGAGTCCAGCGAATTAACTGGCGTTCGTCGACCAACACCGCCAAAAAACTAGAAAAAGCCACCCCCAATATAAGAAAGGGAGTCGCTTCTACGAGCAAACTTAAAAACAGGGTTAGCCCTTGATTGAGTTGGGACATCGTCACCTGCTAGTGAGTCAATGACTCTGAGGATCGTACGCGCTGTTGAGGCAGCGATCGCCGGTCCAAAAACAAACATTTCGCCATAGTAGCGTGTCATGACGTTGAAGTGTTGGTAATCCTCCCTTCACCACAGCCGAATCTCACTGATACTAATGTTGCCAGCAAAACATACAGCGACATCGGCCCCTTCATCCTGCTGGCGTTGACTATAGCGTCCTGTGTAGCGAAAGTGATTATCCTGAACCGCAAATTCTCTAGGCAATGGCTGCGTACACACGGGACATTCGACAATCGCAGGATCCGGATCATCTGCCTGTAAATGGGGTAAGTTCACATTCCAAAATCGGCCTGCGACGGGTGCTTGCTGCATGAGCTTGGCCAACACCTTGGCTGCCAAACGACTGGCCACATCCCAGTCAATGGGGCGGCGATTCTGAATGTAGTGAGAAATCGCAATACCGGGTACGCGTAGCAAGGTTGCCTCGCGGACTGCGGCTACTGTTCCTGACACATAGATATCGGCTCCCATATTGCCACCCGCATTGATGCCTGATAACACCCATCGCGCCTCTGGGTACAGATGGCTTACCGCTACCCGCGTGCAATCTGCTGGTGTTCCCCCGATCGCATATTCTTGCTCACTGCGTTGTGCGATCGGAATGGCTTGGCCTCGACTCATCTGATGGCTGCATCCAGATAACGGTTGATCGGGAGCGACGATCGCGGTGGGATAGCCTGACAAAGCTACCTGCAAGGCGCGAATGCCGGGTGCATCGATGCCATCGTCATTGGTGAGAATGAGGGTCATGGGTAGAACTGATAACGGTTTGCATGCGGAGCCAACACCACCCTAGACCCTAAACCTTGTCTTAGTTATGTCGTTGTGAGTTGAGGGTCTCCGTCAGTTGAGTCAGCTGCTGGAGAACATCCTGAAGCTGTCCTTGCTGCTGATCGCCCGGTGAATCGGTATCGTCAATCACTTGCTTGACATCAGCGTAGATCTGATTCAAGGAGGACAACAGATTTTCGCGATCGTCAAGGACTGAGGTTGCGGCGACCTGAGCCTGTGCTTCTAAATTGAGCGGGTGCGACGTCGCATCGAGAGACTGAGACCTGATCGGCTGGGAGGATTTCGGTCCAGGCTGTTTCGACTCTAACTGCTGCAGGGTTTGCTGTAAGTTTTCAATTACGCCATACATTTCCATCGGGTCAAAAACGCGCAAAAGGCTCGTCTGGGTGACAATTCCCAACCCTTTGCCCCAACTCCAAGACACCACTAGACGCCCCACACGCCGCTTTTGCATTTCCTGATGGGCTGTCCACAGCGAATCTTGCGGACTCAGCAGAAACAGGGGACTACTCATCACCAGGTGGGCTGCCGTTTTCGCGAGGTTAATTTGCAATGACTGAAACTGGACAATGTCTCGCTCGGTCACAATGCCCACAGGTTGAGCAATGTCCTCTGTATCCGGTTGGGTAATCACAATGCAACTGACACGATGCATGGCCATCAGTTGAGCTAGGTGAAATACAGAGACTGTAAGGGGGGCATGAATCACATCGGTCGACATCACATCAGCAACGCGGCGGAATCGCAATAGATTAGCCGGTCTTAAGACTTGACGAATGCTGGCATGGGACATTATTCCCACTAGCTGTTCCTGATCGTTGACAACCGGGACATGGCGAATGCGATAACGACGAAACAGAAAGAGGGCCGCAAAAATATCCTTGACTGAGTGTTCGGAGAGCGTGACAACCGGGTGTGTCATGACTTCTGCCACAGTTGTCGTTTGGAGATCGACGTCTTGAGCCGTTAATCGTACGACATCCCGTTCTGTCAAAATGCCGAGGATGGTTTGCCCTTGAGTAATGAGGACACAACTGGCTCGTCCTGCCTTAGACGTCGTGTCAGAGGCTTCGGCCTCCAGACTTAATCCACAGGTTGGTTGGTGGGCCTGGCTAATGAGGGCGATCGCATCGACCACTCGCGTATCTGGCGAAGTGGTCAGGGGGTAGCGCTCGATCGCATCTTCCAGGTCAGGAGCCCAGGAAAGTGGCGTCTTAAAGGACATCGGTCCTACCTAATGAACTGGCCAGACGAATAAATGTGAGCTGCTTCTGCAGCAGCATTGCCATGATATCTATCTAAAGGGTTACAGACCGCAGCATGACTCAGACTTGGGGCCAGGGATGTAACAGCCTAACTCTATAAATAATTGCGAGTGAATGTTTTCAAAACTTTTTGGTATATAATGAGAGACGTTACAGAGAAGGTCGTAAGACTGCTGGCAGGCCTGGGTTTTACGCCAAAAAGGTTGCCAGCAGTTTCATCGCTAAGGTTGAGGACGCTATCTTCAGCGCTTAAGGATTTTTGGGCGTTACCCCTCGAGTCCTAGGCTCTCTTCCGTAGAGGCGATCCAACACTCGCTTAACTGAAATGCGTTGCCAAGTTTGCCCCCGCTTGGTGCTGTAGCCCTGTTGATTTAACCAGTCAGCAATTTTCTGCAAGGACTTGCCAGATTTATGGTGACGACGAATCAGTTCAATGATTTCGCATTCCGCTGGATCATCAATCAGTTCACCGTTGACCGATTTTTGGCCGAAGGCAGGCGAACCATAGCCCGCATATCCACCATTGCTAGCCTTGGCTTGCCGTCCGCGCTCAAGTCGTTTCCAGACCTCTTGATTGTTTAGTGGTTCAGCACTCATCACCGTTAACAGCTTAGTGGCTTTGCTTTTAGTGTATCAACCTCTGTATTTAATCTGACTTAACTTTAGGATCAATGCAATTCATATTTTTAGGCCCCCCAGGTGCAGGTAAAGGAACACAGGCAAGTATTCTGGCTGAACGTTGGCAGATTCCCCACATTTCAACGGGTGATATTTTGCGGGCAGCAATTACAGGCGAAACTTCCCTCGGGATGCAAGCCAGCACCCATGTGGAAGCGGGTGAACTGGTGCCCGACAGGTTGATTATGGACCTCATTCGTGAGCGTTTTGGCCAACCAGATATGGGACAGGGCTGGATTCTGGATGGGTTTCCACGCACTTTGGCCCAAGCTCAAGCACTCGATGAATTATTGACGATTGTTCAACAACCGTATCCTCAGGCACTTTACTTTGAGGTGTCGACTGAAAATCTGGTAGCACGCATGTTAGCGCGCGGTCGCCAAGATGATACGGAAGTGACCATTCGCCGCCGCTTGGAGGTCTATCAATCGGATACCACTCCTTTAATCGACTTTTATGCGAGGCGCGAGTGCCTGCTCAAGATTGATGGCAACTGTTCGCCTGATGAAGTCGCACAGGCATTGCAAAATTTGCTGCTGGTCAATCAATCCAGTCGCCTAGCGCAAGTTTAGAGAGCCCCTGTGCATCGCAATTTATTCAGCGCTCAGGAAGTCCGGTCGCACAAACAGATATTCTTGAAGTTCACTGCTTTTGGAGGCACCGTAATGGGAACGGCCACTTTTATTGAAAACGAAGAAACCTTTGATTCACTACTGGAAAACGAGACGATACTCGTGGTTGACTGTACAGCCACCTGGTGCGGTCCCTGTAAACTGGTAGCACCTTTGATGGATCGACTGGCGGAGGATTATGGCGATCGCGTCAAGGTTTTCAAGTTAGATTTAGATGCCAATCGAGCCGTTGCGAAGCGATTTAACGTTAAAAGCATTCCTGCAGTGATGTTCTTTAAGCAAGGCGAGTTAGTTGAGACGCTGATCGGCGTCAAACCCTATGAGACCTTCACTGGCGCGTTAGAGAACCTACTCTGACGAACAGTTCCTGTTAATTGTGGTGCATTAATGTTCTAGTGCGTCAGCTTCGAGACTCTCTTCCTGAAATTTCGGAGGTTCCGCTATGTCAGAAGTTCAAAGGGTGCGATGTCCAAACTGCGGTGACTTTGCCGAACGTCAGGTGTTGAGCGATCGTCAAGAACCTGGATGCGATTATGTTGTGCAGACAGCCTGCGAAGCCTGTGATTACTTGATGGTTATGGGTTTCCCCGCAGGTAAGGTCTTGGAAGCGTATGCGCCTGGCTATGTGAGTTCGAGGCAACAGACTGCCGAAGCGGCAGTTCCGCGCTGGGTACAACCTCAAGCATGCCTGTCGACCCGCACCGAGAAAGCGACGAGCCAGCCGCAGCCACATTTTGTTTCGCGCACGTTTTAGAGGCCAACCTCGGTAGCCTCAGCATGCTCATCTTTTCATCCCCTAGCAAATACAGCCAAACAGGTAAAGCCTATGATGAAAGCATCAGATATCATGACCCAAACGGTGGTCACGATTCGCGGTTCGGCAACGGTCGCCGAAGCTGTGAAGTTAATGAAGGATAAAGGGCTACGCGCTTTAATCGTTGAACCTCGCTACGCAGCTGATCCTCACGGCATGGTAACCGAGACCGACATTATCTATAAAGTTGCGGCTTTTGGTCATGACCCCAAAACCATGCGGGTATATGAAATCATGACCAAACCTTGCGTCGTCGTTAATCCGGATCTGGGGGTCGAGTATGTTGCCCGCTTATTCGCACAGACGAAAACGCGTCGCGCTCCAGTGATCCAAGATGGTTTACTCGGCGTGATATCGATTAGCGACATTCTCCATAAGAGTGATTTTGTCGAAAAGCCCAAGCAACTTTTTATTGAAGATCGTGTGGAAGTTGCTCGTGAAGAGGCCCGCGCTATTTGCAAAGAGAAAGGGGATACGTCGCCAGAATGTGCCGCAGCGTGGGATGTCGTTGAAGAACTACAGATGGCAGCCGCCGATCAGCGTAAGAGAAAACAAGAGGAAAAGCCCTCATTTGAGCAATACTGCAGGGATAATCCAGACGCTGAAGAATGTCGGATTTACGAAGATTAAAAGTAGGCTGACGGGAATGTATTCGCAGCAGGAAGGAAGTCAGAAGTCATACCGAATTCGAATGGTTAACCCCCGTTATGAGAAATAGGTGATACCTGTAGAGCGCGACATGCCGCGTCTCTCAATTAGAGGGTGGGTACGGATTTAGTATCCGGAGTCAAGCTAGCGGCATGCTGCCTTTCAGGCCCCGGATGTTAGTAACTGACAAGTGAGTTTTTCGAACCTATCTGTTGATTCAGGATAGGACAGTTGGTTGTACTGAAAATTCAAAAGGAGACTACAACATCATGATGAAAGCAGAAGAGATTATGACGAAGGAAGTCGTGACTATTCGCGGCTCGGCAACCGTTGCGGAAGCTGTGAAGTTGATGAAAGATAAAGGACTACGGGCTTTAATTGTCGAACCCCGTTATGCCATGGACCCCTACGGTATGGTGACTGAAACTGACATCATTTATAAGGTTGCAGCTTTTGGTCATGACCCCAAGGAAATGCGGGTATATGAAATCATGACTAAGCCTTGTATTGTCGTGAATCCAGAGCTGGGTGTTGAGTATGTCGCTCGGTTATTTGCTCAGGCCAAAATTCGTCGGGCACCTGTTATCAAAGGGGGACTCCTAGGCGTTATTTCGATCAGTGATATTCTCAAAAAAAGTGACTTTGTGGAAAAACCTAAGAGTCAATTTGAGCTGTATTGCGAAGAAAATCCCAATGCGTTAGAAGCTCGAATGTACGACGATTAAATCACCGTCATCATACGTGAATGTTATTTGGCAAGGTACGTTGGCAGTCAGACCTTTTACCTTATCTGGACCGGAATCGTAACGATAAAGCTTGTTCCACGGCTCGGAGAGGTTTGGCTAGAGGTGAATTTCAACGTACCTTGATGTTTTTCTGTCACCACTTGGTAACTGATAGAAAGCCCCATACCTGTACCTTTGCCAACGGGTTTCGTTGTGAAAAAAGGATCAAACAAGCGCGGTTGCGCTGAGGTGGGAATTCCAGGCCCATTATCAGCAATTTGAATTTGGACGGTTTCCGGATCTAAAGCTTGAGTTGTAATGGTGATTTGGGGTGACTCTTGAGTTGTGTTTGCTTTTTCAGTCTGCGATCGCTGCGGTTCGAGAGCGTCAATGGCATTACTGAGAATATTCATGAATACCTGGTTAAGCTGCCCTGCAAAGCATTCCACCAGAGGTAAATTGCCATAGTGTTTGACGACTGTAATTGCCGCCTGGTTGCCATTGGCCTTGATACGGTTGCCTAAAATGACTAACGTACTATCAATCCCTTCATGGATATCAACGGCTTTTACGGCAGCCTCATCCAAGCGTGAAAAGATGCGTAGGGATTGAATAATGTGTTGAATTCGATTGGTCCCTGCTTGCATCGATGTTATGACCTTGGGCAAGTCTTCTATCAAGAAAGGAAGTTCAATTGTGTCTTCCAGTGTCTGAATAGCCGTATGAGGTTCGGGGTAGTAGTGCTGGTAACGCTGAATGAGTTGGCAGAGATCCGCTACATAGCTGTCTACATGATGCAAGTTGCCATGGATAAAACTGACGGGGTTGTTAATTTCATGGGCAACCCCTGCGACCAATTGTCCCAAAGAGGACATTTTCTCTGTTTGGACCAGTTGGACTTGAGTCTGACGAAGATCCTCCAAGGTGGTTTCGAGTTCGATGGCTTTTTGGTGGAGGGCGGTTTCCGCGGCTAGCCGCTCCATTTCAGCACCCATATGAGCCGCATAGATTTTCAGCATGGCCTCTTGATTCTCAATTTCGGCATCAGACAAAGGGTGGGTGTCTAACACCGCAATGTGCCCTAATATTTGCTCTTTTTGGTCAAGAATGGGAATCCCTAAGTAACTTTCAGCCCCAAGCGCCACCAGATCAGCATCCTCCGGGAACAATGCCTGAATATTATGGGGATAGCGGCAAACCGCCCCTACTTGCCCGCTGGGGCCGAGGACATGTTCGCAAGGTGTCCCAGATAGAT
>JBCBTQ010000232.1:0-8823 GCA_039818605.1 Cyanobacteria bacterium J06639_14 | reverse complement strand
CAGCAATTCAATCCGGTCGGCCTCAATGCCATGCTGTTGAAACAATTCCGATACATGGTTGCGAATGTCCGAATTAGTGAGTGATCGGGCTCAGGTTGTGCCTCATCCACTGATTCACTATACGGGCGATATTTTGTTGATGACGAGGCCGGTAGTGTAGACGGGTGACGGCGGGAGACGCGACATGTCGCGTCTTTACATTGCGGGTGACGATCTTGTGGGAGGCGATACATCCTGCGGTTGGGGCTCGTGTGGGACTCAGCAAGTTGCGTCTTTACACGGCGGGTGATGGTCTGCGGGAGACGCGACATGTCGCGTCTTTACACGGCGGTTGGGGCTCGTGTGGGACTTAGCAAGTTGTGTCTTTACACGGCGGTTGGGGCTCGTGGGACTTAGCAAGTTGCGTCTTTACACGGCGGTTGGGGCTCGTGGGACTTAGCAAGTTGCGTCTTTACACGGCGGTTGAGGCTCGTGTGGGACTTAGCAAGTTGTGTCTTTACACAGCGGTATCCCTCTACTCTCCACCCTCTACCCTCTAGTTACGGGCGAGGCATTTGAGCTTGAATCTTCATGATTAGGACAAAAGATTATCGATCAAATGCCTCGCCCCTTTTACCCTCTACCCTCCACCCTGCATTGCTTTCACGGATCGGAGCAGGCATGGATGCTTGCTGTTCTAGATAAAATGCGAAGCGAGTTTTTAAGGCTGGAACGGACACGTCTTTTGTCCAATATTCCACGAGTGCTTGTCCCCAGGCCCAGGCATTTTGGGCGGGGGGGCGGTTGTTGTGGAGTAGTAGCAGTGGCCATAGTTTCAGCATTTCACCGGGACGGAGTAGGGTGTTCTGCTCGGCTAAAAGATTTGCCAGTTCGTAGGTCAGCATGAGTTTACTGGCCACGACAGGTATTTGTTCAGCGGGGATCGTTTGAGCCAGGAGGTTACCTAAGTCGGCAGTTCCGGTAAAGCGGGTGGATAAAAACACAAATAAGGGGGTTTTGACGATCGCGACCAGTCCCTGGCTGCTGGTCATTTGGAGGGCGTAACGCTCAATTAAGCGGGCGGCAGCAGCAATGCGGGCATCACGGCTACGCAGGAATTGGGCGAGTTTCTGCGCTTTGGCGGGAGCGATCGCCTCCACCAGTTGCAGGACCAGGGCATCATCGCCCCAAGCAGCCCGATTATCGGTACTTGAGGTGGTCACGATGGGGAGTATACCTTGCACCCAGTCGCCCAACTGTTCCGAACGGTACGCTACGGCCTCACGCATATGCCGTTCTTTGGGGCCATCGCCCTGCTGCCAATCGTAGGGGGGCTGCCATTCGCGCAGGGGGCGCAGGCGATCCACCTGGGTGAGCACCAGGAATACGGGGATGTCGTGGCCTTGCTTGGCGATATCTTGCAGAAAGGCCAGATCGGCTTCCAAGGCTGGATCAAGGGCAGAGGTAACGAGTAGGAGCACATCTGCGATCGCAGCTTGCTCCAGGACCTGCTGTCGCAAATCAGCCCGCTCCACCTGTTCATAGCCTGGGCTATCCCACAGCACCAGAGCATCCTGGGCCGGGGTTTCCCACCGATAGCTGGCGATTTGATCGGTACTGGGCAAAACATCCACTGCTGCGCGATCTTGTTGAAACAAGGTGTTGATCAAACTGCTTTTACCGGCCCCAGTACGACCGACCAGGAGCAGATTAACGGATGCGGCTTGAATGATGTCGGCAGAATCTGCCGCTTCCATAAGCGCCCGCAAGGTCTGAGTTTGCGTTGACGACGGTGCCGTATCTTCCAGAACCAGGGCCGTTTGCCCACCATAGAGGGCGATCGCTTGGCGACACAGAATCGTTAGTGCTGTTTCCCGCAGAATCTGACTAAAGTTAATCAGCAGTTGCTGGTTAGCTTCCTGATCCAAAGGACGACCCAGGGTCTTTGCTGCTGCCGCAAAGGGATTCCACAGCCATTGACTGATATCCAATACTTTCCAGACGCGGCGCAGCGGTTTTTCCAGAGCTTGGTAGGTCTCGTAGGTCTGGTATACCTGAGCCACCGTCACCTGGTTGAGGGCCGGAGCGGTTACCCGCATCCAGCGATCCAACTCGTCTACAGTGCCACGAATCAAACCATAGGCCTGCGTTACATAGACATTGAGCAGCGGATATTTCACCTCCGGGTGGTAGAGATGGGCAATGTCTTGGATGAGCTGTTGGCAGCGTTCTGCAAACGTGGGCAAGTCTTCCCAGAGGGGTAAATCTTGCCGTGCAGTTTCCAGGGTGCGGCGCAGGATGGCTTCAACGTAATCCGGCGAGACGGTCTGGGCCGTTTCAGACAGAGGGGGGGCGAGGGTGTCTTGGAGCTGCGATCGCACCGCTGCTAAGGACGCCTCCAAGGTATCCGCAGTCGGTCGCGTCCAGCGGCTTAACAACCAACGCCAACCCACCACACCCAAAGCCACCACACCCCATAGCCATGTCAGTCCCCAAGTGTGAAGTTGAATCCCCGCGACAATGCCTAATCCCCCGAGCAACATGATCGGAGGAACCAGTAAAACACCCCATTGCCATGGCTTCAATTTGACCATATGTTCTCCTCAGAGTCCTGACAGCATCCTGGGCCGTGCTGAACATCTTTTATTTTGTGGAGTTTTGGCCTTATCAGCGGGGGGGATTCCCGCTCTTTTCGGCTTGTAGTGCCTGCCGAGTCTTCTGAAACGTCTTGTCCATTAACTGTTGAATCGCATTAGGATCAGGAACTTTGCCCGCCATCAAGTCGCCAAAGTAGACACACGCCCCCTCACCTAAGGCCCAGGTGTAAGCTACCGACCAAGAGGTGGCAACAACACTGCCAATACCCGGAATGAATTTGACTAACTCACGTCCCACGGCCTGAGCAAAAAATCCCCCAGCCAGTGTACTGACAACGCCCAAAGCCTGGGCCATAGTCAATTTCTGGTTATATACGCGCCCCAGGACAACGACCATGGACACTTGCAAACTGGTGAGTACTGGCATGGTGGCAAACGGTAGTGGAACCGCTGCAGCAATCCCTGCCATGACCGCAAAGGCACTAATGTAATGGCGCGCTACCCGTCGATATAAGTCCCCGATCGCTTTGCCACGGTTATCGGTTTCGAGAAGCTGATGAATTGCCTGAGCTTCGGCTTGAGGTAATAGTTCATCCAAAGTATCACTCAGGGCAACCAATCCATAAAAGACGGGATCATACCCATCCTCTTCTAGGGTGAAGTCGAGTAGCAATGTGCGATCGCAGAGCGTGGCAAAATTTGCCTGCATCGCTTCAACCGCACGGGTAATGGCATCTAGCTGAGGAGGGTAGGGAGGATGATTGGCGGTTGGTGAAGCGTACAGCTCATGCAGGCAGGTAATGGCCAGTAAGCAGGGAATGTGAGGAAACTCTTTTTTGAGCTGGGTGATTACCTGTCGCAGGCTATCGGTGGCAAAATCAGTAACTTTTACCGTCAGGATGAAGATGCGCGATCGCTGACGGTCTTGCTCTAGGGTTTGTTTAAGGGAGGCAATGATGTCGGCTGTCTGGCGTTCGACATCGCCTAACCCTACCGTGTCAGTAAACACCAGGAGTGGCAGGTCTTCTGAGGGGTAGGGGTAGCGTTCGGTGTGGCGTGTATGGGGTCGAAATCCCTGCCCCACGATGTCGGCAGGCTGTCCGGTCATGCCCCTGACGATAGAACTTTTTCCGGCCTGAGGTTTGCCGATTAAAACGACCTCGGTCGTGGGCAATTGCTCACGCACTGCTTGCAGGTGAGCGGCAATTTGCTCTTCACTCACCCAAAAACGCTGCCAGACTTTCTGCAGCGGTGCAAAGAATCCTTTCACAGATGGTTTCATGCTCTGTTTTAATGAGCCTGCTCTTACAGGATAGAGGGAGGGGTAGGAGGGTGAAAGGGTGAAGGGGGCGAGGGTAAAAGGGGCGAGGCATTTGATCGATAATCTTTTGTCCTAATCATGGAGATTCAGACTCAAATGCCTCGTCCGTAACTAGAGGGTGGAAGGTGGAGAGGGGAACAGGTCAGGCAGGACTGGCGATGCTTTTGAGGTTAAGAATGTGCTGATTGTGTGAAGGAGCCTATCGGTCTTACAAGAATAGTTTCCGTCAGGATTGAGATGTTGACGCCGAAAAAATCGCCGTAAACCCTTGTCTACGGGGCATTTCCCTGATTTGGAAGTTGTCTTGCGGCAGGACCGACTCCTTTTTGATAAGAAAATTTAAAGCAAAGAGAGTTGAGGGAATAGTGACAAAGAGGGACGGGTCAGATATATTCAATATTGTGTGAGGAGCGAACCAGTAAGAGTGCTGAGACGAAACACGGCCAGTCGTCAGCACTCTTTCTGATTTTTAAAGGCTTTTGACGGTAATTGAAAACAAGCTGAAAGCTATATAGAGTACTCAGGCTCCATCAGCAATCAGGACTATTTTTCGTGTCGAGAGGGAATTTCCCCGTGGTGATTTGCGCCGACCTTCAGGACGCAAGGCTTTGCGTTCTGACAAATCTCACCATCTGTTGAACACCCTTCCACTCTCCTACCCTTCTAACTCCCAGAACAGTTACTTTATTTGCAGGCGATCCCCGATCCTCTGGGAAAAATGGCTGGCTAGGGCAGCAGAAAGCGATCAATGGCTGCCACCACCCCATCGACTTCGACGCTGGGAGCGACCCAATCGGCGATCGCTTTCACGCCATCAGGGGCGTCCCCCATGGCCACACCAATGGCGGCATAGCGGAGCATTTCTAAATCATTGAAGTTATCACCAATCGTCATGACTTGATCGTGCTTGAGTCCTAGTAGGTCTTCGGCAAGGAACTTTACGGCAGCGCCTTTGTTGGATAGAGGATGGGTCGCTTCAAAAAACGTCGCGATCGATTGGGTGAGGTAAAGTTCTTGAGGCGAGTAGGTTTTTTGGAGGCGTCTAAGAATATCGGTCACGATCGCGGCGTCGGAGCTTAAAGCCAGTAGCTTTGTGGTTTCGATTGCCGGTTGCTGTTCAAGAAATGGGATCAGTTCCCCTACGGCAATGGGCTCAACGCCGGAACGATCAGCATAGTCCTGAGTTTCTGCCAGGATCGAGCGAACATACAGCTGATCGTCAATGTAGAGGTGAATGGAGAGCTGTTGCTCGGCTTCTAGAATTGCCAGATCCTTTAGCAGCGTTAGGGTATGTTGCCTGGATAAGGGCGTATGACGGTAGACTTTGCCCGATTGAGGATCTTTAATCAGCGCACCCTGGTAAGACATCAGGGGCAGGGTAGAGCCGACGGCTGTATGGAAACGCACGGCAGCCTGGTACATGCGTCCCGTCGCGATCGCGACTTGGATGCCCTTGGCTTTGACAGCGGCGATGGCTTGCTTCACACCAGTCGTCACCTGATTGGTATGCCC
This sequence comes from Cyanobacteria bacterium J06639_14, assembly GCA_039818605.1. Taxonomy (GTDB): domain Bacteria; phylum Cyanobacteriota; class Cyanobacteriia; order Phormidesmidales; family Phormidesmidaceae; genus SIO1E4. The sequence continues at coordinate 3,414 of JBCBTQ010000232.1, read as the reverse complement.
TGCGATCGTGCCATCAATATCGAGTACTAATAACTGAATCCCTGTCATACCGCTCCTGCATCCCCTTTTGATCGTTATGGCCCCTGTTGACGCCCCTATGCTACCTAGAATTAATGTCGCGGAAGCATTGCTAGAGACGATAGCCCTATTCGGTTGAAGCCCTTACATTGGGGCCGAGACTGGTTTGAGCGGCCAGGGTTGAGGGTCATTTGCAAAATCGGGATGCATCCCTAGAATCTTGCTTGATCCGAACGCTAACGGATTTATTTTAAAAGTCACCTTACAGAAGGCTGCGCTTGAGTTTGCAGTTACAAGTTTGGGATTGCAGGCTGTATGTGTTGGGACGGTGATGGTGGTATCAACAAATGCTTCCATAAGATGGCTAGAACCTTTTCCGACGTTATGGGTTTAGCTAAGAAGTCTGAAGCACCTACCGTTTTGGCTCGGGTCCGATCAGCAATCCCATCACGACTGGACACAATGATGATGGGTGTATCCTTGAGCATCGAAACCTGTCGGATCAAACTACAGATTTCATAGCCACTTAGGTCAGGCATGAGCACATCTAAAAAGATCAAATCTGGCTTTTGTTCAAGTAGCCAAGGTAAGGCTTGAACTGAATCGCCGATACTGGTAAACCGATACCCGGCTTGCCTGAGAATTTGCTCCATTGCCTTACGATCAAATCGACTGTCCTCGAGATAAGCAATGAGTGGATCAGTCGGTTGACGTCGTACCGGTTGGACTGATGTTGTTCGGGCAAGGCGCGGGGGAGTTAGCATATCTGGAACCGTGACTAGATCCATCATTCCTTGTGTAACGTAGGGCATGATCGATCGCGTTAAAAGGAGCAAATGTTGCTTCTGTATGATGGCCAGGTCACGGAGCGTGCGATCGCCATCAATGAGTTGAGTGAGATTTTTAAATACAGTTGGGGATGTTTGCCGTCGTAAGGCTTCCGCATCCTGAATGACTGGGGCAAGATTGGGAGACCATTTTTTCAAGCCGACTCGGTTCCAAGCACTCCAAACTTGCGTAGCTTGCTGGATAGTATGAACAGGCTGAATCAAGACTGAAGGTAAAGCTGTAATCTCCTGACAAAAGGTGTAGTAGTCTACCTGGATATCTGAGGTGGGTTTATCGAATTGTTGGGCTTGGATGAAATCGAATAGTATTTCACTCAGATAGCCTTTTACAACTGCAATCATTTGACTTTGCAACAGTTGTCCTTGGGTGACTCTTTGCGCCAGCGATGAATAGTCACAAAGCTGGGAGAAGTCACTCAGATGACGGGCGATCTGATGACTCAGTTGCGGGCAATACCGAACGATTTGTTGATACCAACACCGCACTGGATGAACCTCTCTGATACCACCAACAAGCCGCCCATTGAGAAAATACAAACTCCAGGTCTGCATCTGACTGGCTAGCACCGTTAAGATTAAGCAGCCTGAAAACCGATTTCGGTTACAAGCTAAAATTCGCTGTAATAACATCTCAGGGCTACTGAAAACTTCATGGGCAGCCGATTGAAACTTAATATTTTTGAATAGTTTAGGAAGAAACATTGGGGTGCTAAGACCTCCTATGCTGGCCATTTCAAACCTTGGTAGAGCATAAGGCCATCACAAAGAAGTATTCAGATATTCAGGTTTCATGAATCCACGCGTTTAAATAAGCGTAGATTGACAAACTAAACCTTAAAATCAAAATCCTGCATCTTGTCATCTACAAGGATTTCGCCTCCTTCTACCTCTTGCGAGCTGACTTCTTGACAGTCTATAAGCAGGGAATTTCAGTAACTCAAGGAATTAGATCCAGAGCTATGACGATGAAGGTCACCGATAAACAACGTGAGTACGGGATAAACAGAAACCCTGATGCTGTCCTTAGCTGAAAATCCCATGTTTCCGTTCAAAAGCTGTAAAGGTACGCTTAACTCGTACTGACCCTAAAATAAGCATCAGCATCGCAAACTTCTATGAGTTTAATCGCAAGCTAGTAATTAACAAGATAGAAAGTTTGCAAAAATTGCTATGCGAGCCAAAATAAATCTCAACCACTCAACTTAACCTTTAGATATATTTAACAGGCATTTTGGCCCACTTATAAAAGCCTCAAATTCACTCCTTAAGTATAGTTGACACCTTAGATTATTTCTTATGGGGCGTGGATTTACATAAAGATATGAATAATTATCCATGAGAAAACCTTCATCAATTATCCATGAGAAAAATCTCATCGATCGGCTGAGATCTCATGAACCTTTCAGAAGTAATAGAATTTATTTTTAGCCTGCAAATCACCCGAAAGGTTTTCTAAATAAGCACTAAAACCCTTAATTTCATGCTGACTATTTGATGTGTTAGAGAGGGAATCATCATTCTTTTGACATGAGGAAAAGCCACAATTGCAAGGCTTCACCTAATCTGCAGCAGTATTAGATTCTCAGGTTTTTCGTCAGTCAACCTGGAAAGATACTCAAATATTAGATGCGGAATCGTAATATTTTTCTACCTGGTTAAGACTCTAAATGATTAGAGGTTTAGAGATGAAAAACAGAAGGAATTATGTTTTCGAATAATTTTTTCTAGAAAGATACGGTGTGAAATTTAAGCTTGCACTCCGAGAAGCTAGGTCTTTAATTCTGATTTTGCCTGGTGAGATTATTTGAGTTCCTACTGAGGTATCGATGAAAGCACTATAGATAACCGCTATATTGACCTATAACAGCACTAAGAAAATAAGGGAAGTTTTAATGGATCGCCATCCTTTATGCGTTACACCTGATCGGTCTTTGCTAGATGTTGTAACACTGATGAGTCAACGGTCCCCTGATAATTTGTTGGCATCGGAATCATCTACCTCTATTTCACCAACAGCGATCGCAAAACGGTCGAGTTTTGCCCTGGTTATCGATGATGATCAATTAGTTGGCATCATCACTGAGCGTGATGTGGTGCGATTAACTGCGCAAGGTGTTTCCTTTGCTCAGATTTTAGTGACCGATGTCATGACCCGGAATGTGACAACCTTGCATGAATCTGAAATTCAAGATGCATTTCACGTCCTGAATCTATTTCGTCGGCAGCGCATTCGTCATGTTCCGGTCGTCGATGATCAGAGTCAAGTAGTCGGAGTGCTGACTCAGACTGATCTCCATAACTCCTTACAAGCTACCGATTTGCTCAAGTTGCGTCAAGTTGGCGAAGTCATGTCTTCTCAGGTTATTAGTGCACCGCCAGAGGCAACTGTGCTGCAGCTAGCAGAGCAGATGAAAACGCATCGGGTTAGCTGCGTGGTGATTGTCGAGTCTGAGTCGATACCTCAGGCTAGTTCGTCTATCGTTCGACCGCTTGGGATTGTGACCGAGCGCGACATTGTCCAATTTCAAGCCCTAGAGTTAACCCTGAA
>JBCBTQ010000231.1:0-8853 GCA_039818605.1 Cyanobacteria bacterium J06639_14 | reverse complement strand
CGTAAAGACAGGGTGACCTAGCCAACCCTGAGCAATACCATCCCCTTGGTCCATGGGGCCAACCCGGAAAAGGCCACCCTTAGCAGGGCTATTACCGACGTAATCGTAAAAAGCCAGCTTCTCAGGAATCTCAGCATACGCTTCCGACAGCGAGGCTCCATTAGATGTGGCAGCCTGAACACGACGTTCAATTTCCTGCTGGTAGTAACCGGCATCCCATTGATAACGAGTCGGTCCGAACAACTCAACCGGGGTTGCCGCATTGCCGTACCACATCGTCCCAGCGACAACGAAGGCAGCAAAGAATACCGCAGCAATACTACTGGATAGAACCGTTTCAATGTTCCCCATCCGCAAGGCCTTGTAGAGGCGCTGTGGAGGACGCACCGTCAGGTGGAATAAGCCAGCAATGATACCGACAATCCCAGCCGCAATATGGTGGGCTACGATGCCTCCGGGATTAAAGGGGTTAAACCCAGCAGGCCCCCATTCTGGGGCAACGGCCTGTACATGCCCCGTGAGACCGTAAGGGTCAGACACCCACATCCCAGGTCCCCAAAGACCCGTTAAGTGGAAGGCACCAAAGCCAAAGCAAAGTAAGCCAGACAAAAATAGATGAATCCCGAACATTTTGGGCAAATCTAAGGCAGGCTCACCCGTTCTTGGATCGCGGAACAGATCCAAATCCCAGTAAACCCAATGCCAACAGGCCGCCAAGAACAACAAACCGGACAACACAATATGAGCTACGGCAACCCCCTCAAAGCTCCAGAAGCCAGGGTCAACAGCAGTTTCACCAGTGACGCTCCAGCCCCCCCAGGACTGAGTAACTCCCAAGCGAGACATGAAGGGAAGCACATACATTCCCTGACGCCACATGGGGTTTAGAACAGGATCACTGGGATCAAAGGTAGCCAGCTCAAATAGAGCCATAGAACCTGCCCACCCCGCTACTAGTGCGGTGTGCATCAGGTGAACAGAAATCAAGCGCCCTGGGTCGTTCAAAACGACCGTATGTACGCGATACCAGGGTAGTCCCATTGACTACTCTCCTCCTCTTAATTTCGACAGTTTTCTTGCAGTTTTATTAAGAATCATGGATAGTAACCAGCCTACCAGACTTAACACCGCTGAGTTCCTCAAGCACTCGCTTTGAGGGCGAGATTAATCCATAAACATGCGATCGCGCTACGCAAACAGCAGCTTTGATTAAATCAGGTCAACGCCATGGTTATAAGCTGGCAGGCAAGATTGTATAAAGAAGTGTAACTAGTGTGAAAAACCTGTGCAAGAGAGGTCCAATACCGCGAGACTGGAGTGAGGTTTGCCAGGTATTACTTGAATTCAGAAAATCCTTGTCGTCGGCCAAGAAGTCAGGATTTCAGTAGCTATGGATGTGTAGAGGAGGTTAAAAATGGCGGATATTAAGTTTCTTGAAGAAGGTAAAGAAGTGATTGCAGCCGATGGAGCAAACCTTCGCTACAAAGCAATGGAGAACGGGATTGATCTTTATACCTTCGTGGGCAAGATGGTGAACTGCGGCGGATACGGTCAATGCGGCACCTGTGTTGTGGAAATTGTGGAAGGGATGGAGAATCTCTCGCCTAAGACACCTGTCGAGGAGCGTAAGTTGCGCAAGCGCCCCGAAAATTGCCGCCTTGCTTGCCAGGTCATTGTCAATGGCCCCGTAACTGTCCGGACAAAACCCAAGAGTAAAAAATAAGTCTTGATTGCCCGCACGATTGATTTCTTCCCAGGGTAAATTTCCTCTTAACCAATCCTTGGGGTCTGATGTCGTAAACTATGTATGGCTGTTGTAGTAGAGCGTAGAGTAGGTTTTGAGCGATGGAAGTTAATAACCTTGGATTTGTAGCTAGTATTTTGTTTGTTCTAGTGCCGACAGTATTTCTCTTAATTCTCTACATCCAGACCTCCAGCAAGCAGACGGGCTCGTAGGTCTCTCTAGCTGTTGTGTCAATACAGTTTGTCGGATTATCCAGATAGTGATGTATCCCCCTCCGGTGCTCCTTTGTCACTGGGAAGAACTGAGTTTCCCTTGTTTGCAAAGGAGATACCAGAGGGTACTCATACACTTCCTTGGCGAGATTATGCATCTAACTTAGGTTTCCTTAGCGTTAATCTCAGGATGCTGGGAAATTGATTGTGCTCTCGATTGATGGGATCAGTGCCAGTTCGGTTCAGGAGATGTGTTGCGATGCCCTTCTTTAGCGGCGGTGACGCTGCCTTTTCTGATGGAAGCATCCGCGCTTTGGCGAACTCGTTTGATGGGTAACCCCATGGAATGTTAAGAACACTGAGGGTTTTTCTACTCTCGGTGTTTTTTTAATCAGATTTTCAAGCTAGGGTTTGGAGTAAGCCATTCTGAAGAATCAGAGGATAACCGTCAGGTAGGAAATTCTATCTATACGCAATTGTGTGTAGCACTAGGAGTGGGGCTATGAACAGGCCTAGGAGTGAACTCCTTGATCAGGCTCAGTTTAACTACAAGACTTCTGTATGTCTCAGGATGGCAATTGCTCGTGGATGTCTCAATATCAATGACTTATTGTCTAGGAATCCTAGGACGGCAAGGACTCATACTGGCAGCGGACTCTCGTACTAATGCTGGGGTTGAGTATATTTCCTCTTATCGTAAGTTGTTTGACTTCTCAGTCGTTGGCGATCGTGTCCTCATGCTCTGCACGTCTGGGAACTTATCGCTTACCCAAGCAGTGCTTCACATCTTGGAGCGCGACATTGTTGTCAATGCCGAACTTAATCTCCACACGTTACCCACTTTGTACGACGTCGCCCGTTACATGGGCAGTTGTATTCGTAAGCTCCAAGAAGTGGATCGACCCTGGCTCAAAAAAGACAATATTGATTTTCACTGTAATTTCTTGCTCGGGGGGCAAATTCGTGGGGAAGCTCCTCAGCTCTACTTAATTTACAGCCAAGGCAATTGCATCAAAAGCACTCCAGAAACTCCTTTTCTGCAAATCGGCGAGACTAAGTATGGCAAACCCATCTTGGACCGAACCGTAACCTTCGAATCATCGCTCGATGAAATTGCGAAATGTGCCCTGCTCTCGATTGATTCAACCATGCGATCAAATCTCTCGGTTGGCCCACCCATCAACATGGTGATGTACGAAACCGACAGCTTTGCGATCAAACATCGGGCTCAATTTCGGGCTGGTGATCCTTACCTGATCAAGATGCGTAAGCATTGGGAAGTCGCTCTCCGCAAAGCCGCTGCTCGGATGCCAGACATCGAGTGGAATCAGGATTCTCTCCCTGCAAGCCCCGATTTTACTGATCTGGCAGAACCATAATGCGGAACTCGGATTTTGGAATTCCGCATTTTACCGCTTCCACCTAATACGGCAGATCCAGATAGTAGCCTTGAGGAATGCTGCTAATCGCGCGCTCTATATCTGCTAGCGACTGGTTGTAACCCACGATCGCCTGCACTAAATTAACCTCAGCATCAGTCAAATCGGATTGGGCATCCAGAATTTCTAACTGGGTACCCACACCAGCATCAAATCGCAGATTTGCTAGATCGAGCGCTTCTGAAGCCTGCTCAACGGATAAACGCGCCGTGTCGATGTTGGTTAGGTTGGATTGCAGATTGAAATAGGCATCTTCAACCGATAGACGAATCACATTGCGAGCATCTTCAAATGAACGCTCAGCAATTTCAATATCTAACTCCCGTTGACGGGCTCTTGCCCTCGCAGCCCCGCCTTCGAATATGTTCCAACTAACCTGCGCCCCAATTTGGTAAGAATCTTCAAATCCACTATCGTCAGTTAGGACTTCAGTAGTCGTATAGGTGGCAAACAGATCAACTTGAGGGCCCAGTAACGCCAACTCAGCCCGGCGAAGCTGGTCGTTCAGGTCGCGCAGAACCAATTGTTGCTCTAACTCAGCCCGATTTTGAAACGCCAGTACAATGCTTTCTTCCAGGCTTAAGGGCCAGTCACCGGCCACTTCAACGGGAACTGTATCAATTGTTAGGGAAGGAGGCAAGTTTAGTTGGCTAGCCAGGGCTCTTTCCGAAACCTGACGGTCCCGTTGGGCATTCACCAAATCCTGACGCGCATCCGCCGCTTGCACCTCAGCCCGCAGCACATCAAAGCGGGTTCCCACCCCCACATCTTCACGGAGGATAGTATCGCGCAGGTTGCGTTCAGCTTCTTCTAAAAACGCTTCATTAATCCGAATCGATTCAATGGCGATCTGAAGGTTGTAATAGTTGGTCGCTGTTTCAAGACGCAGGTCTTCTTGGATTAGCTCAACATCGAGTTCATCAAATCGGACTTGCTCTTCCGCCGCCCGAATGGATGCTGCTCGCTGCCCTGAAGTGTAGAGATCGTAGTTCACCTGAATCTGCCCTGTGAAAGCTGCGCCTAACTCTTCGAAGCTGATTAAGGACTCTTGATCACCCACATCCAATTCACCATCACCATCGGCATCGACACTTAAAATAGATCGCTGCTCAGTCGTATTTTGCGCCTGTAGCGTGCCAATTAAGGTGACGGTAGGAAATAAAGCGGCTTGGGCTTCGCGTAAAGCCGCTTGACTTTGTTCGAGTTCTAACAACGCGATCTGCAAATCGGGGTTGTTCCGGTAAGCTAGCTCAACAGCTTGCGCCAATGTAACGGGCTGTTGTCCAATAATTTCAACCTCTTCGGGTTCTGTTTGAATGAGGAGAGGGTTGGGGTTGGGATCAAGATATTGCAAGTCATCAAGAACCCTATCTTCAGGAATAGGAACTGCATTTCCTGTGCCACTGCTTGGCGGTGCAGTGTCCTCATCTTCATCTTCCTCAGGTAAATCTTCATCCTCTTCAGGTGAATCTTCATCCTCTTCAGACGATTCGACTGTGGGGATATCGTCAGTTGGCGCTGCTTCTTCATCTAAATCCTCAGGCGGTTCGAGCGTAGGAACATTCGGTTCCGCAGGTGAGGTATCTTCGGTTTCGTCTACCGGGTCAGCCTCCGGTAAAGGACTAAAGGTTTCATCCTCAACGGGGTCTGACGGTTCTGCTGGATCTGCTTGGCTGAAAAGCACTGTGGACGAGGTTGATTCCACAGCTTGGGGAGCAGCGGTAAGCGAGACAGACGGATTGACAGTGGTAATTGCAACGGGACTCGATCGCTCGGTAATCGTTTCTACCGAAGCCTCGGCGCTAGGCGATGAAAACAGGCTTGACGGCAGGAACTCTTGAGCTGGCGGCAGAGCGGAGGCTGCCTCGATGGATGCATCTACGGGTATCGTGGCCTTAGAGGATGCGGTAGCTTCGCTAATGGATGATCCCCAAACAACAGAATTCGCCTCACCCAATAAGGTATGGGTCTGTGGCGGTTCAATTTGAATGGTGGCGCTAATTGTCTCAGAAGGATTTTGAGGGTGATTGTTGAAGCGCGCTGCCGGTGTTTGACTAACTGTCTCCAGGAAGGGAGGCGGCGGTATCTCTTGGCGGGGGACCAAAGAATTGGGAGTGCTGCTGGTAGTATGAACGTTCTCTCCATGGGCTGTCCCTAGAGATGCTCCGGCATGCCCAACATCGGTTCCTACGGTGGCATCATCAAACGATGCCACTGAAGCTGATGCCACTGCAGTGCGAGCATCAACCTCCCCCGCTACTCTATGGTCAGGCTGAGCGAGATTAGCCGTTGGGGGTAGGTGCGGATGAGGATTTTCAACGGCCCTGACTGGGAGGGCCAGCCAAAGCAAACTCATCGATGGTAGAGCGATCGCTGCACTAAATTCGAAGCGAATCAACCAAGGGTGTGGCATACTTTTCCCCATAAAATCCCTGAAGCTTAAGAGTAAGCAGTTTGAGCTCAAGTTTTGATAACCCGTACCTAGAATACTTTACCGAATCGTTTAGTGAATACTCGTAGGTACGAAGTTTTGACCCACAAGGGGCTGCAAGCAGGCTTGAATAAGACCCTCGATGCCTTCAACGGGCAAAATGGGTACCTGCAGCACCGCACTGACGGATTCTACGCTGATATCGTCTAAGAACAGCCATTTCTGAGGGTCCCCAGGATCCGTCGGTTTTAGCATGACCGTGGGCAGCAGAATGCTATCTCCTAATGGGCGATCGCGCAGATGTAACTGCAAATCATGCCCTGTGAGTAACCCTGTGACAGTAATTTCCTGTCCCCAGTAGTCGCTGTTCATCGCAACCATATCAACAGTCAACTTTTCAACCTGATTCAACCGTTTCAGGATAGGTTGAAAAGCATACTCAACTGCATTACCCACAACCCAGTTGATGTGGCGAGGCATTGTCAATGCTTGGGGCAGTATTGTCGCAGCCTCATCAAAGGCTGTCAGAAATTGTTGAATTGAGCCCACTCCATTACCGATCTGGGGATAATTCTCATAGGCCTCCGCTGCCGGCAAAGGCTGCCTAGCAATCAAAAACCACTCATCAGCCAACCACGCAAAGGTTGTGCCTAACTGCTGGCGAAATTCTGTCTGTAACGGAATGACCTGATCAATTACCTCTTGTGCTTTGGTAGGCGTCACGGGCGTCAGCTCATCCAGGTTTGGCCGGAATCGGGTCAGCCCAACAGGCACAACCGCCGCAGAGGCCACAGTGGGGACGTCGCCCTGGTGAAACTGGGCCAAATCGCGTAGTGTCTGCTCCAAGTGAGCCCCGTCATTGATGCCGGGACACACCACCACCTGGGCATGGATTTGCAGGCGGTGGGATTGAAACCAGGCTAGCTGCTTGAGGAGTTCACCTGCTCGTGGATTTTTTAAGAGCCGTGAGCGCACTTCTGGCTCAGTCGCATGCACGGATACAAAGAGAGGCGATAGGCGCAATTGGGCAATACGCTCCCATTCGGGTGGCGTCAAGTTGGTTAGTGTTAAGTAGCTGCCATATAAGAAGCTCAATCGGTAATCGTCATCTTTGAGGTAGAGCGTCTCGCGCTTACCAGGGGGTTGCTGATCGATAAAACAGAACGGGCAGCGATTGTTACACTGCATCAGCCCATCAAACAAAGCTGTCTCGAATTCCAAACCAAGATCATCGTCATAGTCTTTCTCAAGTTCTACGACGTGAGTAGCCCCCCTGGCATCAAGCACCTCCAGGGTCAAATCTTCGTCCGCACATAAGAACTGGTAGTCGATCAGATCCCGAGGTGCTTGACCGTTAATACGCACTAAGCGATCGCCCGACTCAAACCCCAACGCTTCGGCAATGGAGTCGGGCATGACGCGGGTAATTACAGCAGGATGGATAGATGACTGCCTCATAAACATTCACACCGAGACAGACGTGAGCATCACGCCTCCCGATTCATAGTCACCATCCCACATCATGCCTTATCCCTTAGATATTTGACATGCGCCCAGAAAAAATCGCCCACAAAATCGCCAATCCTAGACCGATGCGATAGAACACAAACACCCAAGTCGTGTGCCGCTTGAGAAAGCGAATCAGCCAATAAATTGCCAAATAAGAAGAAACCGCAGAGGCTACTAACCCAACAACCAGGGGCGTAACACCCACTGGTGACAAAGGGTTCAGAAACTCCGCCAAACCCGAGATCAAAAGCGCTGGGATCCCCATTAATAAAGAAAAACGTGCTGCGGTTTCACGATTCAGCCCCATAAACAGTCCTGCTGTTATGGTCGACCCAGAACGTGAAACCCCCGGAATTAATGCCAAGGCTTGGGCCAGCCCCATCCCGACACCATCTTGAAAGCCAACGGCTTCATAGCCGCGCTTGCGACTCCCAACAACCTCTGCCAATCCCAGAAAAATGGCCAGCCCAATGGAAGTCAGTCCAATCACCATAGAGCTACGAGCATTTTCGTATTGCTCGTCCAAGAACACCTTAATAATGAGTCCAAAAATAACAATAGGAACTGTGCCGACGAGAATCCCCACCCCCATGCGGAAATCAGGAGACTCATAGTCGCGTCGGGTGATCGCTTGCCACATCCCCACTAACAGCTGCCGAATGTCCTGCCAAAAATAGCCCAAAATCGCGACAATGCTGCCCAACTGCACAATGGCTGTAAACGTAACACCTGGGTCACCCCAGCCTAAAATAACAGGCACCATCTTGACGTGGGCAGTGCTACTAATGGGCAAGAACTCTGTCAGTCCCTGAACAATGCCAATAACAATAGCCTCCACTAGTGATATCGATTCAGTCGACTCAACATTCAGCATCAGCGGCGTGATGAACACATCCACAGTCAAGTTCTCCCAATAAAAACAAACAAAATATAAAGGCAGCACCCGCAGTATGGCATGTGCCATAACATTTGCAGACAGGATGGCCCGCTCCGGGATCCTATGCTATGTTAAGAATAATTAACAAACTGAGAAAACACTTGTCTTCTTTCAGCCCTTCACCTGACGCACCGAGCCTACTTAAAGTCTCGTTAGACACATCTTCGCCTCCAGAGTCATCGGTCAGGCAACCTCTAAAAATATTGTTGGCATCTGTTTTTTTAGTTGTTGTTCCCGTTTTTTTTCAGGCTCCACTGGTGCGATCGCTACCCTGGCTCAGCCTAACACTCACAGGCAGTTGGCTCATGGCCGGTATTAGCTTGATTTCCCGCGGCAATAGTCGACCATGGGGGGATCTACTCATTGGTTTTACTTGGACATGGTTGGCCGGTTCTATTTATTGGGGGTGGTTTCGTTGGGAGCCCTTCATTCATCTTCCGATCGAATCACTGGGCATCCCCATCGTGCTAATTGCCCTAGTTCGTGGTAAGGGGCGTATCGGCAGTTATTTCTATCTAGGTTCTCTGCTAGGAACCGCAGTCACTGACCCTACGACCATTGACGAAAGAGCCGTTGCGACT
>JBCBTQ010000230.1:0-8920 GCA_039818605.1 Cyanobacteria bacterium J06639_14 | reverse complement strand
GTTTAAGCAGACGCATTTGAAGTCATTTGCTCATCAAGTGAATACTTACTTTCAGTCGGATGATCATTGGTTGTTGCTGATGATGCGATCGCCCAATGAATTTGGAACTTTCAGTGAATATTGGTCCTATGTTTCATGGGTGGCCGCACAGACACCGACAGACTTGTCGTTCTATCCCTACGAACAATATGGAACGACAACTGAGCGCTTCTTCGATGATGGTACAGGTCTGTTTTCGACAACTTTGAGGCAGCGTCTAGGGATTACGTCTGAACCGGCAAATAATGATGACTTCTCGCCATCTTACGAAGCGGTTGCTTCGTTTATTCGAGCTGAGTATGGAACTGATGCTCTGCCCTCTTCGCTATCTTTTGAAAGTAGTCCACGACACCTCAAGAAGGATAAAGAGAATATGCATATTGAAGAGCAACGCTCACGTTGGAATCCACGCATGGTGAGCATTGCTGAAGCTCGTTAAATCTGATGCTTGCAGGCGTGTAGAACTTTGTCCCAAAGACGATTTGTTTTTGTCTGTTGGCTCCATGGCAACGCGATTGTTGTCGTTGAATTGCAACCGTGAAACCTGATAGGCCAAATCACTTTATTTTTTGAGGCGAATGAAGTGATTGAATTGTGCCTAACTATGACACAATACCAGCGTAGCTTTGAGAGCCATGCTCAACCCAGATGGCTTGTCTTGTTTGTGGTGTTCTTCAATTTCACCACAATGTTGCTGTCAAATTGAGGACTTTTGGGGGGCTTCCCAGAGCCCCTATTCTCAAAGTGTGGAGTACTGATTGTAAAGGAGAGTCTTGTGCTGATAGGTAAAGTGAAATCTATGATTCAAGGGATCTCTTACAATATCACAATCAGAAATCGACGCAAGCAAATTCCTATTATTCAAGAAATTGAGCGCATCAAGGAAAATACCCGATACCAAGATGGCAAGAGCCTCATCCCTTTTGGGGAAAAGATATATTCGCAGAGCGATGAAGATGGAATTATTAAGGAGATTTTTAACCGAATTGGAGTGACTAATCGGATTTTTGTTGAATTTGGAATTGGGAACGGTCTGGAGAATAATACCTTAGCTTTATTGTTTGACGATTGGCAAGGCTTATGGATAGACGCCTCAACGCGATCGGTCAATCAAATTAAAAAAAGTTTTTCACTAATCCTTGACAAGAAAAAACTAAAGGTCATTCAATCATTTATCACAAAGGATAATATCAACACCTTGATCTCTGAAAATATAGACGGCAATGAAATTGACCTTTTATCCGTAGATATTGATGGCAATGACTATCATATTCTTGAGGCCATAACCTGTGTCATGCCACGCGTCATCGTAGTTGAATACAATGCCAAATTTACGCCACCCACGCTCTTCTGTATGGACTACGATGAAACGCACACCTGGCAAAAGGATGATTGTTTCGGAGCATCTCTAAAGTTCCTAGAGGTCAATCTAGAAAAAAAAGGTTATTGCCTTGTGGGCTGTAACGTATCCGGTGTAAATGCCTTTTTTGTCAGGAAAGAACTCGTCTCTGATAAGTTTCTCGCTCCATACACAGCGGAAATACACTATGAACCAGCGAGATATTACTTGTCTGGGTATTTTTCAGGGCATCCCGCATCCTATGAAACGCTAGCAAAATCGCTCACAATGCGTTCTTCATGACAATCCAATCAGCAAGGACGTTGCTTAATTTCGGGATAAAAAATCTGTAATCTAGACGCAGACGGGTTCATGAGCCAAAGCTTATGAACCCGATAACAATTTCCCCCAAGGGCTTGAGTATGATGGCAACTAGCGTGTTCCAGCGTCTTGTCTTTGACTGGGTTGCCCAGTAGTTGTCGGTCTATAGGGTTTACGTCGATTGCGCCGAGTCGATCGCCGTGAACTGCCCCTGTAGTTGTAGTTGCCTGACATATTGTCACCTCAATGAAATGCCGATGATCAAATGAGAAAATCTTTCAGCGGTTGTTTCTTTTGAGAGATTCAAGGCGAAGATTCTAGTTTCCGGAAATACTAGATCATCACAGCCAAACAGCAGCCAACGAGTACCCATTCGCGATTTTATTTCAAGGAGGCGGTGACAGCAGCGAGTAGCTTGCTCCACCCACCCACCCTTGAAAAGTGGGGCAATACATTGCCGAGGTTTGCATAGCCCCTTTTTCTGTAGCGTAGCCTGCCCCGAGGGCTTAGGGGCAGCGACAGCGGGGGGGCAAGTCGTTACCGCTGAGGTGCGACAAGAAATTCAATTTACAGAGTATTTAATTTGGCGAGTCATTACTCTGCAGACGCGACCTTAGGCAAAATCAAAGTCTGCTCCAATAACAACATCGGAAGTATCTTGGACAACCCCAATAAGATCAGTTTGGTAATAAATGAAGACATCATTTGCCGCACTCCCCACCAAGTTGCCAAAACCCAGAGAATAATCTTCAGTGGAACCATGGACTTGGAGCCTATCCCCCTCTATCCAATCAAAGTCTGTGATGATGGCATAGCTCAGGTCATCAGCATTGCCGTCATCGTAATAAGCTGTCAACGCATCACCCAGGACAAAGGTATCTTCTCCATCGCCGCCTGTGAGGACATCTTTTTCACCCAGTCCCGGAGCAAAATCAGAAAGATTAACCCCAATCAAGGTGTCATTTCCTTTGCCGCCATTGAGCGTATCGTCGCCAGTACCACCGTGCAATGTATCGTCGCCGTTGCCACCCTTGATGTAATCCTGGTCATTGCCACCTTTGAGAAGGTCATCCCCTTTTTTACCAAAAAGTTCGTCATTGCCATTGCCGCCTAACAGTACATCATGACCCTCGCCGCCATCGATTAAATCATTCCCTTTGCCGCCCTTGAGCCAATCATTGCCGTTCTCGCCGAAGAGCGTATCGTTTCCTTTTTTGCCCAAGAGTTCGTCATTGCCGTCCCCCCCTAGCAGCTCATCATTACCGGCACCGCCGTTGAGTAAGTCATTGCCATTTTCGCCGAAGAGCGTATCGTCTCCTTTTTTGCCCAAGAGTTCGTCATTACCGTCGCCCCCTAGCAACTCATCATTACCGGCACTGCCATTCAGCATGTCGTTCCCGAGTTCGCCATCGAGAAGGTCATCACCGTCGTCACCAAAAAGGCTGTCGTCAGCATCGCCACTGCGGAGGATATCATTGCCGCCATAGCCGTACATAATGTGAACGATGCCGTTGTTTCCAAAATTGACAAAGTTAGGGCCATTGGTTCCGTCGTATTGCTGGGGCATTGGTTTTCCTTTGAGTTGACAAAGAGCTCAGAATAAGGTTCTTCAGGAAGACATTTGGCACATAAGGTGATCCAAGTTATTACCTGCTCCACTGAGCAGGAATGCCACAGGGGCACCCGTAGTGAAAAACATCGGTATGTTTGCGCTTTCAGCGCTTTGGGCAAAGCTCTACCGTTGGTATTTCAGGCTTGATTAGTAGGATTTGGATATGGATGCCTTAATGTGCGTCTCGTTGTTCTATACATCCAGCTGGTAGAAACTTATACAGTTTTGCGGACGCCATAACGCTTAGGTGAAATTCTTGAGACGGTTCACGCTATGTCAATTCGCGACTTTGGATTTTCGATTTCGGACTGCGTTGTGGGTCTTGGTCGTAAGCTCAGGTCACCCTACCCCTAGACCCTGCCTCATCGAGATATCCCGCATCAGCTTGCACACCGCTAGATCGCTTCGACTCACTGCCGTGGCGATGTGTCGAGACGGGAGGGATGCAGGCAGCAAAATCTGGTGTTTTCCTGACTTCTTGACTCCTCTTACTTCCGAGTTCCGAATTCCAAATCTCTTCCTGCACTAAGCTTTCTCACATATCGGTGCCGAGAAAATCATTCCTTGCATCACCGTGACGGCTTGACCACTGATGAGGACGCGATCGTTTTCTTCGCATTGGACTTTCAGGATGCCGCCTCGGGCTGAGATCTGCTTGGCGAGGAAGCTGGATTTACCGAGTTTGCTTTGCCAATAGGGAGCGAGAGAGCAATGGGCGTACCCTGTGACGGGGTCTTCATCAACACCAACCGCTGGGACAAAGTAGCGAGAAACGAAGTCAAATGCTGGGTCGTCTGCTCGAGCCGTGACGATAACGCCCATAACGGGCAGGGTTTTCATGATGGAGAAGTCCGGTTGCAGCGATCGCACATAAGCCTCGGATTCTACCTCCACCAAAAAATGCGATCCAGGTGTATTCCCGTTGCGGCCTACATAAACTGGCTGTAAACCCCGCAGGCTTTTAAGGAGTTCTGGTGTAGCAGCCACTGCTGGCACAGGATGGCTAGGAAAATTCAATGTAATCCAGCCATCGGTTTGATTGGCGGTCAAAAGCCCGCTGCGGGTTTGGAAGCGGGCTTCTTGCGTAGCGGCCAGATAGCCTTGACTCCAAAGGGCATGGGCACTGGCGAGGGTGGCATGGCCACAGAGGTCGACTTCAGCAGCGGGGGTGAACCAGCGGAGGTGGTAGCCATTCTCAATGGGATATAGGAAAGCTGTCTCTGACAGGTTCATTTCGGCTGCAACGGCTTGCATCCAGGTTGCGTCTACGGCTGCGGGCAGGATGCAGACAGCGGCGGGGTTGCCGCCAAAGGGACGATCAGTAAAGGCATCGATCTGCAAGATGGTGACAGCGGTAGAAGCACTCATGGGATTCTCAAGCAGTATGGATTGAATGTCCCCATGATGGAGCAGAAACGCTTTAACTAGAAACGCAAATACTTTTAGCATCCATCGATGGCATCAATGGTAGTCAGTTGCAAGGTCCTTCGGGGTACTTGTTGAAGCCGAAACATCCTGGCTCCTGGATGCTTCCACTACCAAAATTTCTCGCTTTAGTACAGCGTAAATTAAGTTCCTGACCGTTCGTGATAGAGGTTTGATCCCCCCAATTCCCTTGAGCAAAGGAGTATCCCAATTCAGGATTTACATCGCCCCTTTTGCAAGGGGGCGGCGATAGCGGGGGATCAATCTGCCACGGCTAAGATGTGTGAATAAATTTAATTTACAGAGTATTGGGCTGACACCCTAATTTCGTCTGGGGTAGCTAAGGTTCAAGGGGGTTGCGTAAAGTAAGGAGAGATTTGAATAAAGGTCATTGAACTAATCCTATGGGTATGCGTAGTTTGATTCAGCAGATATGGGTCTGGGGTTGTGTGGGAGTATTCGTTTTGGGGTTGATAGGATTGCCTGATCGGGCGATCGCGCTGGAAGACTTCACCTATGCTGATTTGAGTCATCGCTCATTTATCGGGGAAGATTTGTCTAGCTCTTCTCTGGCTGCAGCCGATGCCCGTGAAGCAAACTTCGAAAACGCGGATCTGAGCCGAACCATTCTGACAAAAGGCTCGTTTTACAAAGCTCATATGGCTGGTGTGAACTTAACGGAGTCTTTTGCGGATCGCGTTATTTTTGATGGAGCCGATCTAACCAATGCGATCATCGTCGATGCCATTATGACCAGTACTAGCTTTAATGAAGCCAGCATTGAAGGGGTTGACTTCTCAGGCACAATTTTGGATCGCTACCAGGTTATGCAGATGTGTAAGCGGGCTGATGGCGTCAATCCAGTCACCGGAATTGCGACTCGTGACAGTTTGGGATGCCGTTAGAGGTTGGCCCGTAAACAGCATCACAGCATGACGTATGCCTGATTGTTGGGGGGCAAGATCTTGCGTCCAGCAATCAGGACACTGTGTAATCTGAATTTCCCTAAAGTTTGCGCCAAATTTCCGGTAACCATTCTGCCGGTACCTGGCTCAGCGATCGCTGTTGGGATTCGATCCCTGTGTATTGAGCTTGCAAATGCAGGTTCCTGATAATGGCCTGCAGGGCCGTATCAGTCATATTCGCTCCATTTGCTTGCCAACCGGTGAGTGCTTTGACGTAGTGAGTGATGGCTTTCTCTAGCAGGGGCTGCTGAGTGCTGGTATCGGGAGTCAGCGTAATTGCCAGTTGATCATAAACAACCCCGACGCTGTGATGGGTGGCCCAAAGGTCAAATCCCAGTGTTCCAGGGGCAACCTTTGAGGCGGCCAGCAAAGCCGTTTCATAGGCAGCGATAGCCTGTTGCCAGACTTGCTTTTGGCCCGATGAGTGCTGTTCACAATGGCTCCCTAAATCCCAATATGCAGTGCCCAAGTTATTGTGAGTTGCGGCACAGCCCACGGGTTCATTTTCTAGCGTGCGATAGGCTAGGGCGCTGCAGTAGGCATCAATGGCGTGCTTAAGCAGAAAAGCGGGGCGTTCATAGCGTGAGAGGCTCCACAGGGCTATGCCAAGGTTATTTTGCAGTTGGGCATAGGCTTGTGGCATGCGTTGCGGATGCGAATGTTGCAAAGCTTCTTGATAAGCTGCGATCGCCCGATGGAGATGATCCGCTACATGGGTATGTTGAGCCAGGCTCCAATAGGCTGTTCCCAGATGCGTCTGAAGGGTTGTGTACTCTGTCGGGGACGTCTCTACAGGAGCATATTGCAAGGCCCGATGAAATGCTCGAATGGCTTTATCAAGATACTGAGGCGGATTTTGGAGACTGGCAAGCAGGCTGTACACACTGCCTAGATTGCTGTGGATGCGCGTTAGCACTTCTTTGCCTGTATTCAAACTCACAGGGTTGAGCGCTGCTTCATACAGTTGGCAACTGTGCTGAAGAGACTCCTGATAGGCGTTAATATCCGTAGACTGTTGTGCCACCAGCCAGTAAAGGCTACCAAGGTCATTCAAGACCTCTGTGCGATGATGCGCCGCTAGATCCTGTGCCATGACCCGTTCGTATTGCTGGATAGCAGTCTGTAACAGGGGCAGACTTTGGTCGCCGGCCTGGATGCGATCCCGCAATTCATAAGCCTGCAAAAGCTCCGGATGAGAGGGGAGGACTTCTGATTCGGAAGCCTGGGCCGCTGCGGCGTTAGCGGCCTCAGTGGTGACCGTATCAGGCTCGGAGGCTGTAGATTTTTTGCCAGGCTGTACCTCTGTTTTATTGCTGGTGTTTTGTTGCGCCTCAGTCGGAATTGGGACGGGGGGGGGCAATAGGGTTGATTCCGTATTTTCTAGCTGAGTGAGATCTGCTTCCAAGCGATGCCATAAATCTTCCGAGTAGGCTGGAATGTTCGCTTCTGTTGATGCCGCACTATTCGCTGAGGCTGTCTCAGACTGTGCTATCGCGGCAGGATTATCGTTGGGTTCCGCTGTTTTATCAACAGCCGTAACCTGATCTTGAGGCGATGCGGTGTCTTGTAACTGCGCGACGTCTGTTTGAGAGGACGGCTGTTGCAAGAACTGCCACTGACGAATGGGTGAAAAGACGGCCTGATAGTGCTGATCTGCTGCTATCGCCGACAAAGGAGTCGGCTCCCCGATGAATTGAAAAACAGTTTCGCATAGGGAAGGAACAGCGCGTTTGACCTTCTTCAACCAAGGGCGAGGCATCCAAATCAATAAGCTGAAGTCTAGCTGCTGCCATGCAGGCAAAAGTCCCCGTAGCGATCGCAGAA
The DNA here is from genome assembly GCA_039818605.1 of Cyanobacteria bacterium J06639_14. Lineage (GTDB taxonomy): Bacteria > Cyanobacteriota > Cyanobacteriia > Phormidesmidales > Phormidesmidaceae > SIO1E4. The sequence continues at coordinate 1,395 of JBCBTQ010000230.1, read as the reverse complement.
ACTGATATTGCTGGTCGGAGTTGCGATAGGTAAGTTGTTCAAGCCCCAAAATCTGTAACAGGGGGGGTTTCTTGGCAATAGAGTGAGCCCAGGTTTGAATTTGCTGCACCAAATCTGGATTGTCAGGCAAAAAGACCAACTGTGTTGAGGCGATCGTGCTATCCATTTGCACCCCTTCCTCAAGCGTTGCTGCCAATTGACGCTGTAAAGGCAAATCATCGCAAGCGGCAATCCAAAGCTGAGGCGGCGGTGTTGATTGCAGGGCGCTTTGTAACCTTTGATAGGTTTCCTGATTATGACCCGGCAAAATATTGGAGTCGATAGGTAGCACGGAAGAGGTAGTAACCACGGGGACTAACGGTTATGAAACTGTTGTACTTTAATTCTCGCGATCTAGGGAGCCCCCTCAGGATAGAAGTGTGGCAATTTAGCAATTGCCTGTGAGAAATCTTAATCAAATCAGAACAGATCTCATTTCAATCTTATCGAGTCATTCAACAGAGTCATCAAAATTGAGATGCTTGTTATCCTGTAGCAAACACCCCTTACCTGTGACCGCGAAGAACCGTCAGACGGAAGCTCCCTTCGTCCCTTGGTCATCCATTTCACATCCTCCGCTGCTAGGCGAAATTTGATTTTGGGCTATTGTTTGAGCTTAAGCCCCATTTTCGGATATCTTAAGTTTCTCTAGCTATCAGTTCGCTGGTGTTATTTCCCGATAATCCTATGTCAAAAACCCTAATCCCTGCTTCTTCCGCATCTTTGTCTCTGCCTGCAGATAGTGCAACGACGGCAAATGCTTTGCGAGAGAAACCTGGCATTCCTGGTCGGTTGGTTGTGTTTACAGGACCCAGTGGTGTTGGCAAGGGAACTTTGTTGCGTCATTTACGCGATCGCCACGATGATTTATATCTGTCAACATCCGCCACAACCCGCGCCCCTCGTCCCGGTGAAATCCATGGCCAGCACTACTACTTTGTGTGTCGGGAAACCTTTGAACGCATGATCCAGCAGCATGAACTGCTGGAATGGGCTGAATATGCCAATAATTACTACGGCACTCCCCGTCAGCCCGTTGAAGTCCAAATTGAACGGGGTAATCAAGTCATTCTTGAAATTGAACTCAAGGGAGCTCGACAGATTGCTCAAGCCTCTCCAGAGGCCCTTAAAGTCTTTATTAGCCCCCCTTCCTATGAGGAACTTGAGCGACGTATTCGCGATCGTGGTCAAGATGATGAAGCGGCAATTGCGCGTCGCCTAGAACGTGCGCGTATTGAACTAGAGGCCGCTAACGAGTTCGATATCCAGATCGTCAATGACGACCTTGAAACAGCAATCGCAGCACTAGAAACAGTTCTTTTTGCAATCTGAGGAGGGAGTGATAGTTCAGTTCTC
>JBCBTQ010000229.1:0-8937 GCA_039818605.1 Cyanobacteria bacterium J06639_14 | reverse complement strand
GCTGGAGTTAAGAAATTGTCTTGGTAGCGGTATTGCAAAGACTCACGTTTCTAGCAGGTGTCTATCGAGGGAGATGCGTGAAAATAACCTTTCTTCCCCCCTTCTACTTGCCCATCTTTCTACTCGTTCCCCTTCCACTGTCTTCTGCAGGCTTTACTTTCACGTTGATCGCCTAGCTTCGTAGGGCAATGATGGGATCGAGTTGGGCCGCTTTGTGGGCCGGCACGATACCAAAAATTAGACCGATGCCACCGGAGATCGTGAAGGAAAGGGTAATGGCCGTTAGACTGATTCCCCCAGTAAGAGGACTAAAAAGGTTTAAGGCAATAACCCCCGTCATCGCCAACGTCATACCAATGAAACCACCTGTGACAGACAGGATCACAGCTTCGATAGTGAACTGAGCTGAGATATCGCTGCCTTTAGCTCCGATCGCTTTTCGTAGGCCAATTTCATGGGTTCGTTCAGTGACAGACACCAGCATAATATTCATAATGCCGATGCCTCCTACGAGCAGGGAAATACTGGCCGTACACACCAGCACCCACATCAAAATGTCTGTAATATTGGACGCGGTCTCAACCAAGTCTTGCTGACTCAGAACCGTGAAATCATTGTCTCCTCGCAAAATGCCGTGGCGCAGGCGTAGGAGATTCGTGATCTGATATTGGGCAGCTGTTGATTCTGTTTCGCTGCGGGCTGAAATCGCAATGACTTGTACCGAAGGGCTTGTTTTACCAGTCTCTTGCCCGGTCAGTCGATTCGCCATCACTTCTATGGGAATGTAGATGGCTTCGTCCAAGTTTTGCCCAAAGGAGGATCCTCGCTCAGTGACGACACCAATCACTCTAAAACTTAAGTTATTGACGCGAATCTTTTGGTCCAGAGGATTTTGATTCCCAAACAGGATCGCAGCGGCTCCATTGCCTAAAACAGCGACCTGCTGATTCGTTTGAATGTGAATCGGGCTCAGAAACTGCCCCTGAGCCATTGTCACGTTGCGCACCGGGAGATATTCAGGAGTAGTGCCGATGACATTGGCTTGAGTCTCGGCGTTGCCTTGGGTGACTCGTAATCGCTGGTTCTTTTCGGGGGAGACAGCCGCGATCGCCAATACTTCCGTTGCGATCGCCTCAGCATCGGCCAAGGTCAGCGTATTGGCTCTGGCTGTCCCTGCGAGGGGACCACGCTTTGCATCACCTGGTGCGACAAATAAAACATTCGTCCCCAGCCCTTCAAACTGGCGGGTCACATACAGTTGGGTTGCCTCACCTACTGCCACCATGGCAATCACGGAAGCATTCCCGATGATAATACCCAACATGGTTAAACCACTACGGAGCTTATTAGCCGCCAGAGTTTTGATCGCCATCTTGGCGTTTTCTAACAAATTGAAAGCCATTGTGTTTAGGTGGGAACTTACGTCTGTGCGTCTCTACAAATTGAAAGTATGCCAATAGGATTCGAACAGAATTGCTGCGGGTGGGGTTTGTACTCAAAAAGGAGTTGGAGCTGAAGAAGGGGCTTTACCGTCAGGAAAATCTAGAAAGATGCGATCGCCGACCTCTAGCCCAGATAGAATTTGGGTCGCGCCGTTTTGCGTGAACCCTACGGTAACGGGCGTAAAGACTGGATTCCCCTGAGCATCGGCAACTTGTACACCTAATTGGCCATTCTGGGTTGCAATTGCAACGGTTGGCACAACCAACGCATCAGCGATAGTGTCGCTAATAAAGATGGCATCGATGGTCATTCCCGAGCGCAGTTTGTCCTCACCGGAGAGCAACTCTACAGCCACTTGAAATGTGGTCACATTATTTTCAATGATGGCCTCAGGGGCAATGCGCTTGACACGTCCCTCAAAGGTTTGATTAGGAAACGCATCGGCCACAATTTCAACGACTTGTTCAACCGCAACTTGGCCAATGTTCGCCTCTGATACGTCGACTTCTACTTCTAAGCCTGAAGATAAGGCCAGTATCGAACTGGAGGTAGCGGAGGCGGTGGAGGAAGCCGTCGTCGTGGGAGTGACGATCGCACCAATGGTGGCATAGGTTTGGGTAACCATCCCATCGAAAGGTGCACGGATACTGGCCTCTTCTATCTGAGTCTGGATGATGGCAACCTGAGCTTCGGCAGCGGTAACTGCCGCTGCGGAGGCCGCAATGTCCTCAGGGCGAGAGCCACTGATAATTTCCGCGAGCTGCTCTTGAGTCTCTCGAAGATTAGCTTCAGTACTGCGGGCTTCACTCACGTACTGGTCAAGTTCATTTTGAGAAATCGCGCCTCTTGCCGCTAACGTTTGATACCGAGCCAGTTGTGTAGAAGCCAGTTCCATGCGCGATTCAGCTGCCACCACCTGAGCTTCGGCTTGTTTAATATCCTCTGATCGGTTGCCCGCCACCACCTTGGCGTAGTCGGCCTGACTCTGAACAAGCAAAGCCTGAGCTTGATCCAATTCAGCCTGCAGACTGCTGGTATCCATCTTGGCTAGAATTTGTCCTGCCTTCACCTCATCTCCCGGCTCTACGGGCAAAATGCTCAGTCGGCCCGTTGTCTTGGGACTCAGGTTGACGTTGTCAATGGATACCACTGTCCCGCTGCCCTCAACCTGAACAGTCACACTTTCTCGGTTGACAGCAGTGGTAATCGTAGCTATCACAGCTTCTCTGGATTGTCTGGGGGAGAAGGGCCGCAAGATCGAAACTGTTAATGCGACAAGGATTACCCCGATGGTGGATGCTCCCCACAGCCAGCGAGGCAAGGGCCAGAGCCCAGGGCGTTGTATTGTTTTGGGTTGCATTGTTTGGATCAGATTGATGGAATCTCTTAGGGCAAAAAGTGAAGGGTAGAGAGGTCAGAGTAGAGGGTCGAAGCGTAGTGGAGTGGTGAAGTGATGGAGTGTTGAATTTGGAGTTCTTAGTCCTTAGTTCAATTCAAAACCAAGAACCAAGAACTAAGAACCAAGAACTAAGAACCAAGAACTAAGAACCAAGAACTAAGAACCAAGAACTTGCTCCTGATTTCTAGCTTCTGCCTCCTGAACCGCTCAGGATTTCCGGGCTTACATTACAGGCCATGCCATAAATTTAGATAGCACTAAATCCCCGCCATTTCCTCCAGCTTTTCTATCTGTTCCGGAGTAAGCACCGTTTCTAAATCCTGTTTTAGGGACTCACGAGTCTGCTCAAGTTGCTCGACTTGGTCTTCATTTAGATCGAGTTCAGCGATAATGTCCTCTCCAGAGGGCCGCTCAGATTCCGCAATAGTGCCATCTTGTTGTGAGGCTTCGCGCAAATCTTGCATTTCTTCAAGCTGTTCGGGTGTCAAGATATCTTCCAGTTCGGCTTGGTAATCTTGCATGATGTCTCGTAGCTGCCGCATTTGAGAACGGTTCAGACCTAATTCTCTTCTAATTGCACCAGGGTCAATCGTTGACTGAGCTTGGGCAATTGGCGTGGAGGTAATCAACAGCAGGCTGGTTCCAGTAATGATTAGGCCAACTCGGATCACTTGGTTCAACTTAGTTTGAAGTATCATAAATATCCTCTGGTGGGCGACAAACGGTCGGTAACAAACACCGTTTTGCGAAAGAACACGCTCATCTTATGAGGCTGGCTTTGCTTTCTGCTTGTGGCAAAGCTCCTAAACCCAGCAGGTAAAAAGTCATGTTAGACATAGGGACAATTGTCCTAGGCGCTGGTTGAAAAAATTGTGAGATTAGACTCTGTGATATTGCTGCTTGCTACTTGTAGAGTTGGAGCTATCCAGTCTTTTAGGGGGACAGAACCTCGTGAATTTAGATGAGTCGCGATCGCAGACTCCCCTGCGACAACTCCTCTATGTAGAGTGGATTTTGCTGGGAATCGCAGTGTTTGTCACCCTGCCCTTTGCCACCATTGAGCCAAACTCAGACATTGACTGGAGCAAACTATCAATCATTCTGCTTTTTGGCCTGATGGGATTGCGTCTACCCCGGCAATATTGGCACAAGCTAGTTTATACGGCAGCTGAATTGGGCTTGATCGTGCTCCTAATCTCAATAGGCGGGGAGACACCTATCATGGTGCGATTATTGCCACAATTAAGCTTGATTATTGTTATCCGGAGTTGTCAGCTTTTCCGTACCTGGGGTTTGGTCGCCGTCTTCGGGATGCATGGACTCACTGCGCTTTACACTCTGAGCGTGTTTGAAAATCAAGGCCTATTGGAGCGCCTCAGCTCACCTCCGACACCATGGCAAATCAATGTCCTCAAAACCAACGCCTTGGTCTTTTTCACCATGACAATGGTATTTGTATCCCTCTTAGTCAATGCCTTGCTGGCAGTGTATCGTAACCAGCAAGAATTGATCGTCGCCCATCAACAGCTCAGACGCTACGCTGCCAAAGTAGAAGATCAAGCAACGCTGTATGAGCGTAACCGTATTGCTCGGGAGATTCATGATTCCTTAGGTCATTCTCTAACAGCCCAAACCATCTTGCTGGAGAATGCGTTACTCTTTTTGTCGCAGGATATTAACCGGGCGAGAAGTTATCTGTTAGACGCCAAAAACACTGCCTATCAATCCCTCAAAGACGTTTCTGGATCAGTCCGGGCTTTGCGAACCAGCCCATTACAGCAAAAAACACTGCCTGTTGAGCTGCCAGCTTTGGTTAGCGATATTTGCCAACCGGCTCACATCGACTTTGAATGCACTATTGATTTGGTTGATCCCCTTGCTGATGATGTTAGCCTGGCACTGTTCCGCATTGTGCAGGAGGCATTAACCAATGCTGTGAAGCACAGCCAAGCAACATTCGTGCAAGTGAAGCTGGTTACCAAATGCGATCGCCTGCATCTGCAAGTGCTGGACAATGGCAAAGGGTTTGATCCGAGTAAAAACACCACAGGATTTGGATTACGGGGAATACGAGAACGGGCAATTAATTTAGGAGGTTACTGCCAGTTCTGGAGTGCCCCTGGCGCAGGTTGCCGAGTCAGTGTGATTTTGCCTTTGCCGGCAGCATCCCAAAGTCCTGCTTAGGTTAAATCAATGATTCGCCTCTTACTTGTGGACGACCAAACGATTATTCGCCAGGGACTCGCAAATTTGTTGCAGGTTCAGGACGACTTCACCGTTGTCGGCGATGCCGAAAATGGCCAGCAAGCGGTTGAACAGGTAACGACTCTCTATGGAACGCCCCATCAGCCAGATGTGGTTTTGATGGATGTGCGGATGCCTCAGGTGGACGGCGTTGCAGCGACGAAACAAATCTGCGACGAGTTTCCGGCGGTGACAATTCTGGTGCTCACAACCTTTGATGATGAGGAATATGTTCAGCAGGCAATGCGCTACGGTGCCAAAGGATACCTGCTCAAGCAGACGCCGATTGACGAGTTGGCAATGGCTATCCGAGCGGTCCATCAAGGCTATACCCACATGGGGCCGGGGTTATTTGAAAAAACCATCCCCTCACGCGAGATTACCGGTCCTCCTGAAGCATTGACCACTAAACTTATGGCCCTTTCACCCAGAGAACAGGAAGTGTTGAAGCTGATTACGTATGGCTTGAACAATCGCGAAATTGCCCAAGAACTCTTTATCTCTGAACGGACGGTGCGTAATCATGTGACACGGATCTTGAGTCAGCTAGAGCTACGCGATCGCACTCAAGCGGCACTGCTAGCCAATAGTTTCTGGCGGCGATCGCTGTAGAAAAGGATTGGTTGTTGACTACCGACAGCCAAACAGGAATTATTGGGTGTGGTTAGTGCCCTTCACATACTGGTCAAACCACCGAAACTGCTCCCAGAGCACATGCTCTATACTCTCCCGAGCCCGATAGCCATGGTCCTCAAAAGGCAGCAATACCAATCGGGTAGTCCCGCCCGAACCGCGCACGGCCTCGTAAAAGACCTGCGATTGAAATGTCAGGGTACCTGGATTAGCATCGTCATCACCGTGGATGATCAGAACCGGTTCGTTGACCTGGTCAGCAAAGAAAGTTGGTGAAACCTGAATATAGACATCCTTCGCCTCAAAGAGAGAACGACGCTCAGCCTGGAAACCAAAAGGCTGATTAGTTTTGTTGTAAGAGCCACTACGGGCAATCCCCGCCCGAAACAAATTGGTATGAGCTAGGAGGTTGGCTACCATGAGTCCACCATGGCTGTGACCGATGACGCCGATTTGTTTTGGATCAGTCACGCCTATTTCAACAGCCTTCGCAACAGCGGCTTCGGCATCAGCGACTAATTGAGGTACGAAGGTATCGTAAGCAGTTTCGGGATCACCGAGCATCGGCATTGCCGTCTGGTCGAGAACTGCATATCCCTGGAGTAAAAAGAAGAGATGAGAAGCACCGTACAGACGCATAAAGCGCTGAGTCGAGCCTCTCACTTGTCCCGCAGTCTCCGCACCAGAGTATTCAAGGGGATAAGCATAGAGTACCGTGGGCAACGGTGTACCTTCCTTGTAGCCAGGGGGGAGATACAGATGAAAGCTGAGCGGAACGCCATCCTCACGCTCATAACGCACAATACGTTTCGCGATCGCCCGCAACTGAGGGGTGGGGTCCTCAAAATGAGTGATCGGCTTACGAGTCAAGATGCGGGTAGCTTCGCCTTCAGCGGCCTCGATCGCCTTGTCAAAGGTAGCCAGGTAGTAATTGGGGACATCGCTAATAGATTCAGAGCGTAATATGAAGCGACTCTCATCGCCAACAAATGTCACAAATGACTCGTAACGATGCGGATCGCAGCGGAATAAACGCTCAGTCTCGCCAGTATCAAGATGACGTCGATCCAGGAAGGGGCGATCGCCCTGGTCAGTTGCACCGTTGCCACTAAAGTAGACGGCATTGCCCTGTTGATGTAGCACCCAACGACCGTTAGGCAGTGGTCGCAGCAGTGGCTTACCTGGATTACCGTAGCGATCATCTTCATCGCGATCGAACCACAAGCGTGATGTACCATGATCCACATCAATCAGCCAGACGTAGTACCAGCGACGTATCCGTTCACGCTGCGTGAGTATGAGTGTCCCGTCCTCAGCACTCCAAGCATTGCGCCCAGGCTGAATACGATGCTCAGCTTGAAAAACAACCTTTGGCTCTGTTGTAAACGGGGCCTCCAAACACATGAGGCGATCGCGATGGGACACTTTAGCGATCGGATTACCGCCATCCAATGCCTCAACCCAAAAGAGCGTGTGAGGCGTTGTCGGACGCCATGAAACTGAACGCGGGCCAATTGGCACACCGTGGGTTGGAACCTGATCAGCCACTGGCAAAGAAGCAATATTCGCGACTATCTCGCCCGCTTCGTTCCACACTTCAATCTCGCTGGCGAAGCGCCGCCATCCCACCTCATGAGACCAAGGGCCTACCAAACGCTTAACCAGGCAATACTCACCAGAGGGCGAGAACTGAGCCATGGTGTAGGGAGCAGGTACACCGATAACCTCTATTTTGCTGGTTACTGGATCAATAATTACTAGCTCGGAGGTGGTGTAATACTCGAAGAGAGCGTCGTCATAAGCTGTCTCGAGGAGGTTGCGAGCCTCATAAGTAGAACGGGCTGAAGCTCCTGCTCCTTCCAAGATCTTGGGTCCTACAGGTATCGCCACAGGTTCAGGAACGGGCCCCCGCTGAGGGATGCGACGAACTAGTAAACGCTTTTGATCGGGCAGCCAGCTGACAGCATTGCCCATCAGCGGGTTAAGTGCTTGTCCTGCGACCTTGACTACGTCGCCTGCCACTGACCCGACCCACAGACCAATGTGATCAACATGCTTGATAATGAGCGCAAAACGCTGTCCATCAGCCGTCCACCTGACGTCGTACACCTCAACATCTGCGGGTAAGTCGAGATGTATTGTTACGCCATCCTCAACCTGCACTAAGCGGGGACTTGTCCCGCCATGCCTGCCATGATGGCCATTGATGGCAGGATTAACCCGAATCCCAGCCAACTTGTGCATCGGCGCGGCCAGTTCGGCTAGACAGGGATAGAGAATAAGATCGGCCAAAAGCAAAGACTTCCCAGTCGGTGCCGCCCACACCCGAGGGAACTGCTGAGCGTGAAGTACATCTAACACCTCTTGGGGAGGAGACTGCCATTCGGATGCTCGTTTCGAACTGTCTTCGGATGCCCCTATGCTTACCGCCACCATAATCACCACCCCTGTTAATACAAACGAAGCTGCCAATCCTAAACGGATTTATTTTTGGGAATGCCTAAAATATAGCCAAAGCCAGAAGTCAGAATGAAAAGCTTGCCGTAGGAGACTTTTATCAAAAAAAATCACCCAAAATTCTGGGACTCTTCATTAGACTTGCCACCAACAGAATTTCGTAAGCCTTAGACATCTGTGTTCTCAGTATTAACTCGGTAATAATTTCCGAAAAAATAGTGTAAATTAGCTACGAATGAAGTTGAATACGCATTCATGGCTCCCTTAACGAAGAGCAGAGTGCTCTACCCATTGCTGGAGCGTAAGCATTTTTTGCATCTAATTAAGATGTCTGCAGGCTGAGAAAGACGCTCAAAATTTGGTGGGCTCTATGTAAAAGCGTATTCAGCCCAAATTCAGTGAGCTCTGTGTAGAAAATCATCCAGCTTCAAAGCTGCGCTTAACCAAAGCGAACATTGTCATATCGTCTTCGCTACTGAAGTTCTATGACCACTGTTGAAGCAGCACTTGGCATTCCCAAGAGCATACACGTGAAATTTGAAGCATTCTGAGTGCCTTTAATACTGAATTGTGGCGCTAGGCCAAACTCTAAGGCTGTGTAAGTGCGGCTAATTTGGCGTTGCTGAATTCAGGTATGAACGGGTTCTCTAAACAAATATTGTGTTCCCTCCTTCAATCTCCTTAGGGTTGATTCTCTAGCTGGAGGAATCTTGGCATGAGCGTAATTCGTTTCTAAAGGGTGTTCTACCGCATAAATTTAC
>JBCBTQ010000228.1:0-8965 GCA_039818605.1 Cyanobacteria bacterium J06639_14 | reverse complement strand
CGGGAATTTATCTGTGACAGAAAAGGTTGTCAAATTAAGGTGGGAAACTCTGGTGATGAAAGGAGTCAGGAGCCAGAAGTCAGGAGCCAGAAGTCAGGAGAGTCATGGATCCTGACTCCCTACTCAGCCGGAGTTCCTCGGCTTAAACTGTATGCCACAGAAAACTATTTTCAGGCAAGGACAGTAAACCCCTTAAACAAAAAGGTGGGGTTATACTGCCACTTTTCAATGCCATAAAAAAGCTTATTAAAAACATTCTTATTTATTCATTTCTGGCTTGCATTAAACAAGATTTTTTTGCTGGATTGTGTGTAAATATACAGAAGGAATCCTTTGATCGCTTTTATTGTTTTGAACAATATTTGAAGAAATTTGTTTCGCGATAAAAGTAGAGCATGTTCAAGTTGAGGCATGGTTATTTTCTGCGGTGAAATCATGTTTAATACATAGAAACTTTGGGCATGTAAAAGGATTTTTTTGTGCTTTGAAATACTCTTTCGTTTTAGGGACTATTTTCGATGGTTGCTAGTTTGATTCCAGAAAAGGCTGATTTAGGAAAGATGGATGCCGAGTCCCTTTGGCATTCTCTGGTACAACACAAACCATTTTCTCAGAAGCCGCCCAAGTGTATGGCAAAGGGGGTGGGCTGTCATGTGACGGATACCGACGGTGTGGAATACTTCGACGGTGTTTCTGGACTGTGGTGTGTGAATGTAGGCTATGGCCGCCAGGAACTAGCGGAGGTGGCCTATGAGCAGATGGTCAATTTGGCCTATTTCCCCATCACTTCTATGAGCCATGAGCCAGGCATTCGTCTAGCGCATAAGTTGTTGGAATTGCTGGGCTATGAGGGGAAAGTGTTTTTCTCTACCAGTGGTTCAGAGGCTAATGAAACAGCCTTTAAGATTGCCCGTCAGTACCATGCTCAAACAGCGCCGACTGGCTCGGGGCCACGGTATAAAATCATCTCTCGCTACCGTGGCTACCATGGTCACACCATGGGGGCTTTAAGTGCAACGGCTCAGGCTGAGCGCAAGCTTAAGTATGAGCCGTTGGTGCCCGGATTTCTCCATGTGAGTCCTCCCTATTACTATCGATTTGGCGATGGGCAGTCGGAGGATATTTACAATGCCGCCTGTCTGCGGGAACTGGAACAGACGATTCGTTATGAAGGAGCCGAGTCTGTTGCGGCGGTCATTGTAGAGCCCATTATTTCGGGGGGTGGGGTGATTGTGCCGCCGGAGGGATACTTGCGTGGCGTGCGGGAGATTTGCGATCGCACTGGCATCCTGCTGATCTATGACGAAGTCGTCAACGGGTTTGGTCGCACCGGCAAAATGTTGGGTCATCAACACTGGGGTGTGGAGCCTGATATCATCACCTTTGCCAAGGGCTTGACCAGTGGCTATATGCCTCTATCTGCCACAGTTGTGAAGCAGCATGTGTTTGAAGCCTTTTTAGATGAGCCGGGTACCGACAGCCATTTTCGGCACATCACTACCTATGGAGGAAGTCCCGTTTGTACAGCCGTTGGTCTCAGAAGCATCGAAATTCTGGAAAGGGAAAATCTATCTGAGCGTGCAGCCGAGATGGGTGAGTATATCTTGGGCAAATTGCAACGCCTTCTAGATCATCCCAATGTAGGGGACGTCAGAGGTAAGGGCTTGCTGTTAGGTGTAGAACTGGTCGAAGATAAAGTCAGTAAGACGCCGTTGGCTAGCGATATCGTTGCGTCAGTGCCTAGCTACTGCATGAATCAACAGATCATTATTGGTCGCAATACGAATACCATTCCGGGTTTCACCAATGTATTGATTATGGCTCCACCATTGGTGATCACTCGTGAAGAAGCGGATCGGTTAACCGAGACTATCTACGAGGCTGTTTGGGCGATGCCGAATTCCTCAAGCTAGCTAGATGAAGTTGTCAGCATGACCAGCCCTTGGTGATTCTAAATCGCGATTTTGGGAAACTTCAGAGGTTTGATTTTCTCCTGATTGGAGAAGTTGGAAGCTCAAACGCCAAAGATTTTGAACTCTAGGGGCTTTTAGTATTTTGACCGTTTCACGCAAGAATCTCCGGTCGAAATTTTCCAGAGGTAAGAACCTTTGGAAACACGATGGCTAAGGAGAATAAATATTCTCTTAGCCTCCCTTTTTAAGGGGAAAAGATGCCTGGTACCGCTACGCGGAATCCAAAATGCAAAACCATCTCATCGTGGACCTTTTAAGCATTGGGATGATGCACATACTTCCGCCATCGAGTACTAGTCTTTTAACTCTCTCTCTCTCATTTGGAGGCAATATCCATGCAAAAATCACTGTTCAAGTTGAAACACTGTCTCTATGGCCTTGCTGTGCTGCTCATTTTTCTGCCCCAAGCCGCCTTTGCTCAAGAGGCTGCTCCTGTCGGATTTTTGGGCGCTATTGAAGCTGGTGTTCAAAGTATCGTTGATGTCCTAAACCGCATTTTCTACTTCAAAGTGGGTGGTGAAAATGGTATGCCATTCATTGTTCTTTGGTTGGTCATTGGTGCCGTCTTTTTCACCTTGCGACTTAAGTTTATCAATATCCGTGCCTTTAAACATGCCATTGATGTGGTGCGGGGCAAATATGATAGTGAAGAAGATGAAGGGGATGTTTCTCACTTTCAGGCATTGGCGGCAGCGCTGTCTGGAACTGTGGGAATTGGTAATATTGCGGGCGTTGCGATCGCCATTCGTCTCGGTGGTCCCGGAGCTGCATTTTGGATGACCATGGCCGGTTTCTTGGGAATGTCGAGTAAATTTGCTGAATGTACCCTTGGTCAAAAGTATCGTGTGATTAAACCAGATGGCACCGTGGGTGGTGGCCCCATGTATTATCTCTCCCGAGGGTTGTCGGCCATGGGGATGGCTCCTGTGGGTAAAGCCTTGGCTGTGATTTTTGCGGTGATGTGTGCCATTGGGAGTTTGGGCATTGGCAACATGTTCCAGGCCAACCAGGCGTTTGCGGCTGTTTCCAATGTGTTGCCATTTCTCAATAGCTTGAGCTGGTTGTTTGGAATTTTCTTAGCGTTAATTGTTGGCTTGGTGATTCTGGGTGGAATTGAGCGTATTGGTGCCGTAGCAGGTGTGCTAGTACCTTTCATGGCAGTCATTTATGCCTTAGCCTGCTGCTGGGTAATGTTGGTGAAATTGCCTGCAGTTCCTGGTGCGATCGGCACAATTATTACTTCAGCCTTTAGTCCAGAAGCAGTTGCAGGTGGGGCCATTGGTGCTCTGGTGATTGGATTTCAGCGGGCCGCTTTTTCTAATGAAGCTGGTTTGGGCTCAGCAGCCATTGCCCATTCTGCTGCCAAAACCGATGAGCCCGTTCGAGAAGGGGTCGTTGCTTTATTAGAGCCCTTCATTGACACCATGTTCATTTGTAATCTTACGGCCATTGTGATTGTTCTTACCGGGGTCTACGCCGATCCGACGGCTGCTGATCTCAATGGAGCCCAGTTGTCCGCAGCATCGTTTGAAACCGTCATTAGTTGGTTCCCCTACGTGATTGCAGTTGCCGGATTTTTATTTGCGCTGTCAACGATGATTTCCTGGAGCTATTACGGACAACAATCTTGGGCTTTCCTTTTCGGTGAGCGTACCACCAACATCTACAAGGGTATTTTTCTGTTCTGTGTTTTTGTCGGGGCAGTCGTTAACCTTGGTCCCGTCCTTGATTTCAGTGACATTATGGCTCTGGCTATGTCATTACCCAATCTATTGGGATGTTTCCTGATGTCTGGGCTAATTGCTAAAGAGTTGAACAGCTACATGGCTCGTCTACAATCAGGCGAAATGCAGCCAGAACCTCAAATAGCTCAAGAAACTGTTTTGCGGAGATAACTGGGATGAATTGGATTAAATGATAATCCGTTTTTATTCCCATTGATTTTTCTGAGTTGTCTTATTAAGCGCTAGCCTACTAAGGAACTTGTTGAAGATAGCTCAGTCCCAAAACGCATCGATGTACTTGCAGCTTTATGACCTGTCGATCCTCGCGTGATGTGGGGTCGGCAGGTTACAGACTTGATGGTTAAGCTATCCCATGGATGTGACGAATCGACGTTTCATCAGCAAATAATACATCCCCCTAAATATAATTGGTATCTGGATTGTCTGGGTCTAAAACTGTTATCCGGAAGTTATCGTCTAGCCGCTTAGCATTTAGAGTTTCGGTGATCGCCAACCGCTTCATAACATCGGCAGCCGCTTGGAAATAGGTCGCTGCTGACATTTTTCCTGCTTCGTAATCAGCATTCATCACCATGCAAACATCTTTCACCTCTGGCCATCGACCTTCTGCTTCACCCGAAAAATCATAGCCTGGCCAACTGGCAACATCGTCCTCAAAGGAATCACCTGAGTCATCTCCAGCGTAGAAAACGGAAAGTTCGATAGAAGTGTGCCAGGGAAAAATACCAACATCTAGAATTTTGAGTGTGCGAGTGGAGTCCAGCTCGGTAAGTTTAACCAAAACTGCTTTTTCGAAGGATGATTTCCATTCTTCAAGTGTCATCTGGATTATTCTTGGCTCAATAGGAGGTTGTGAAGCGATATCAAGGTATTTTTTGTGCATTCCCCTAAGTGCTCAAAACAGGCTCGTTTGGGCCTGGCAGGTCTTGGAAAATAGCACCTCGCTGTTTAAGATCAGCCTTATCTTGTTCGGTGATTCCCGGGTTATTCCCAAACGTTGCCTTCCCGACAAGGGCATCACTGAGGTCCGTATCCTGAAGGACTGCGCCACAGAGAACAGCATCGCTGAGAAGCGCACCGCTGAGGATTGCGCCACTCAGGTCGGCATTGCGGAAGATAGCGCGACTGAGGACTGCATAGCTAAAGTCCGCATGGCTGAGGACTGCATGGCTAAGCGTAGCACGGCGCAGTTTAGCGCTACGAAGATTTGCTTCACTGAGGTCTGTACCCCGGAGATCCGCACCTCGCAAATCGGCAAATTGAAGATCGAATTTTTGGGGATGGGCATCCTCGGCAAAAGGCTTTATGTCCATATTTTCGAGGACCTCCAGCAATGGACTTAGGCCAGATCCGCCAAAACCCTCTAGATATCTAAACAACCAGGCAGACCGCTGAGCTTGAGACGCGCTAAGTTCGGACATCTGCCTCGGAGGGGGCTGTAGCGTTGCTTCTATGGCTAAAAGTTGCGATGGCGGCAGTTGGTTCAGGGTATTTATCAGCTGTAGGCGTTGCCGAATAGACAGCTTTGGAGCTTGGGGCGCTTTTTGATTAGCTTTTTGGGGCTCCAGCATTATCGAGGGGTCCTTAAATCAGGTCCATGCTAACTGGAGCAGGGAGTCTTAAAGGAGTGTGCTGGTTACTCTCGTTTAATCGGCACACTCCTTCCAGTAGACAGCGATTAACCCCGAAGGCTATTGATTAGCTGCCTAGCTAGGCAACCTGTTCAACTTCAGCGATTTCGGGAATGAATTCGCGCAGGCGTCGCTCGATTCCCATCCGCAGAGTCATTGTCGAACTGGGACAAGAACCGCAGGCTCCCTGAAGACGCAGGCGCACAACTGGTCCATCAATTTCGACCAGTTCCACATTGCCGCCGTCTGCCATGAGATAGGGTCGCAGATCATCGAGAACAGTTTCTACATTTTCGTTCGTCAGCGCCAAAGTTTGCATGGGTTCAATCGATCCTGGATTGGGTAACAACTACTTCAATTCTACGAACTACCGGTCAGAGTATGAAAAAGGAATTCTTAGCCATTGTCTCCTTCCACTCTTGGGCGCTCCTTTTCTTTGTCCTACAGTGCTAGCCTCAGGAGGGGGTTTGTTGGAGGGGGTAGTCATATGGGCATGCATTTGGAAGGGTTGGGATATCTGGCAGTTCCGGCTTCGGGCCAAGGGCCTGGCGTAATTGTGTTGCAGGAGTGGTGGGGACTGGTGCCACACATTAAAGCTGTGGCCGATCGCTTTGCTGAAGCTGGCTATGTGGCGCTAGCTCCCGATCTATACGAAGGTGAGAGCACCACGTCTCCCGATGAGGCGGGCCGGAAAATGATGACGCTGAACATGGAAAAAACAGCGCGATCGCTGGCCACCGCCATCGGTTATCTTCTGAATCTAGAAGCTGTTAACCAACCTACAGTGGGTGTGGTGGGATTTTGTATGGGAGGACAATTAGCCCTGCTGGCGGCTACTGTGAGCGATCGCATCGGAGCTACGGTTGACTTCTATGGTATCCATCCCAACATCCAGCCGGATTTCGGCAAGCTCTCTGCACCGGTTTTGGGACTCTTCGGTGCCTTAGATGAGTTGGTTCCTTTGACGGCGGTTGAAGGGCTTGTAACGGCTGTGGAAAGTGCTGGGGCCGCCATCGAAACCCACTTGTATCCCGATGCGGGTCATGCATTCTTTAATGACACACGTCCTGAAGCCTACAATGCAGAAGCGGCGAGGGATGCCTGGAACAAAACCCTGAACTTTTTCCAAACACATCTGGCGTAAATGATCAATGCCGAGCGGTGAAATTGCTGCGTTAGGTGCAGCCTTTTTGTGGGCCCTGGCTACGGTTGTCTATGGGCACTTTGGGAAATCCCTCAGTCCACTGATTCTAAATCTGGTGAAAGGGATTATCGCGATTGCGTTCATCACGTTGACCCTAGCGCTGCAAACCAATTTACAACCGGAGTTGCCAGGTACGGCTGTAGTTTGGCTGTTGCTCAGCGGTGCCATTGGCATTGGCTTAGGGGATACGGCTTATTTCACTGCACTCAATGCTTTGGGAGCACGGCAGACGCTGCTGATGGAATCTCTAGCGCCGCCGTTGACAGCCCTGCTGGCCCTACTGTTTCTGCAAGAGCAGTTGAGCATAATTGCTTGGATGGGTGTTTTCTTGACACCATTGGGTGTGACTTGGGTGATTTCTGAGCGGGTTCCGGCTCCAAATGGGATACAGATTCAGCCCTGGCGTGGGGTGATGTGGGCGTTGTTGGCAGAGTTAGCCCAGGCCACAGGAGCCGTAATATCACGCGGAGCCTTAGCCGATACGGTTGTGGACCCGCTCTGGAGTGGGCTGTTGCGGATTGTGGCGGGCGTGGTCGTACTTATTGGCTTAGTTCTGGCACCAGGTTGGGGGCAAAGACAGGTGGGAGCCCAATTGCAACAATTGAGATCGCATCGCCTACTCCCGTGGATTGCCCTGGCTGCTTTTTTGGGAACGTATCTGGCAATTTGGCTGCAGCAAGTTTCGCTCAAGTATGCTCCGGCTGGCATCGCTCAAGCTCTGCTGGCGACTAGCCCTCTGTTTGTGCTGCCGGTTGCGGCCATGATGGGCGATCGCGTCAGTTGGCGAGCGACTTTGGGTGTACTGGTCGCGATCGGAGGGGTTTGGCTGTTGATAAGTAGTTCATAGAGTCCCTGTTGGCTCAGGGGCAAAAACAAATTTTTGCTGGAATGCGGAGCCGAGGATTGTCAACGCGATCGCGGCTAATTCCGGCTCATTAGGCTAAAGTTCTGCTAGAGACGCATTATTAAGCCAGCAAGCATATAGCGTCGTATCAATTACATTACGTTACGATTAAAATAAGTTCTGCGACTCCCGTAGATTTAGTCGTCAGCGATTCAACCACGTATACCCTTTAGCAATGACCATGGTTCAGAAATTCCAGAAAACTAACGAAGAGTGGCGTCAGCAATTAACCCCCGAGCAATATTACGTCACCCGTGAGAAAGGAACCGAGCGGGCCTTTACTGGGGAATACCATGACAACAAACAGGCAGGTACTTACAAGTGCATCTGTTGTGGCGTCGATTTGTTTAGTTCGGATACCAAGTTTGATTCAGGTACTGGCTGGCCTAGTTTTTGGGCACCTGCTGAAGGCGATAATGTCGCAACCAAGATGGATTTCAGTCATTTTATGATTCGCACTGAAGTTCTTTGCGCTCAGTGTGATGCTCACTTGGGCCATGTCTTTAACGATGGCCCAAAGCCTACAGGTAAGCGTTATTGCATCAACTCTGCTTCCTTGGAGTTTGATAAACAGGGGTAAGGGAGTTGTGCAGAAATAACAGTGATTTATGCAGCTACAGGTAGAGGTTAAAGGAGCAGGATATCCTATCCTCTGTCTGCATGGTCATCCTGGGAATGGCCGCTGTATGGCGGTGTTCACTGATGTTTTATCAGAGCGCTTTACCACCATTGCTCCCGATCTGAGAGGGTATGGTCGGAGCTGGGTAAAGGCTCGTTTTGTGATGACTGATCATTTGGATGACATCACGGCGCTCCTTAAGCGCTTGGGTATCCAGGAGTGTTTGATTTTGGGATGGTCTTTGGGGGGAATTGTGGCGATGGAAATGGCGCTTCGTTATCCCCAGCAGGTCACGGGATTGATTTTAGTGGCTACAGCCGCTCGACCCCGGGGTAACCATCCACCGATCACATGGGCAGACAATGGTTACACGGCGATCGCCTCGCTCATCAATCGGGTCGTGCCTGGGTGGCGATGGAATATTGAGACCTTTGGCAGGCGATCGCTCTATCGCTATCTTATTCAGCAACACACGGTGGCTGCGTATCAGCACCTGGCGTATGAAGCATTGCCGGCTTTTCTCCAGACTTCTAAGTTTGCCCACCAAGCTTTAAATCAGGCACTGCAGCAAGGCTACAATCGTCTCCCTGATTTGTCGCACATTACCGTCCCGAGCTTGGTATTGTGTGGGGAATGCGATCGCCACATCACGGCAGCCTCTAGCCAAGAAACTGGTCAATACCTCGGCCAAGGTATCGTCAAAACCTATCCCCAAACAGCGCATCTCTTTCCGTGGGAAATTCCAGACCAAGTCTTGTCCGATGTTGATGGATGGTTACGACAACATTTCCCTGCGGAACGTTTTTCTTAGTTACTAATGAGTCAGTTGTGTTGTTGTTTGCTCCGATACAATTCAATTACTTAAAATTAACGATTAACTATTTTTAAT
>JBCBTQ010000227.1:0-9045 GCA_039818605.1 Cyanobacteria bacterium J06639_14 | reverse complement strand
CGCTGTCGCCGCCCCCTTAAAAAAGCTGTCCATTAGGCACAAGTTACTGAATCTCAAGCACAACCACGTTTCCCATCCTCCCCTTACCAAGGGGAGGTGCCGTAGGCGGAGGGGTTCCAGCCGTTACGCTAGCGAACGCACCCCCGATATTCCCCCTTGCCAAGCTATCGATTAGGCACAAGTTGCTGAATCTCAAGCACAACCACGTTTCCCATCCTCCCCTTACCAAGGGGAGGTGCCGTAGGCGGAGGGGTTCCAAGCGATCGCCCCCCTTATATTCCTAGGGCTGATTCTCTACTGAGAGAGAATCGTGTTGGCGCGACACTACAAACCTGCGGAGCAAAGTATTGCTGGAGTTCTGCCTAATGGACAGCTTAAAAAAGGGGCTATGCAAAGCCTGGATTGGCATGCCCTTGATGCAAACAGACGTTTGATTTAGCGCTAGATCATCCCAAGCTGATGCTCTTGTATCAATCAAATGCAGTAACTTGGGTTCGAGCAGCCTGCATGAGTTGGATGGAGCTGGAGATATAAACCTAAACCACAAACTTTAGTCTCCTAACTGAGCAAGCCCATGCAGTTTCCACTTTGGCGATATCTTAATCAGCCCCTTTGGGACGAGATGCACCCCATTACTTTGAATCCATTTGCTTACTGGCAGCAGTACAAAGTTTGGTACCTCGACCGTTGCTTCGACAATGCCTTTCTGGAGGAATGCTGGAATATCAGTTATCAAGATTTTATTGGTCGTTATCAGACTTTTTGCAGTTGCGCTGCCCTGGAAGAAGCCCCTATGTGGCTACTAGATTCCGTTGGTACCTGGCAAGACGTAGCCTTTGCAGTCACACCAAAGCCCCATTGCAGTAATCCTTCAGGAAATCCAGCAAAACCTGAATACGAGGTGGGCGATTCTGGCGATGGGTAATCCCAATCTTCTATGCTGCTTCAGCAGTTCCCCAAGGATGAAAATCCCACCTGTTATCGGCTCAAGCGTCATTTCTATTCTGAAATAGCAGGCGTATCGGTGTCGTTATCGGACTTACGACCCAGTGTGGCGAAACTGGGCTGATACGCTGTCGATTTCCAGGTCCGTTCTTGAAGAATAAGGGCCGTCAGATGCAGGATAGAGAGAAGGATGGCAGCGATCGCGAGAACATAGCTGTGAAGCGCATACATATGCTGCAGGGTAATGCTGTTGATGCCGCTGCCCCCGGACAAAATCGCGCGCAGGGGACTCCCGATTAGAGGAATTGAACCGACAATATTCAGCTCGAGCTTGAATCGCCAAAAACTCGTTTGCTCCCAAGTCAATACAATGGCTGTCCAGCTCAGACCAATTGCCGTAAGCGTCAGCAAGACACCACTAATCCAGCCTGTTAACCAGGATGGCAAAAACTGACGACCTAAGAACATGACAACAATTTGCACTAACCCCAAGATGATCAGGCCATTGCCGGCAATGTTGTGCAGACTGAGTATGAGGGCACCACTCGAAATATTTTGAGCGATCGCGACCAGTGATGCATGGGCTTCCCTTGCTGCAGGCTGATAGTAAAACGCCAACAAGATCCCGGTAAAAGCAGCCAAACCACATAAGGTCAGTTCTGCTACGGCTAGAAGCGTGGCTATCCGCTGCAGGCTGTAGCGATATCGATCCAACGAGGGCATGAAGGGCGTGGGAATCGCGGCATCCGATGAGGCTTCAGTATTCAAGACCTGGCTGGTAACTCGTGTCCCCCTGTCGTGTCGCAAGAAACGATTGAGAAAAATAACTGTCGCTACGTAGAAACCAAAATACAGCAAACGCCAGCGGAAAATTAGGCTGGCTTGCCAAGCGGGATGTCGCGCCAGTAGGACTGATCGAGACGAGACGACATCATGCAGCCAGTCTTGATGCATCTGCCATGCTTCTGGAAAACGGCGAAGCAACTCACCTGCTTTAGTGGCTAGTTCCCGATCCTTGTTACTCATCTCATACCCCCTCAGGTGCTGGTTGCCAACGAGCTACGTTTTCTAACAGGCACTCTTTAGCCGCAAGGGCTTGTTCCCCTGTCCCCGTGATGCGGTAGTACTTCCGGCGAGCTCCGGTATATTTTTCAGGCGACTCATCTCCCCACTCCGACTTAACGAAGCCTTTCTGCTCCAGCTTTTTCAAGTTGGGGTAGAGCGAATTGAATCCTATCTGCTTGCCACCGCTTTGCTCGATCGCCGCGATGATCTCCAGGCCATAGCGGCGTTGAAATCGCAACGCGGACAAGATGACTTCCTGGTTCGGTGTCAGACTCAATGCTGGCTCATCCATCCTCATCCATACTCCCCTGAGACTTTCAATATCCAAATTGTAGATCTATATCTAATAAATTGATATAGAATCTTGGGCAGCCAATAGTGTGTCAAGGCTGATTCAGATTGTGATAAATCCCTCTAGATACGTCTTTGCCTCGCCTGCAACCAAAACCCTGTTACCGGCATTTTGGCAGTACAACTGGCCTCCTCTGGTTGATAGCTGTAGCGCTACCATGGCATCTTTGCCGAGCTTTTCGCTCCAGTAGGGAATTAACGAACAATGCGCGGAACCCGTTACTGGATCCTCGAAGATACTGGCCTGAGGTGTGAAGAAACGCGAGACGAAATCAACTTCCTTGCCGGGTGCTGTGACGATCACACCACCGGGGTCAAGATTGATTTGATCGAGCGTGTTTTGATTGGGGGTTAAATTTTGAATGATGTCCTCATCCTCAAATACGAATACATAATCTCTGGACTTCAAGATTGTCATCGGCTCTGATTGAAGGGCATCAAGAATGACTTGGGGAGCCTTGCTGGGCTCTGGTTTACGGGCTGGTAAATCGAGCGTTATGAGGGGGGTGGCGATCGCGACAGTTAGTACTCCACTTTGCGACTGAAACGGAATAGACGTAAGCGATGAGTCAAGATGATTCGCAATAACATGGGCTGATGCTAGCGTTGCATGCCCGCACAAATCCATTTCAATCTCGGGGGTAAACCAGCGGATGGCAAAACCCTCATCCAACGGTACCAAGAAGGCTGTCTCAGGTAACGCATTCTCTGCTGCAATTTGCTGCATGACTGCGTCAGGCAACCAGTGTTCAAGTAGGCACACAGCTGCAGGATTGCCCTTGAATACTTGATTAGCAAAGGCATCAACTTGGAATATGGGCAGTTTCATAATGCACCTAGGAAACTTGCATTCCATTCTCTAGGGTTTCAGGCGTAAGTCAATTATCTCAGGAGCAACACACGCTGAGACCTGACGTCTCCTGGATTCTGGCTCCTCACTGATACCGATTCTGTGGGTGGCAGCTACACATTGGGTGATAGTCATCACCTGCGATCGTGATGAAAAACACGCAAGTTGTTTTGGGAAACATGTGGGGAATGCTGTTGTTTTAATTATCGCAAGCAAAACACTTGCATAGCCCCCAAACAATATAAGGAACCTTTAACCATGGAACTGAAATATCGCGGTATTTCCTACCAAGCATCCAGCGCCCATGAGCAGGCTGCAGAAACAGAGAAGATGGGTGTCTATCGTGGGGTTCCTTATCGCGCCAAGTCCGTTAAAACATTGTTTTATCAGCGTGCTGAAGAACTCGTCTATCGGGGTGTCCGATACATCCGATAGCCTCCTCGGATGTATGTTTCCTTCTCAACAGACAGACAGCAGATAGCCCGCTGAAAATAAATTTCAGCGGGCTTTTTTATGAAGAAAGCCTCAGCTATTATTCGCTGAAGCCCCGATGCGGTAGATGATTGGTTCCTATGAGGAGTTTCCGCATCAAGCTCGGTAAAAAGCCCTCCAGATGGGTTGATTATCCAGAAGGCTAGAAGTTTACTGTTTCAATGTGACTAGCGCATCTAGTCCTTAATCATTCAACTTGGTCTGAGCGTTGTCAAGGAGATTTCTGAGAGAGAAATTACCCGTAAAGATTGACTCTGTAGGCGGTTGAGTGAGGTAAAACCCAGCAGCAGCATGATTTGGGAAATGTTGAGTTGCGTGCCTCGATCCCAACCTCCAGCGATATATTCATTGCGAGCAATCCTCTGATAGAAAAGTCTCTGTAAAGTTGTTGACCAGCTTCAGAAACTAGAAAATCAGATTAATTGAAGCTGACGGCATCCTTGTCGAGATTTTCACGACGTAGCTCATCGAAGTTGATGGCGTCCTTATCGAGATTCTCGCGACGTAGCTCATCAAAGTCAACACCTTTTACCTGAACTTCAACGACAGCATCTTTATCGAGGTTCTCGCGACGTAGCTCATCGAAGTTGATGGCGTCCTTATCGAGATTCTCGCGACGTAGCTCATCAAAGTCAGCACCTTTTACCTGAACTTCAACGACAGCGTCTTTATCGAGATTTTCGCGACGTAGCTCATCGAAGTTGATGGCGTCCTTATCGAGGTTTTCGCGACGCAATTCGTCAAAATTGACGGTCTTAATCTGTAACTCGGCGATCGCATCTTTCTCTAAGTTTTCGCGACGCAATTCGTCAAAATTAACGGCATCTTTATCGAGATTTTCGCGACGCAGTTGATCGAAATCCGTTACAGCGTTAGCAGCCGGTGCAAGAGCAATAGCAGAAGTGGAAATAGTTAAAGCAGTTAGGGCAATAGCGAAGCGTTTCATGGTCAAAACTCCTTGTAATTAAGTAACTCAATCATCTTGAGTCCTATAGTGCAGGAGCACTCTGAAAAAGAGCTGACCTGAAAATAAGCGTAGCTTAATCGGTTCCTGAGAAAAATGAGAGACGGGGTGGTTGATGGTTGATGGTTACTGTTGGGTGGTTAACAGCCGGAGCCGGTTTTGCGTGAGAGCGATCGGGATAACCCATAGGGTGTTTAGCTGAACTTATCCCTGCAATATGCCTCCCATCACCCTTCTACCCTCCAACCCTTCTACCCTTCTACCCTCCTATTCCTCCGCTGCCTCAGGATTCTGTAACAGCGAAATCTGATACTGAGCATCCTCATAACAACCAGTGCGGCCTAGATCGAGACATCTTCGTGAGGCTTGCTGGAAGTCTTCAAGTGCTTGGTTGGGTTGGCCCATTTCCAGATGTAAGAGTCCGCGATCGTAGAGGGCGAAGACATAGTTGGGATCGATCGTGATCGCTTTGGAGAAGTCTTGCATGGCACCGACTAGATCATTCATGGCCTCGCGAGTGAGCCCGCGATTGTAGTAAGGATCGGGGCTGTCAGGCGCAATCTGGATGGCGATGTTGTAGTCTTGCAAAGATCCTTGGAAATCCTCAAGGCGTCGCCTGACCAGCCCTCGATTTTGATAGGCCAGTCCATGGCTAGGGCGCAGGTTAATCGCTACAGAACAATCTGCGAGCGCTAAATCTTGCTCACCGAGATTGGAATAGGACAGACAGCGATTGAGATAGGTAGCGGCCTTGGTTTCAGGCGGTGGGTCAAGTTCGATCGCGCGGGTATAGTCTTCCACGGCACCCTGATCATCACCCCAATCGGCACGAGCACTGCCTCGATTAACGTAGGCTCTGGTGAAACTCGGGTCCTGCCGAATTGTTTGAGTGTAGTCCTTGATCGCTCCTTGAATATCCCCGAGCGAAAATCGTAGGTTCGCGCGATCGTACGGAAAAGTTGGATTGTTAGGGGACAGTTCAATGGCGCGCGTAATGTCGGCTAGCGACGCTTCAGTATCATCGGTTTGCAGATGCAATTGGCTACGACTAGCAAAGGCTTCGGCATTATTGGGTGTGATTTCAAGGGCGCGAGTGAGATCGGCTAAAGCGGTCTCGATATTCCCTGCTTGAGCATGGAGTTGGCTGCGGCTAGCAAGGGCAGCAGCATTATTCGGGTGAAGTTCGAGGGCACGAGTGTAATGGGCGATCGCAGCGGTTGAATTACCCAATTGTGATTGAGCTTGGGCATCGCGTATTTGCTGCGCAGACAATACCCGCTGCGGCAGTCTGAGCCCGATTACAGCAGCGGCTAGGGCGAGTGCGATAATTCCCAGGATCCCACCGATTGCCCATGGAGTCTTTTTGGTGGAGTCGGTCAGTACGGTTGGGGTAGAGGTCATTTGATGGACGGTTGGAGAGACGGCCTGATTGACGGTTGTAGCGATGATCGCGTCAGTGTCTAGTTTAGGGGGCGTAGTGGGGGACAATGGCTCACTTGAGGGTATCACTGAAACCGGTGATTGCATTCCCGTCAACCGCTCCAGATCCACCAGAATTTCCGCTGCCTTTTGATAGCGGCGATCGGGATTGGGATGTACCATGCGAGCCAGCAGACTAGCTGTATTGATACCTGAACCAGGAACGGCCTGTAGTAAGGCAATGATTTCTTGGTGACCGGCAGGATGGTTGACGTCGGGGAATTCTTCGGGCGGTAATCCGGTCAGAGCTTGAATGGCGATCATGCCTAAGGCATAGTGGTCGGTGCAAAATCGAGCCTGGCCTTGTCGCTGTTCTGGAGCGTTGTAGATGCGATTGGCTGGCGAGATATGGTTGAACGATTGACCCGAATCTTTATTTGAGATCTCCTGACTAATATGTTTGATGGAACCAAAATCTAACAGCACCAGCCGATTGTCGGTGCGATGGCGGATCATCTTAGAGGGCTTGAGGCGGCCATGAACGACCCCATGTCCCTGGGCAAAGGCTAAAGCTGTGAGGGCTTCGATTAGTAGCGAGAGGACAGCCTGCTCTGACATGGGTTGTCCTGGAATCAATTCACTCTCCATTGATCGCCCAGGAATAAACTCTTGCACGAGATAAAAATTGTGATCGATCTCAAAAGAGGAAAAGGTACTGGGAATCTGCCTGTGCCGCCCAATAATCTCCAGAACCTTGACCTTTTTTTGCAACAGCTTCACAACAAATTTCAGTGTGATGGGGTTGCGTGTTGACAGTTGCAGTTGCCGAATCACACATTTGGGATGTTCTGGATAATGAACATCAGCTACGAGGAGTGTCTTACCCGTGTCATGAGCACTGAGTATCTGAATAAACTGATAACGATCAGCAAGGGGTTGATTAGCAGCAGACATATGGTAGACGGTCCCTTTTAAGATCAGGTTGACTTCGTTTCTGACCCTAATGAAACATTTTGAATATAAGTAGCAGCCTTTGCCTCAGTACAGCGTACACTTCCTCGCTTAGGCTTGCCTATGACTTGTATGAACCCTGTGGATGTTGTTGGGGCAATCATTTGTTCTGGTCGAGAGTTGGTAAATTAACCGCTGTTTGAGTAAATTTTATGGCTCTATCTTGAACTTATGAGCGATTGCAGCCCTTCACCCTAATGAACGGCAATTTGCCACAACTCGTCCATCTTTAACCCAGTGTAAAAAGAGTACCATCCGTGCCCCTCAATTTAGTCGTTGGTGAGCTCAAGATTATCTATTCATTTTTGAGGGAATTTGCTGGCGGGGAACTGGCCTTGAAATTGGCACTAATACTTTCCGGAATTGGGTGATTCCGACGTCTTGGCATCAGTAATTTTCCGGAATCCTAGGTATGAACGAGCCTTGTCGGTGAGCGCGGTCGCGTCAGTCCATTGTCTCCTTACCCAGACTCCTGCGATCGCCAAACGGTGAGTGGCCCATGACATCAAAGGTTAGATGCCGATGTGCGATCGCTTTTTGTATTTTTATTTCATAATAGAGAGCGTTTTGCGGCTATTCGCCAGAATTGGCTCCATTAACTGGCCCTTAAGTGGCGTGAGTGTGTTTATGTCCCTGCCTCGACCTGTTTCTAAGCCTGCTGCACCTAGACGATCGCGATCGCGACGGCGTCAGATTAAGCGCCGCCGCCCGTTATCACGCGAGGCGCAACTGCGAGCCCTGGGTTGGGAAATGACGGGGCGTTTGACCCTGAATTTGATCCTCACCCTGGTGGCATTGTCCACCCTCGTGCGATTGATTCCTTATTATCAGACTCAGCGTCAGGTCCTTCATGAGGTGGAAGGCTCAGTCGTCACTGAAAAGGCGCAGACCGATCGCCTGCGAGCTGACTTTGGCCGCTACTTTGATCCGACTCAAACGAATCAAATTACTCAGGAAACCGGTATCCCTAAATCGGATCAGCACATCCCGATTGTCTTGGTCGATCCGCTTTCGCCGCAAAGCGGTTCTAGCGCTGATGAGTAGTCCAGCTTTTTACGCTAGGACTCATGGGCTCGAGGCGGATATGGCACACTGGGGCTAAGCAATCTACATAATTGGGAGATGATGCCAATACCTCTCCAGACTTTATTGGATGCTCATGGCGATCTCTTTAGACATTAACCAAACATCGCGTGCCTATCAGCAGCATGATGCGACTTGGCAGGAGTATGTGTCTGTAAGAGATAGTGCCAATATTAATTGGCAAAAAATAGCCTTTCATCAGGGGTGGTTGTGGATCGATATGGGTGCAGAGGGTCCGAATCACGCTTCTTTCAGCGATTTGATGACGGCTGTTTTCTTTGTTTGGGCATTTCTTCACCCAGATATTGCCTTCCAGTCTTACGGAAGGTGCCTGATTGAAAATCCGGAGACCCAAGCCTGTGCACCGGATTTAGTGCTTTACAAGGGCGAAAATATTCCGCGATGGCAACCGGGGGAACCGCGTCGGATTCTGTTAAGGCGCGATCGCCTGCCGGATTTAGTGGGCGAAATTGCCGACACGACGCTTAACCTCGATCTGGATGAGCAAAAGCAGCTCTATGCCAGTTTGAAAGTTCCTGAATACTGGGTTATTGACGTGAAGGGGCTACGGCTTTTTGCCTTTGGTCTAAATGCAGAAGGGATTTATCAGCCCATCCAGATTTCGCAGGTACTAACGGGCCTACCGATTGCCTTGGTGGAAAAGACACTAGAACAGTTGACGACAGAAACCAATACGGCAGCGGCAAATTGGCTCATGCAACAGTTGCAAACCCAACTCTAGACATTGAGCATCACCTTCTTGAAAGATTAAGGTAAGTTCTCAGTCAGAAATTGCCCGCAAAAGATGACTGTGTAGGCTAGTACTCGACGGCGTAAGTTTTCGGACTAGTGGAAGGGTGGAAGG
>JBCBTQ010000226.1:0-9050 GCA_039818605.1 Cyanobacteria bacterium J06639_14 | reverse complement strand
ATGGAGGCACGGAAGTTATATTCCCAGCGATAAAAGGTGACATCAGCCATTTGAGGAAAGACTTGCGGCAAGATACTATGCACAATCACTTGTGGTTCAGTAGCACCAACCGCACGCGCGGCCTCCATAGGAGCAGGATTACTGAGTTCAATTGACTCAGCAAAAAACTTGCCAACCATCCCGACAGAGTGAAGACCCAGCGCCAGGGTACCAGGTAGCTTGCCGAAGCCAACAGCAGCCACCAAAATCATGCCCAAGATGAGTTCAGGGATAGCCCGCGTCACGTTCAAAATGGTGCGCGCAATGTGAAATACGACCGGATGAGGCGTCGTGTTACTGGCTGCCAATAGACATAAAGGCAACGACAACGCGACAGCCATAGCAGTGCCTGCCACACTCATGGCAAGGGTATCGATGATGGGCTCAATCCAGGTGGGAAAGCGACTGAAATCCGGAGGGAACATTTCTGCCAACAGTGTGCCGATCGCCGGAATGCCCTCTGCCATACGTTCCACATCAAACAGCCCCACGACTGCGAGACAAACGATAAGAACTATTAGTAACAACAACACACGAATCAGTTGTTGGTTCCATTGCCGTTGTTGCTGCCGCAGGATTGCGGTGTAGCGCTCCTCCTGGATAACAGTCATGATCCAATCCTTCTGCTTAAGGGTAAATGGCTGATGTTAAGCGGGTAAAAGAATCCCCCTCTTTTGAGCTGTCCATTAGGCACAAGTTGCGGAATCTCAAGTACAGCGACGTTTCGCATCCTCCCCTTACCAAGGGGATGTGCCGTAGGCGGAGGGGTTCCAGCCGCTCCGCTCGCGATCTCACCCCCTATAGTCCCCCTTGGCAAGGGGGACCGGAGTAATCGACCGGGTGTCATGAGAGGGTTGATGTGATTTTGCCCTCGCTGAAGACTCACAACCAGACCCTACACCCCCTGCGGAGCAAAGCATTGCTGGAGTTCTGCCTAATGGACAGCTCTTTTGAGGGGGACGGTTACCTTCAAAGCCAGGTAATTTACTGGACAAATTCGCCTAGATCCAGCCCGAGGATTTCACCTGCTTGACGGATACCGTCATAGTCAGTGTCACTCATCTCAGCGAAGCCATCCGCCTTAAACGGCGTCAGAACTGCTTCGTCATCCAGCTCTAAAAACGTCAAACGAATCTGCTCCTTCAGCTCTGGCGATAAATCAGCGCGCATTGTCCAGGGATACTGAGGAATCGGAGCTGATTCAGCAATAATTGTGACCTTCGACGGATCAATACTGCCTTTTTCAACCAACGAGTCAAAAATTGGCCGACTTAGACCTCCGGCCTGAGCATTACCGCTTTGCACAGCGAGGGCAACCGCATCATGAGCCCCCAAGAAAACCGCTTCGTAATCTTCGCCAGCTTCTAGTCCGGCTTCAGCCAATGTCAATTCGGGAAACAAGCGACTAGAGGTTGAGGCAGGATCTCCAAAGGCCACTGTGTTGCCTTGAATGTCGTCGAACTCATCAACACCGGCTTCAACATTACCAATGATGATCGAGGTGTAAGTCGTGGAACCATCTTTCAGGCGAGCCGCAAAGGGTTCAAGATCGCTCTTTGTTTTGGCTAACACGTAGGACAGAGGACCAAAGTAAGCAAGATCTAAGCGTCCATTACTTGCGGCTTCAATCATGGACGAGTAGTCAGTGGTGACAACCAGTTCAACCTCTTTATCCAGTTCTGCTTCCAGATAACTAGTGAGTCCCTCATTATCCTGGATCACAGTCGCTGCATTTTCGTCTGGTAGTAAGGCCACAACCAGTTTCGTTGGGTCATCTCCCTCGGGTGCTACGGCTGTTGTATCTGGACTATCAGTTGTTTCTTCTTGAGTTGTCGTCGAGTTGGTGCCACTACATCCCACCAAACCAACTACCCCCAATAAGCAAAAACTGAGAATTCCTTGTTGAAAATTGACACTAGCCATGGTGATTCACTCCTCAAAAAATCACAATTGATCAATAAACAGAAACGGTCTCTGAAGCATGAGCTGCGGATCGCAGTTCATTGAAAACACATTTACACTGCGGTCGCTAAGGCGCGGTTGGTGTAAATTTCATCGAGATGTTGGGTGTGTAGCGCGGCAGGAGGGCCATCGAATATAACGCGACCATGGGCCAAGCCAATGATGCGATCGCCATACTCTTTGGCGAAGTCCACCTGGTGTAGGCTTAGTAAAGCTGCAATACCTTCGCTCTTGCAGATATTACGGAGCAAAGACAGTACTTGATGAGCACTAGCAGGGTCCAGACTGGCAATCGGTTCATCCGCGAGCATGAGCTGCGGTTGCTGAGCCAAAGCACGGGCAATGCCCACTCGTTGCTGCTGACCGCCACTCAGAGATCTTGCTGGAGTTAAAGCTTTATCCAACAAGTTAACTCGGTCTAAACAATCTAAGGCAATCTGTTGATCAAGCTTGGGCAGCGGCAATAAACTTCGCCAAAAAGAGTGATAAGCCAAGCGCCCCATCAAGACATTTTTGAGCGCAGAATGACGTTCAATCAACTGATGTTGTTGAAAAATCATACCCGTGCGCTTTCGATGCAAACGCAGCAAAGAAGGCTGAGATAAGTCCCCAATCCCCTCTGCGATTACCTTGCCATCAGTGGGCGGGTGAAGATAATTCAGGGTGCGTAACAACGTTGACTTACCGGCTCCAGAAGACCCTAGAACAATTGCAAATTCACCCCGATTCAGTTGAAGTGATACCGATTCCAGCGCAACAACGCCATTGCTGTAAACAACTCGAACTTGATCGAGACTAACAATCGCAAACGTATCCATTTGGCAAACCAATTAGGTGGAAATTCCAACACTATGCCATCGAGATTGAGAAACTTAGAATAGCTATATCCTCTCAAAGGAGCGTTCATTTACTGTTCAAGAAAAGGTTAAGGTTTGGCAATGATATGGTAATCAATGCCCTGTGCAGCTTTAATTTCAGCGTATTCACCTCGCTTTAAAGTCCGCCTTCTGCTGATTGAGGCTGGCATACCTCTCTACTTATCGGGTTTTTCTCGATTCGGTTCTCGGTTTCTTCTCACTTGTTTCCTAGGTTGGAAGTACAGAGATGAAATCTTGCATTACCAAACAGCAACAGGCTTTTCTGGATTGTCTTTACTGAGGTGATATCCATGGGCAAACTTTACAACAACATCCTTGAAACAATCGGTCGTACTCCAGTTGTAAAACTCAACAAGTTAG
Organism: Cyanobacteria bacterium J06639_14; assembly: GCA_039818605.1. GTDB lineage: Bacteria > Cyanobacteriota > Cyanobacteriia > Phormidesmidales > Phormidesmidaceae > SIO1E4. The sequence continues at coordinate 5,811 of JBCBTQ010000226.1, read as the reverse complement.
CCCCAGAAGGGATTAATTTATACGTTAAAGTCGAAGCATTTAACCCCATGGGTTCGGTTAAAGATCGGTTGGCATTAGGTGTTATTGAAGCTGCCGAGCAAGATGGTAGCTTAACCCCAGGACAAACCGTTATTGAAGCAACAAGTGGCAATACAGGCATTGGTTTAGCAATGGTTTGTGCCCAGAAAGGCTACCCTCTAGTTGTTGTGATGGCCGAAAACTGCAGCATCGAACGCCGTAAAATCATGCGTTTCTTGGGAGCTAAAGTTATCCTCACACCGGCCTCTCAAAAAGCAATGGGCATGCTTAATAAAGCTATTGAGCTAGCTGAAACCCATGGTTGGTTCCTGTGTCGCCAGTTTGAAAATGAAGCCAATGCCGACATTCATTCCCGCACAACAGCCCCTGAAATTCTGGATGATTTTCGGGATGAATCGCTCGATTACTGGGTAACTGGTTTTGGCACAGGCGGCACACTCAAAGGGACCGCCAGAGTCCTCAAAGCAGAACGGCCAGAGACTCAGATTGTTGTTTGCGAACCCGATAATTCGCAATTAATGGCCAGTGGCCAGCCTCAGAAGCGTGGGGAAAATGGCCGCATCCACGAAAGTCATCCCAATTTTCGACCGCATCTGGTGCAAGGTTGGACGCCCGACTTTATTCCCCAATTGGCGGAAGATGTCATGAAGGCCCACCATATCGATCAGTTCATACCTATCGATGGAGCAGAGTCGCTGCGTCTCGCTCAAGAATTGGCACAAAAAGAGGGCATTTTCACCGGGATCTCTGGTGGTGCAACATTAGCGGGTGCCTTACAAGTTTGTGCCCAAGCGCCTCAAGGTTCCACAGTGCTTTGTATGCTCCCTGACACAGGTGAGCGTTATCTGACGACCCCCCTGTTTGCCGAAATCCCAGAGGCGATGACCGAAGCAGAACTTGCGATCGCGAAGTCAACGCCGAGTTGTCGCTTTGATGTCCCACCCCCAGCCAAATCAGGACCAACGACCGTTGAGCCACCCATTATTACGCCTGAAGCGGAAGCGTTTGTGCAAGCTGTTATTCATGAACCTGAGCAGCCTGTGGTCATGTTTGCCTTGCAATGGTGTGAGTTTTGTTGGTCGATTCGCAAGCTGTTTGCTGAATGTGGCATTGAGTACCGCTCAATTGATTTGGATTCTGTGGCGTATCAAGCTGATGATTGGGGTGGCAAAATCCGGGCTGCATTGAATGCCCAAACGGGTTGTAAAACAATTCCCCAAATCTTTGTAGGCGGCAAGTTCATGGGGGGGTGTACCGAAACCTTTGATGCTTTTAAGAGTGGTGAATTACAAACTCTACTGGAAGAGCATCAAGTTGCCTTCAACGAGCAAGTTCGCCTCGATCCCTACAGTTTGCTCCCAGGCTGGCTTCAACCTCGCTAATCTTGAATCAGCCTAGGACATGCAAGTTAGGACTATCTCGATCTTAGGAGTGTAAGGTTGTGTACCCCTAAGATCGAGACTGTTCCACACTCAGGTATGCTCGATCAACTCACGCTCACAGTAAGGAACTACCAGGCAGGGGGAATAAAGTCTGGGGTGTTGCTAATCGCCACACTCTCCCCAGATTGTTGAATCACAAACAGTCCCTGGTTATACGCATAAATATCCACACCTTTATCAATTTCAATCGCAGCCACTGCTCGGCATGTAATTTAAGCCGGGAAACTTTGGTCAGGAAGGGAATTTAGGAGCTAGGAGCTAGAATCCAGTGTTCTCCTGACTCCTAGCTCCTAGATTCGGGATTCTGTCCCAACCAACATTTCCCGCCTTAAGTTGAGCGCCCACTGCTCCATAAAGCTGATAGCTAGCATAGTGGGGAAACGCTGTCTTAAATTGTTCCAAACTGCGCAGAACCTGACGAATGCTGTCCTGAGTCAGACGTGATTTCACTTCGATAGCATAAATGTCTTCAAGGGTGACCGGATTGGACATAGATCAAGATTTTGGCGCAACCAGGATTGGTATCATCCTAGCCTGATGCACAAAAATACTAGACTCCCTTACAGGCGATCGCATGTAGCGAAAAGCAGAAAGTATCCAGAGTGAGCCTGTCCGTGTTGCAGATTGCAGTCTAGAAGGAACATGACTCCCTATAATGAGGGGCTTAAGCAAATATCAAAACCCCCACTGGCTTGAGCCGAAGTTATCTATGTCTACGCCTGAGCATGGTTTCTCGAATGGAATATCGCATCTGCCCACAATTCGACCGATTGGTGTCTATGCCCTTTCAGGACTAGCTGCCGATCGCGATCATCTCTTTTCCATTGACACAGTTAGGGGCTATCTCATCTCAATCAACCCCCACACCAACAACACCGTTATTCTGAATCCGCATCAATTAGAAGATAAAGAGTGGATCAATGCGGTAGGGTTATCGCTCTCACAAGACACCTTTTGGTTTGCGCGCAACGAAGAGGTTTTTTGGTGCGATCGCCAAACCTTAGAACCGACCTTGTTTACAAGCCTGCCTTACCCAGTGGCCGGGGTCGCTGTTTGGGAAACTACCGTCTACGTAAGTTGTCAGAAATCAGGCTATATCCATTGCTTTGATCGGAATACAGGCAAACCCCTGGAGAAATTTCCGCAACCCGGTGTAGGCCCCGAAACATTGGCCATCAACGAGGCCGAGCTGTGGGTGTGTGATCAGGTAGAGCAAACGGTCTACTGCCTGAATCGAACCACAGGTACGGTACAAATGAGTGCCCTGACTCCCTTCAGTTCCCCGACCGGCATCACATTTCATACCCCCGACGCCACTCAGGCCCCCATCTGCTACATCGTTTATGCCGATGAAGAACCCTATGTCCGGGATGATCCCAATAGTGAGTCACCCTATGAATTGACGTTTCGCGATCGCACCTTTATCCATCCGCTCTATCTGCACACCGACTCGGACGAGCACTACACGCTCTCGAATGGCTATCTGGTGGAGTTCTCCTATGTTGAAGAACTGCTGCCTCTGGAAGCCGTTACCCTCAATAATGTTGAATGGCGGATTGCCCTCCCTGCGAACACCCTGCGTCAGCGCGTCCGCCACGTGGAACCCATTGGCCATCCCTTTACAATTGAAGAGCAGAATGGGCAGCAGGTTGCCGTCTTTCGGTTTGATCAGATTCAATCTTTTCAGGGAGGACTTCTAGGCTGGAGGGCGATCGTGGAAATGTACAGCCTTAAGTATTGCCTCACCCCTGGCGATATTGATGCGGATAAGCCATTGCCCCCTGAGCTACAGCGTTACCTCATCGATGACGATGAACTAGCCATGGATACAGGGACTATCCAGCAGGCAGCCCGCGAAGGTGCCGGGACGGAAACCAACGTGTTGCGTAAGATGCTGAAGATTCGTAATTACGTCTACGATCGCCTCGCTTACGGCATCCAGCCCACAATTGATACCCCTGACGTAGCTCTGGAGCGGGGAGTAGGCTCTTGCGGTGAATATGTCGGGGTGCTACTGGCCCTCGCCCGCCTAAATGGCATTGCTTGCCGCACGATTGGTCGCTACAAATGTCCCGCCCATCCCGAATACCGTCACCTGCCCCTTGAACCGGACTTTAATCATGTCTGGCTCGAATTTTATGTTCCTGGTGTTGGCTGGTTGCCAATGGAATCCAATGTGGATGATGTCATTGAGCGGGGTCCCTATCCCGAGCGTTTCTTTATGGGATTGGCCTGGTACCACACCGAAATCGGCAAAGGTATCCCCTTTACCAAAATGACTGCCACCGACAAACCGGAAGAATTCTCACTGCGCGATTTGGCGATCAACCACATTCGCTTTCGCATCCTCGACGAACTGATTCCGGAAGAGGCGATCGCCCCCCTCTAAACGCTAATTGCTTCATTTGTCAGGAATGTCTCAAAACTGCAAAGGATAAAGTTGTCTTAAGATTTGCTTTATAAAGTAAATTTGATCATAGTTCTGTTCCCAATCAAATGGGTGGCAACGAGTCCATGTCTGATTCTTATTCCTTGATGATCCACGGTGGATCGGGTTCCTTAGCAGACCTCAAATACGAAGCGGGTGAAGATGATTTTCGGCGGAGTATCTTCGCGATTTTAGAAGAGGGGCGTCAGTACCTTGAACGCGGTGACTGCGCCTTGGATGTCGTCGAGTATTGTGTTGCCTTGTTAGAAGATGATCCCCTCTACAATGCTGGTCGTGGGTCAGTACTCAACGCCAAAGGCAATGTGGAAATGGATGCGGCGCTAATGAATGGCCTCGATCTGCGGGCCGGGGCTGTGGCCTGTGTCAGTGAAGTTAAAAATCCCATCTCCCTGGCGCGTCAAGTGTTGGAGCATGGGCAACACGTCCTGTTGGTGGGTGAAGGGGCGCTAGAGTTTGCTAAACTCTCGGACCTGGAACTGTGCCACGAGGATTACTTCATCACCTCAGCTCGGATTGAGCAGTTGAAAGAGGCCAAGGCTGCTGGACGCATCACGCTGGATCACGAGCGGGTAAAGCCGTCAGAAAAGCTGGGCACCGTTGGGGCCGTTGCCCGCGATTTGAACGGGGATCTGGCCGCCGCCACCTCTACTGGGGGACTGGTGAATAACCATTGGGGGCGAGTAGGGGATACGCCTATTATCGGAGCCGGGGTGTTTGCTGATAATGAATCCTGTGCGGTGTCTGCGACTGGTTATGGGGAAGAGTTTCTGCGCACGGTGCTGGCAAAAACGATCGCCATGTTTGTGCAGTGGCGGGGCATGGATGTGGACACGGCAGCGCAAGCTGGCATTGAGTATTTAGTGAATCGAGTGCGGGGTGAAGGGGGTGTCATTGTGGTTGATGGGGCAGGCCGTTGTGCATCGGCTCAATCCACTACAGGACTTATTTGTGGCTGGATTGAACAAGGCGGCAAGGCTCATTGCACGTTGGGGGCTTAGAACAGTTGTAAGACGCCAGGAAGAAAAAGATCCCCATTACCAAATTGAGCTATCAACTGAAGGCGAGAAATTTCGGTAACGAAAGAATCTAGGAGACAGAAGTCAGGAGGCAGAAGTCAGGAGCCTGTTTACTCCTGACTCCCTACCCAGCCACAGTTTCCCAGCTTAAAGTGTTGACAATGTACTAACCTTGAATAAGTTCTGCCGAGAGCACTAACTTCATTTGGGGTGCTATGTAAACGGAATATTCTCTGTGTTTACGAAATACCCACATCTGCCAACACGTCACTGGATACGACTTTCCTTCAATTTGCATCAAATAAGCAAATGCAATTCTCTTGCTTCCGTAACGTCGAAAGGTGACCGTTCCTTTTTTTCTTTCAACCCGTCCGTTTTGGATGTCGCGAGTCAACTTTCTCAGCCGCTTGATTAAACACGCTATCAGATAAATATTCATTGGGATAAGGACGATAATGCCAATGAATAATCGACTAAAACCAAACCAGTCATTGGCCTGAAATAAAGTAATTGCAGAAATTGACACCTGAATAACTATTACGGATTGGATACCTGCAAACAAAATTGTTAAAAGGTGAGGTAATGACAATATTTGCATGCATCGTAGTCGCATCTTTTGGCGATCGCTGATCTGTCCGTTGCGATTGTCATAAAGATCTGCTTGATTAAAGTGAAACACCACCTGCATCAGAGATTGGGACTTGAGCATAATCTTGGGTGACCGCAGTATGCCTAATATAGCTATTGCCAACTCGCAGACTTCGTATTCAACGCCAAGCTATCTCGGCTACAATGTCACTGACTTAAGCGGAATCATGCAGCCATCTTAGCTTTGAGGACAGAGCGAGGTTGCTTCATGCGAGGA
>JBCBTQ010000225.1:0-9211 GCA_039818605.1 Cyanobacteria bacterium J06639_14 | reverse complement strand
CTATTCCTTACAGTGGCTGGGCAGACCTTTCTTCAGCACTTCACATAGCCAAAACGATCGGATTAGAACCTTGTCATGGAGAGCGGCTATGGTCGTTAAGTGGTGAGGCCGTAAGCATCTCCCACCCTACGCTTCATGGTTTCCGGAATGCTGATCTCGACATCCTGGGTGAGGCGTTCAACAGCGCAACCAGACAAGTACAAATGTACAAAAATAGACAAAATCTTTGGATATGCCCCGGAAAGCGGATAGGTGGGCTAGAATGCTGACCAAGGCTCCGGCATTCGCTAGGGTCGATCGATCCTTGAAAACCGCATAGTTTCGTTAACCCTAGCGAATCGCCTGGTACGTATAGCTTTCAACCATTTTCAACAAGGGTCTATTGAGAGCGATTCGCAATAATTTTACCTTCCGTTAGACCCTAGCGAAAATGGCTATCTCAAAGCCTTGCCCCATAAGGTCTCCAGATCGAGGGGGTTCAGTTACCCACCACCCCGCAAGGGGACGGAAACGGGCAATCCTTCACCCAACGATTTCCTGTTGTGGTTCAGTTACCCACCACCCCGCAAGGGGACGGAAACCGTTGCACCTCCATGTGTCCAAACTTTCATCATACCGTTCAGTTACCCACTACCCCGAAAGGGGACGGAAACAAAAGCCACAGCAAATACTTGAAATTGATCCTCGTTCGGCTACCCACTACCCCGAAAGGGGACGGAAACTATACATTTGCAAGAGACTGTGTTCCGTTGGTAGGTTCGGCTACCCACTACCCCGAAAGGGGACGGAAACTCCGGATTAAACCCAAAAGCAGACTGGTGTCCCTCGTTCGGCTACCCACTACCCCGAAAGGGGACGGAAACAAAATTGTTAAAACAAAATCCTAGTGACATAAAGTTCGGCTACCCACTACCCCGCAAGGGGACGGAAACGGCAGCAAGTTCACGATGCTTTGGGGTTACATCATAAGTCGCAACGACTTAATTCCCCGCAAGGGGATGGAAACGGCATTACGATGTGGCTGTGGCCATCGTGAGCGTGAATTTTGCGGTTTAGGAACCCTCCCGGCGTCTTTTCTGCAAGCGCCAGATGTCCAGACGCTACAACCGCTACCACGGCACGAGCAATACCCAGAAAAACGTAGACATCTTCCACGGGCGGTTCTGGCCTCAATCCTGGATAGGCCCAACGGTCCCGCCATCGGCCTCCGACTACGCCGAAAAGATGGCGCATCTGGAGCGCGTTTTTCAGAGCGCCAACATCCTCAAAGAATGTGCGCGTAACTGGCGCGATGGGCTCATCTCAGAACCATTTAACTGGTATCTCAAAGGCGAGGATGGCGATCGCGTTGATAGTGAATCCGATACCACCGCAGCCGCAGCCGAACAGCAGTTACAGCGCTGGCTGGACTGGGTTGAACAGCAGGCCGTTCTGACTGACCCCAGTTGCACCAATTTTCAACAATCTGATCCGTGGGCTGAATTCGTTCTATCCCTCGGAGTTACAGGTGAGGCCGCGCTCAGGTTATGGCAACCGACCCGCTATGCCGAGGCCGACGATCCAGTTCACCGCATCCACCTGCAAGCTCCGAAGGCAGGCAGTGTATGCGTCGAGCGCAATGACGCCGATGGCTTTATTGATGAGATTCGCTACGCCTACAGCCGAGGCAATGAAGTCCACCGGATGGACGGTGATACGACCACCGTCGAAAGTCCTGAAGCTGACGAGGACGGCGAGCCGCAAGTCTTTGAGATTGATTCAGATGGTCGCTGGTTGATTCAATACGTCACCGGCGAGAGCATCTTTACGCCTTCGGTGAAGCGCTTGCAGAATGCCTTGAACCATGCCCTAACCATGATGGTTCGGAACAACGAGGTCGCAGGCTTCCGAGAGCGGGTGTTCGCCAATGCTGAATTCCCAGAAGACTCAGACGGTAACGCCGTGGAGATTCCCAGAGGCCCAGGCATCGACCAGTACACCTATGGCGTCCCTACTGGTGACCCTGCCAGCCCTGATTATGCCGACGTTACGATCCACGAGTCACAACCAATCGATAATGCCAGCCTCACCGAGTCCATCGAAACCTATCGCCGCCTGATTTACATGCAGTTCAATCAAGGGCATTTGCTCAGCGCGGGTGATGGCTCCCTGAGTGGTGAAAGCCGGATTCAGATGCGATCGCAGTTTGAGTTACACCTCAAGGGCTGGAAGCGACGGGTAGAAAGCGCGATCGCCAATATCTTGAACATCGTGCTCAAACTACTGGGATACGAAAGTTTCGAGGTTTCTGTAACCTTAAACATCACGACCGGCAAGCTAAGCGCTGAAGAACGCAACCAACTCATCGCCGAGCATCAAGCCGGACTGATGAGCAAGGCTACCACGATCGCAAAGCTGGGTAGTGTTTCCGATGTCGATGCCGAGCTGGCGTTGATGGCTGAAGAGGCCGAAGAGGAATCAGCAGCCAGGGACCGCGATCCAACCCTCCCCCAGAACCCACTGATCAACCCTCGGGATAACGTAGACAACGACGATAACGACAGCTAACTCAGGAACCCTCCCGGCGTGTTGCTGGTGAGGGTTCTCTTGGTCGATGGTCGCGAAATACAAGCGCTGCTGGGCCGTTACGATCGCGCGATCGATGGCCTTGAGACTGACGCGATCGCGCGCATTCAGAGCGCCTTCGATAGTGCCTTTCGGGGCCTTGAGCAAGAGCTACGCACTGCCTACCCAGAGCTGCAGGCAGTTGGCAGCTTAGTTGTAGCTCAGCGCAAGGTCTTAATCCTCGATAGGCTGGGCAGTTTCCTCAACCTGGTCAATCCCTCTCAGGCCGAGAATTATCAACGCCTTCTGGAAGAACTGCTGCAGCTCAGCAGTGCCACGGGGGGTGATTTGGCTGGCCAGCTCATCCAGGCATATGAAAGCACTGAGCTGCAAACATTTTCCGGAATTCCAGTCGAAGCGATCGCTAACCAAGCTGCCGAAGGCATGCGACGCCTCTCCCGCTACTCCGAAGACTTTCGAGATAGAGCCAGCATCATTATCGGGATGGGGCTCACTCAGGGCTGGGGAGCGGGCAGAGTTGCCACAGCCCTACGGAATGAGCTGGGTTTGGCCAAGGGTAAGGCCGAGACCCTGGCGCGCACTGAAGTATTGTCGGCACTGAATCAAAGTGCGATCGCACGGTATCAGCAGAACGGCATCGAGTACGTGCAATGGGCGGCTTCACCGTCTGAGGTGTGCCCTTTTTGTGTTGCCCGCAACCAACAGGTGTTTAAGGCTAGTGAGATTGTTTTCCCGCCACATCCTCGCTGCCGGTGCTTCCTTGTTTGTTGGTCACCGTTTTGGCAGGCTAAAGGGCTCACCGATGATCAGTTTGCCGAAGAGTATCGACAGCAGGGCATTGCCGAGCTGGCCGCGCAGGGACAGCGCCCTAATTCAGGGCTGGCACCTTTCGAGAAATCGGCAGGACTAGAGCGACCACCGCAAGCGGCCTGGACTCCAGGGGATGCACCACTGACCCCAGCGCCAGCGCCAGAACCGGAGCCAGAGCCGCAGCCTCGGCGACGGGCACCCAAGAAGCCTCGCGAGTTCCCTCTCAAGCGCGGCCTGAAAAAGCTGGAAGTAGTGCGATCGCTGGGCGGCTCTACCGGCGCAGAGCTGGTGCGTGACCCCGAAACGGAAAAGCTATTTGTGCGTAAGCGCGGCAGTTCTTCAGAACACCTCCGAGAAGAATTCGCAGCAGATCAGGCGTATCGAGCAATGGGCGTAAACGTCCCGAATGCCAAGCTCTACGAAACTGATGATGGCCCAGTGAAGCTAGCCGAGTTTATACAAGGTCGCCCCTTATCTGACCTCAACTCAAGAGAACGGCAGCAGGCATACGAACAGCTCAAGCAGAACTATGCCGCCGATGCACTGTTGGGGAACTGGGACGTAGTGGGCCTCAGTCAGGACAACATTTTGGTTGATGCCGAAGGTACTGCTTGGCGCATCGACAATGGTGGCTCCCTGCGCTTCCGAGCACAGGGTGGGCTGAAGCGTGGCGACCAATGGAACGACTACCCTACAGAGCTTTGGAGCCTGCGGGATGAAGGCGTCAATGAACAAACCACCAGGGTGTTCGGAGACCTGGGGCATTTTGAAATCGTCGAACAAATCGAACAGCTATCCCGTCGCCGTAAGTCATTACTGAAAGCAGCCCCAGAAGATGTGCGACCAACGCTTAAGCGACGACTAGACGAGATGCAGCGATTAGCGCGTGTCAGTCGCACCCTCGAAGCTGACCAATGGAAAGCGGAGTACATCAGCCGCTTCACTAAGCACTCTCTAGGCATCCGCAATGCAGGGATGGTAGACAAATTACCAGAGCGTCTTGACCTGGCAGCAAACAACCAGCTCTATGACGAGAACAATAAACTGTTCGATGGCCTGCGCGATCCAGATGGAGTATTCGGCGACATCATTCGCTATATCAACAACTCAGGCGGCAACTACGAGATCATAGACAACTGGGCCGATGCCCAGGCGGAGGATTCCTGGAGCGATCTACCCCGAGCAATGAAGTGGGAGATTGCTCAATCCCGCAACCTCCCCACCGATACGTACTACTGGTCAGAAGGTGAGGACGACGCGCGATCGCTGCACGAGCGGTTTAACAAAAGCTATGGTGAACAAGCGTTTCAAGAATCCCTGGCAGCTTTTCACGCTTGGAATTACGAGCAGCTCCAGAAGATGGACATGCCCAACAACGATCGCAAGGCGGGCACATTCCAGGTAATTCGCACCGAAAGCAAAAAAGTCGTTCGAGAGATCAATGGCTTCAATCCTGGACAGAAAAAACTCACGATGCAGCGGGGTGCGGCTGAATCGACCTCGATGTTCAGTCGAGTCACGGTTTACGGTTCCGAGATAACGGTACAGGAGGTGCCTCACCACCGTGTCTTGGGCATGTATATGCAATCCAGAAATACAGATACTGTTGGCAGGGGGCTATTTGCAGGCGACAGCGAAAATGAGCTGGTTGCCCTCTTGGAAGGCATTAAGTTTGACTATCTGAAACCAGAGCAATGGAGGGATGCAGAACCCAACTACAAGCCGGGATAAGCAATGGCTAACCTTTCATCCGTTCGGTGATCGCTTCCCATGAAGGTGACTCTGGCATTGCAAACTTAGCCAGCCGCTGTCCTAAGGCAGCAAGTTCTTCAGGGTCTATGTCCTCGCTGGCCGGTCCCTCCTTAAGCCTGTTGTGATAACAGCTAAGGCCAAAAGCGGTTGCTAACCGAAAAAGCTGAGGGTCATCGCTCACGCCAGTCAAAACCCTTCCGTCTGGCAAGGTCGAACTGACATCCTTGCCACCGATCGCCACCATTCCATGACGGACAAGGGTAGGCTTCTGCTCCCAGCTTATTCGGTGTGGCTTGTTGTCTATGTCAAGCTTCAGGGTCGGGTATCCCTGAACACTGGTGTAGCGTGGATTAGAAATATTCATGTCTCTATTTTGGCTCCTGTATTGCTGAAGTGCAATTTCTGAGCATCATTACGTAGGAAGCCTCTTTTCGACCCAACGGAAGCGGCTAAGTATGGATTTCAAAGAAGCCCTAAAACGCATCAAGGCCCTGGAGGTCGACGATGCAGCGGAACTGGCGTCCGCGATTGAAGGGAAGGTTTCCGACCTTGAAAGCAAGAATTTCACCGTGATTGGTGAAAAGCGAAACGCTACTCAAAAAGCCCAGTCAATGCAAGATGCCTTAGAGGCGATCGCGAAGGCTGTCGGTATTGAGGGCGACCTTGACGCCATCCTAGAAACCGCACAGAGCAAAGTTTCGGGACTGGTATCTGAAGCTGCTCAACTACGAACTGATAAGACTGCCCTCGAAACTCGTGCCACAGAGGCAGAGGGAAAGGTGAAGACATCCGAGCGCCGGGTGAAGCTGGGTGAAGTGGCCAGCAAGATCGGGGCCAATGCTGCGGTCTTAGAAAAGTTGCTAGGCGACAAGATCGATGAGCTGGCGATCGCTGACGACGGCGTGAAGCTCGGCGATAAGCCCTTGCGGGAATACGTAGAGGCTGACGATAGCCTCAAAGCCTTTGTCCCTGCCCTCTTCCCGAGCCAGCAACCAGAGCCCGCGCCCAAACCGACCACCAAACTGCCGAGTGGGGGGCCGAGTAGTGAGGGTAAACCCAACACGCTGCAAGCCTATCTAAAACGCAATCGAACGGGAGCTAAGGCCCTAGGGGCTAAGGAGTAACATGGTTGGACAAATCTGGGATTCATATACTTTTACGCCACCTGAATGGTGTGCCGAGATGTTGACAAACGCGAATCTGTTGTCAGCAGGCACTCAGGCGGACATTACTCAATTTGAGTATTCCGATGCCCAGACGCTTACCCTTAGCGGCACAGCCACAGCAGGAACTGGGGTCAGCCTGACGCTATCCGAAGCGCTGGGAACCGACATCCTAAGAGGCGTCATCCTCGACTTCGGCAGTGGCAAGACCTTCACGCTGACGCAGCGCGCTAAGCGGGGTGCAACTACACTCACGGGTGACCTGGCGGCGGACACTGCAGATAGCGACACCTACGACTATCCAGGCTCCAGCGGACGGACGGTTGTTCGCTCTGGCGCACTTGTAGGCCGTACGTTTGTCGAGCGCGCTGCAGGAAGCGGCTTTGGTCCTGCCGACGTGGCGAATGATGACGAGATCTACCTGGTCGCTTTTCAGAACGAATACCTGGAGCAGGATGTCGGGATTACCCTGGTTCGACATAACGCTCAGGTTTACGAAGATAAGCTACCTGGCTGGGCGGCTATGACTGCAGATGAACAGGCCAAGATCCGCGAACTCTATCACTGCATCACTTACCCGAGCTAAGCTCTTTGTGATTTAGCGAAAAGTCTCCCCAGCGCGATCGCGCTGGGGTTTTTCGTAGGAACCCTCAGCCCGACGACACTACAGGCGCGAGGGGCGCGGAATGCCGAAGACGTTTTACGAACTCTACGAAGAACTACAAGAAGAACGCTACTTTGAGCGATTAGCGCTTGACCCTCAGGCCCAGTTTGGATCTGAGCGCCAACCCTTGCTAGGGGCTCAACTCCTACCTGAGCGCATCGTTGAGGAGAATGCCTACGAAGAAACGCAGGTTCGTTACCGGATCAAGCCTGCACTCGACAACAATCGCTATAGCCCGACTCAGAAGCAAGAAGACGGCGCATTGATCGGGTCGTTCCGGGTTGACTTGGGGCACACCGATACCCAGAAAGGCTTAACGGGCAAGAAGTACGATGACCTTCGTAAGTTGCTGATGCGTGACAGCAGCATGGAGGCCATGGCCCAGGTGATTGGCTGGACCGACCGCGAACTACTCCGGCCTCACACCATCAAAAATGAGATCCAGCGCTGGCAGGCCCTGTTGACAGCAACTGTGACGCGGCAAACGGCGAACGGGCAGATGGAGCCGATTCAGTACTATCGCCCTGCCGACCACATCGTGACGATCCCTGGCGGTACAACTGGCTCACCGCAAGGCTGGCACCTCGGTACTTATGATCCTTTTGACGACATCGAGGCAGGCAAAGAGAAGTTGCAGGGCCTCGGCTATGCCCTGGTTGGCATGTACGCCACACCCTACCTGGGGCGCGTGCTCCGCACCAATGACCAGGTCATCCTGCGCGGCGCTCGGATGCAGCACAACGCGAATGCACCGGCTACACGAGTCACCGAGTCACTCTTAAACATCCTCCTAGATGAGGAAGACTACACCGGCATTACGCTCTACAACGGCGGCTATGAAAGCGAGACTGGTTTCAAGCGCTACATGGACGTTGAAGAGGGTTATGACTATCTGTTGATGGTCGGCAGCACGCAGCGTAGCTATGACATGGCTTCCGACTATACCGGCGCAACTGATTTAGATGTCAGCGACTTCACCGATGGGGCGATCGTCTTGGATGACGTCCTCGGTTACTACGCGGTAGGGCGCAACGCTGGCAAGGATAGCAGCGGACGCACGATCCACACCTGGATGCAAGAGAAGAAGCCCGCAGGGATGGGCGGTGAGTCCTATCAGACCGGGTTGGCCGTCTTGACTGACCCGCAAGCGTATTACGTCATCCGCGTACAGCGGCCTACGGCATAGGAGGTTGATTAATGGGATTTGTATCCGTTCCCCCACTTACTGAAACCTTCGGATGGCGAGGTAAAACCTATCTCCCTGGCTCCCAACAAATCCCAGAAGACCTGGCGATCGCGCTGGGGCTCACAGCTTCTGACTCAGAAGAGGCGGACGGCGCGGGGGGCGGCATCCCACAGCCTTGGAACGCAGAGACGGCTCTGCCAGTACAGGGCGACGATCTGGATGTCGCCCCAACCCGTACCGATGAGCTGAATGCCTTATACGACACCGAAGGATGGGACGCAATCAGGGCGATCGCAGAGGAGCACAGCATCCCCAAGCCTTCGAATGGATGGAAGCACGCTATCCCTTTGATCGTCGAGGCTGAGCAAAAGCAGTGACCTACACCGACCTGGCGGCAGCGCTGGCCCGCGCCAAGGAACGCAGTGGGGCAACTGCCACCGACGACGAATACCTCACCGAACTACTGGGAATGAGCGCGGGCACCGACAGTGCATCGACCCTCCACTACAGGCCGTTCTTCGTGGCAGCTAAGTGGCTGGAGCAGAACCAGACTCAGCAAACCATCAGTAAAGCCGATGGAGCAGAGTTCACGGGACTAGCAAAGCCTATTGAATCGCTGCTGGCTTTGCAGGCAAGTTACGACGCAGCGAATGACCTCACGATTCCAGATGGCTTCGAAGCCGCATCACTCGACTGCGTGAAATGCAGCGGCGCTGGATCCATCAGACGCGGAACCCGATCACTTACACCCACAGTAAGACCATGACCCTACTAGAACTTCTCTGGCAAATCATCAAACAGTACCGAGGCAGTGGTAGGTAACTAAAAGTAACCGTCAAAAATTTTTGACTAGTGTCACAAGGCGGCGTGTGACAGTTGTAAATCACCTCTCAGTTTGAGACTCAAAATCGCGTAAGTATTTATACCTTGTGCCAGTTCGTGATTTTTTGGACTGAAATCTTGGACTGAGACACCCTGAATGAGGTGTGTGCCAGTTGCTTGAAACGCCTGATTTCACGTTTACTCGTCTTATTGCAGTATCAATCCTGGAATCCCTTTAGCTGCAAAGCT
>JBCBTQ010000224.1:0-9246 GCA_039818605.1 Cyanobacteria bacterium J06639_14 | reverse complement strand
TGCGCAAAGGGGGCATTACAATCCAGGTTCTGCATAGCCCCTTTTTCAAGGGGGCAGCGACAGCGGGGGATCAAGCTGCCACGGCTGAGGCACGAAGATAAATTTAATTTACAGAGTACTGAAGCTGCGCCGGTTACCGAAGCGGCTAAACAACCCTGATACAGTAGAAAGATAAATGCCCCTTCGTGTGCGATGGTTTCTAGTTTTTCATCCCTGACGGATACTCACCTGAAGTCCTTACATCAGCAGTTTCCAGCCTTCAGTAATAAGCGTTATTTCAACTACGGGGGACAAGGGCCGCTGCCCCAAATTGCCCTGGATGCGATCCAACAGGCCCACCACACGCTCCAAACCCGAGGCCCCTTCTCCGAAACGATCAAAGGCTGGATCTATGAAACGGCGAAGGCCACTCGCCAAGCCCTAGCGACAACGCTGCAGGTGACCGCATCCGATATTACCCTCACTGAATCGGTGTCCATGGGCTGCAACATTCCCCTCTGGGGTATGGATTGGCAACCCGGCGATCGCATTTTGCTCACAGATTGTGAGCATCCCGGTGTGGTTGCCGCGATCCAAGAAATCAGCCGCCGTTTTCATGTGGTTGTGGATGTGTGCCCCCTCCTGGCAACAGCTCAAGGGGGCGATCCAGTGGCGGTGATTGAAGCTGCGATCCACCCCCGCACCCGACTACTCGCCATCAGTCACATTCTGTGGAATACCGGGCAAGTGCTCCCCCTGGCCGACATTGTGCGTCGCTGTCATGATCACACACACCATCCCATCTGGGTATTGGTCGATGCAGCCCAGTCAGTGGGGATGATGCCCCTGGATCTAGCTGCCACCGGAGTGGATTTCTATGCCTTTACTGGTCATAAATGGTGCTGTGGTCCGGCTGGACTGGGGGGCCTGTATGTGAGTCCAGAGAGACGAGCGGCGATCGCTCCCACTTTTATTGGCTGGCGAGGTATCACTGTGGATGCCCAGGCCAATCCGACCGGCTGGGAACCGAATGGCAAACGCTATGAAGTAGCCACGTCCGATTATCCCCTCATGCCAGCCCTGCAAGCGGCGCTCCAACTACACGCGGAATGGGGCTCGGCAGAGGAACGCTATCAGCGTATTTGCCAACTCAGTCAGCAGCTCTGGGAGCGTCTGCAGACCCATCCCCGTATTCGCATGGTGGCAGCCACCCCACCGCCATCGGGCCTCGTTTCCTGGCAAATTCTGGATAATGGCGTACCATCGCCTGACTTGCATCTGCGTTTAGTGCGAGCCCTCGAAGCCAACGGTATGCTGTTGCGAATTTTGCTCAATCCCCCTTGTGTGCGGGCCTGTGTGCATTATCTGACCCTGGAGTCTGAGGTAGTAGAGTTAGGCGATCGAGTTTTGGCGTGGCTAGATCAGTAAACCCTGACTCCTGACTCCTAACTCCTAACTCCTGACTCCTGACTCCCTACCCAACCAGAACTTCCCGGCTGCAACCATACACCAACCTCCCTACAAATTGAGGAGCTGATTGACAAAGTTGGTGTAGACCTCACCCGCCAGAAACTGGGGATTTTCCAGCACCATCTGATGGAAAGGAATCGTCGTCGGTAGCCCCGTAATCGCACACTCCCGCAGCGCCCGCTTCATGCGTCGGATAGCGGTAGGGCGATCGGGTCCCCACACAATGAGCTTACCGACAAGAGAATCATAGTAAGGGGGAATCTCATAATCGGTGTAGACATGGGAATCAATCCGGACACCAGGCCCACCAGGCGGCAAATAACCGCTAATGCGCCCGGGTGAAGGTCGGAAGTTGTGATTGGGGTCTTCCGCATTGATGCGACATTCGATCGCGTGACCTCTGAGCCTGACTTGATCTTGGGTAACCGAAAGCGGATCCCCCTGAGCCACCCGAATTTGTTCCGCAATCAGGTCCAAACCCGTCACCATTTCCGTCACCGGATGCTCGACTTGAATGCGGGTATTCATTTCCATAAAGTAGAAATCCCCGTTCGCATCCACGAGAAATTCAACGGTGCCAGCTCCCACATAGTTGATCGACTTCGCCACCCTCACCGCAGCTTCGCCCATCTGACGACGGAGGTCAGGATTCAGCGCAGGGCTAGGAGCCTCCTCCAACAGCTTTTGATGTCGCCGCTGAATGGAACAATCGCGTTCTCCCAGGTGAATGACATTGCCGTGACTGTCCGCCAGTAGCTGAAATTCGACATGGCGGGGTTTCACAATGAATTTTTCTAAGTACAGGCCGGGGTTCCCAAAAGCGGCCTCGGCCTCACCCTGGGCGGCCAAAAATAGTTTGGGCAACTCCTCGGGCGTTTGCACCAGGCGCATACCGCGTCCGCCCCCGCCTGCCGTCGCTTTGATAATGACGGGATAGCCAATGCGATCGGCGATCGCCCTGGCTTCATCTTCACTTCTGAGGAGTCCAGCACTGCCTGGGATAGTGGGCACCCCTTCCCGCTGCATCGTGGATTTAGCTGTTGACTTATCCCCCATGGAAAGCATGGCTTCCGGAGTAGGCCCAATAAACACAAGATTGTGATCCGCACAAATTTCGGCAAAGCGCGCATTCTCAGCCAAAAACCCGTACCCCGGATGAATGGCACTCGCACCCCGTGTGAGCGCAGCGGCAATGATGTTAGGAATATTGAGGTAACTCTTGCTGCTCGAAGCTTCACCAATACAGACAGCCTCATCGGCCAACTGAACGTGCAGAGCATGGCGATCGACGGTGGAATGCACCGCTACCGTCGCAATCCCCATTTCCTCACAGGCCCGGAGAATACGGAGCGCAATTTCCCCGCGGTTGGCAATCAAAAGTTTGGCAAAGCGCATCAGATCCTGCAGTGCTCCCAGCAGCGTAAACGATGGTTTGGCAGCTGAGGCAGTGTATCCCCTAAAGAGACCGATCCGCTGGTTCTAAATGTCAGCTTCAAACCGTGACACGGTAGCTAATCCTACCATGTAGCCAGGTTTGTGGACAGACAGGGATATGGCATCGGGGGCGATCGCCAGCCAACTCAGGCTTTTTTTAGGGTTGAAACCTTGAACACGACTGAGAAGGCGTCTCAGACTTCTCATACAAGTCTTAGGGTTTCTTCAGATGGGCATCAGCTATCACTCAGCCACAGCGTTCATCCTAATAATCAAGAAAACAAATGACTGATATCTCCTAGCGCTTACCTTTGCCATCGCCACACACCGATAGGAAGGAGGTCTCCAAAGGCAGCGCTGCCACTACATATATCGGTCAAGGAGGATGACATATGAAACGCTTCACACTTGCACTGACTGCTTTGGTGTTAGCTTCAGCGACAGTTGCGGCACCCGCAGCCTACGGAGTTGATTTCGATGAACTCCGTCGAGAAAATCTCGACAAGGATGCCGTTCAGGTTGAGGAGCTACGACGCGGCCATCAAGATGGCATCAAAGTCGATTTCGACAAGCTCCGCCGGGAAAATCTCGACAAGGATGCCGTTCAGGTTGAAGAGCTGCGGCGCGGCCATCAAGATGGCATCAAAGTCGATTTCGACAAGCTCCGTCGGGAAAATCTCGACAAGGATACCGTTGATTTTGACGAACTCCGTCGGGAAAACCTGGACAAAGATGCGGTCGAATTCTGATCGCCTTAATCTGATCGTCTCAGGTGATCTCTAAGAACGCCATGACTGTTCGGAGCATTGGCTATCGACCGTGATACCAATCTCCGGCAGTATTCGTTTCCCCAATCACCTGAGGCCGCGATCGGCTTACGGCAAATCACACCCAATTCACTGCTGTGTTCCCTTGGGTTGGATTCACAACGTTCCAACGACTCAACACAACCTAAGCAAGCCAAGAGCCTCAGACATTGCTGTCGGCACTGTCCACAGTATTAGAAATGTTGTTACCGTTTTGAACGGCAATCTGGATGCAGTTGATCTTCCCACCAAGATAGAGGATTGTTCTGGATATAACGCTGGATGTTTTTTAAGGCAGTTTCATCACGAACGATGTGTTCGTAATAATTTCGTTGCCACACAGGAACACCTTTGACCCTACGAAGCCGGTTGACACGTCGCGCCGAAAAGGTTTTGAATCCCCGAACAATTTCCGAAATGCCATGGCGTTTGCCACCACCCCCGCCCCCCGTAGGGGCAGGTTCAGCCGATCGCCGCTCAGTCCTATCCTGAACATTGCGCTCAAAACCTGACCCGCCAGAATTTTTATCCCCATCCGATCGATTTCCGGCGATCGATTGTTCCGGGGTATACCCGGGGGCAGGTTTTGTTGTGAATTTTTGGGTGGGAGATGATGGTATTTTGGCTGAACCTGCCCCTACAGAAGGGACGTGTTGGGGATTCAATGTCAAAATGCCATGAATGTGGTTGGGCATAACGACAAAGACATCCAACTGCAAATGTGAATAACACTGCGGCAATCTCAACCACTGCGATCGCACCACATTGCCCAATTCATTCAACTGCATCTCGCCATCGACGATCGAGCCCAACAGGCACCGTCGCTGATAGGTACAAATAGTAATGAAATAGTGGCCTGCAGTAGCGTAATCGTAATGGGGTAAACGGAGTGATCGCCTGTGATGCTTTTCAGGGTTGTATCCCATGTGCTTCTGAATCTTGTAGACACCGCAGATTCAGGATTCCCTTAAACGATCATCATCCACTGAAGGTAATGGCTATTTCGCCATTTCCATATCGATACTAAATCCTGTTCCCACCTCCTAATTGAGAGGCTCAACATGTCGCGTCTCTACAGGTATCACCGATTTCCCATAATGGGGGTTAGCCATTCGGATTCAGTATTACTCAAGATTGCTGTAGTCCTTGGATAAAACTGTTAACGGCATCAAATTGATCCGCCATTCGCGAGTGGAATTCTACCCTGCGAATGTCCAGCTCCGGCAGCAGTTCGCTTTTGTGAATCAACGTGTAACCGTTGGGACGCAGTGCATATATTGCAATCACGCCATCCTCCCAGAACCAAACTTCTTGAACACCCACTCGTTGATAAATTTCCAGTACATCAACACCGCCGCTAGTCACTGTAATTTCTAGCGCCAAGTTGGGAGTGGGCTGACGCTGACCAATGCAGTAAGACTCATCCGGTTCCTTACGGGCACCCAGTTCTTTCAGACCGATGGTGGTACTCCCTTTGGCATAGAAGCGAATTTGCTTCTGGCGCATGTAGGCTTCCAGTAGCTGAGCCAGGCGTTTTTTGGGTTCCTCGTGCTCGTCTGAGAGCGGGGCCATAATTTCCAGGAATCCATCCAAGTACACCAATCGTGCCCCAGTTCCGGCCAGATCCACGTCAAGCTTTTCCAGCATCGTCCAGGTGACATTGGGCAATACTGTATTACTGGCGTTTTTGGGCCTTGTTAGATTAGAAACCATTGTCGACAACTGAGATAAGAAGGGATGCTTTGGGAATGTCTTGGGCGTTAGGCGATCGCTGAGAAAGAAATTATCGGTCAGAGCGTTAGGTCTCATGCCTCGACATCAACCTACAGCGATATATTGATTTCGAGAAATTACCTTACCCAATCTTGTCAATGATACTAGGTGAGGTTTGGAGACATTGTAGTCTGCGCCCACCCAAGACCCTGCTGAGAAAAGCTACATCGATTCATGACTCTGCTTCTGAGGTGAGCTATGTTAAATCTAGTTCTCTAGAATTAACCCAATTTTTTGGGATATACACATGCATGCAGTTAAAGCCACTGGAACCATCGACAAACGCGGACAGCTAATGCTTGATCAGCCTCTTGATTTAGCTGAAAACAGCCGCGTTGAAGTTATCGTCTTAGTTGAGTACTCTGCTGTTAGCCAAGATGAATCGCTCATCGCTGACGACACACCAAACGAAGAAATCCTGACAGATCTGCGCCAAGCTTGGCATGAGGCAATGACTGGACAGACTATTCCTATCGCTCAACTTTGGAACGAACTTGAGAATGAGTAGATCTCATTCTATCCAAGTTGAAGTTGCCCCTACCTTTAAACGGAATCTCAGAAAACTGGGCAAAAATATCGGTCAATTCAAGAGGATGTCAAGCCTGTTATCGAACAGTTGCAGCAGGGACTATTCGCAGGCGATCGCATCCCAGATATAGGATATGAAGTTTTCAAGCTCCGAATTCGAAATAGTGATATTCAAAAGGGAAAAAGTAGTGGATATCGCTTGATTTATTATCTCAAGACAGCAGATAGAGTGATTTTGTTAACCATCTACAGTAAATCTGAACAGCCAGACATTTCAGCAGAATCTATTAGGCAAATTATTGCGAATAACACGTAGTCACTCATATCTAAAGGTAGATTTTTTTACATTTATTCTGCCGATACATCTTCTACTTCGCCGATGAGGTTTTTCATGGCACTGAGGAGCGCATTCCCCCCCAGAATGTAAGAGGCATTGGCAATGTAGGAAACATCCGCGCTGATCATGTCCAGCTGCGTATTCCCCGCCAAGAGACCAACTCCCAAAATCGTGTGGAGTGTTCCCAGCGTTAAATCCCGACGGCGACGCTTTTTTTGCTTGCGACTGAGGTCTTTAGTGGCCTGATATTCCCGAGGAATGGCTTGACTGAGCTGGGTAAAAAATGTGCCGAGTTCTTGACTATCCGCAACCGGTTTATCCTCATCCGGCGATCGCAGAAACACAGACACAATCGCTTCCAAATCCTCTGGATTAACTGACAACGGATGGACTGTTTGCAGTTCAATCGAGAGCAGGGGTTGGGAATGCTTGACCAGAATCGCGCGGAGTTCCTCCGGCGAGGTGCCATCGGGCGCGATCGCCTGACGAATCAACTCATCAATCGCCTCCGCAACTGGTTCCGACTTTAGATAAGCCAAAACTTGCTGTTGAGCATTAGCAAGCTGTTGTTCACGCGACACAGAAACCTTGCCTTTTTTTCCCAGTTTATTGATTGCCCTTTGCCACTGCTTGAGTGCCAAGAGCAATCCCGAGATATGCGATGCCATGCTAGAAGGGACTCCGTTACACGTATAAATCAGCCACGTAGTCGCCGTACCCGTTGTAAATCACTGTTGGCTGCCGTTCCCAGTTAAAAGGATTGGTATTGGTCCCAACGATTTTTTCCGTTGCTTGTGACCAGCGTGGATGGGGTACTTCTGGCTCAACATTGGCCTCAAACTTATATTCATTAGGTGCAATGACGTTCCAGTAGGTTGCGGGCTGCTGATCCAAAAATTCAATTTTGACAATGGATTTACCGCCTTTAAAGCCATATTTCCAAGGAATCACCATGCGAATCGGTGCGCCATGTTGCTTCGGCAGGGTGCGACCATAGATACCGACGGCAAAGAAGGCCAATTCGTTCGCCATTTCCTCAATCCGTAATCCTTCGACATAGGGCCATGGAAGATTCAAGGCAAACTCCCAAGCCGGTCCAGGTGTGATTTTAGAATCGTAGAAAGACGTGAAGCGAACGAACTTTGCTTCGCTGGTCGGTTCAACATCGTCCATCAGCAATCGCATGGGAAACCCTAGCCAAGGCACCACCATCGCCCAAGCTTCAACACACCGAAACCGATAGACCCGCTCCTCCAGTGGAAAGCGTTTCGTCAGGTCATCCAAGTCATACTTGCGAGGATTTTTGACCAGTCCCCCGACTTCCAGCGTCCAAGGGTTTGTCGGTAACTTTTGGGCATTAGACCAGATATTTTTCGTGCCCCCGAATTCATAGAAGTTGTTGTAACTGCTGGCGTATGCCTGATCGGTAATAGGGCGACCCGCATCTTTGAAATCAGGATTCGGGGTGAAATTCTTCAGCGGTTTCCCCAATGTTTTGTTGAGGGAGGGGGGAATATCACTCGACTGCTGACATCCTCCTAAAGCCACAGCGGAGGTACCAATGCCAGCTCCAATAAGCGTTTTGACAAACTTACGGCGGTTCCAAAAAGCAGTTTCGGGAGTCGCAGCCCTTTCAGGAAGCTGCCAGGACTGAGGAAGATGAATAAAAGCCATAGGGCGATCGCATAGAGGCCGTCGTTTACTGATTGTTACACTTTTCCCACAAGGAATGGAGAGTGGCATGTTTTATTTGGGGTGTGCTGTGTGGGCTTTTGGCGATTGGGTCGGCGATTTTTACCCATCCGGATCGCGCCCCAGTGAGTATCTGCGCCTCTATGGCGAGCGGTTCACAGCAGTTGAGGGGAATACCACGTTTTACTCAATTCCCCAGGCCAAGATGGTGGAACGCTGGGCCACCCAGACACCCGAAACCTTCCGCTTTTGCCCCAAGATTCCCCGTCACTATTCCCATAACGGGCCATTACTGCCTCATTTATCGGCAGCGCTTGCATTCCTGAACACAATGCGAGGGTTAGGCCCCCGACTCGGGCCAATTTTTCTGCAACTGCCCCCCAGCTACAGTCCCAATTTGCTGCCAGACTTAGCGCAATTTTTGACCCGTTGGCCCCGTCAGGAAGCCCCCATTGCTGTCGAAGTACGACATTTGGACTGGTTCAAAGATCCCTATGCGGACCAGTTAAATGCCCTATTACACCGCTTGGGAGTGGGGCGGGTGTTGTTGGATACACGGCCCATGTACGATGGCGTCGAATCAGGGCTTGCTGATCCTCAGTTTGCCTCTGAGCGACGGAAACCCAAAGTCCCTTTGCAACCCATCGTCACAGCCTCCTTTTGTTTGATACGCTACATTAGTCACCCTGATCTAAATTTCAACGAGCCCTATTTGATGGAATGGGTGCCGCGCTTACAGACATGGTTGCAAGCAGGGAAAACGATCTACCTTTTTATCCATTGTCCTGACGAAGCCCGCTCCCCAGCGATCGCCCATCACTTTTACGAAACGCTGAAGGTTACCTATCCGGCTTTGGAACCATTACCTTGGGATGCGATCGTGCCGCCAACTTCACAACTTAGTTTGTTTTGAATGCCACACAGTTTGCTATCCTCTCTATACTCACTTAACCTTAAGCACTGGTTTTGTAGAAACACCCTAAGCAAAGACCTTGTTACTGCACCGATTGGGTCCTAAGCGATCGTCGAGAACGGAATTATCGAATGGATCAGTAAGTCTCGCCCATAGATACCAACCTGCAGCAGTATAGTCATTGCGAGAAATCACTTAAAAGCGCTATCTACCAAACCATCAACGACCAAAGATTAATAGTAATTGCTCAACTCAGTAGCCAATCGGTCTGAGTTGATGTAAGGGCACGCTTAATCGCCTCAAAGGCGGAAATG
>JBCBTQ010000223.1:0-9247 GCA_039818605.1 Cyanobacteria bacterium J06639_14 | reverse complement strand
CGCTATGCTAGCGATCGCACCCCCTATCGTCCCCCTTGCCAAGGGTGACAGGAGCAATCGATCGGGTGCTATGAGAGGGTTGACGTGATTTTGCCCTAGCTGAAGACTTTCAATCAGACCCTACAACCCCTACGGAGCAAAACATTGCTGGAGTTCTGCCTAATGGATAGCCCAGCATTGGGGGATTAAGGGGGCGTTCGGGTTGCTTGCTTTATGGCAGAATATTTCGCCAGTAGTATCAAAGTTGGGGGTAGGGGGTAGGGCTGATTCTCTATAGAAGGATAGCTTTGGGTAAAACAGCCTTAGGTAAGCACCCATGGACTCCCTTTGTAGGCAGATTAACCGCCTGGGTGATGTGAAAATTGACGCTGAGACTGCAGAACATATAAGCATCTTCAGGGGTCATTCCCACAAAGCGCTTTAAAAAGGCCAACATCCGCTCCAGACATTGTTCAAAGGCCGCATCTAGTGTGGGGCCGAAGCCCATGGTAATCCAGTCGGTGGGAGTTTCGGCTAGGGGTAGGGGCAGATGCGAGAAGTGACGGTGCGTTTTCAACTGGATCACCCCATTCATCGACGTTTCCAGCGCCGTTAAACAGGCTTCACCATCCCCCTGAATGCTATGACCATCCCCCAGGGAAAACAGTGCGCCCGGTAAATAAACCGGCAGAAATAAACGGCAGGGAGCCTGCAACAGACGATTATCCAGATTGCCGCCAAAGTCACCCGGGGGAACCGAGTGACGCTGCGTTTCTGCCGTAGCCACCCCTAAAATGCCAAAAAACGGACGTAACGGGAGATTGATGCCGCTATCGGGAGGAAACTCCACCGTTCCGGCCTGGAGATCGATCGCGGTAAATCGCAAGACTGTCTGATCAAACTGATGGGGGAGTGCCCCGGTGCCTGGGTTGATCAGGGTAAAGCCCAGCGGAATACTGGGAATAGCGGCCTCCAGGCAAACTTCTAACACATCCCCTGGTTGGGCTTCCTCGATATAGATAGGGCCTGTCATTAAATGGGGACCCGCTGCAATGCGTCGCTCAGGGGGAAGATTGTGGCAAATGTCTAAAAATTCAGGCGGTAAAAACGCTGCCGGTGCGTCCTTGTAAACAGGAATGCCTGAAAACGTTTCCACATGAATACGATCGCCGGATTTGACCGTCAGTGCCGGTGGTAGCTCAGAGGAAAATCCACCCAAATGAACCGTTGAACAGGTTGCCTTCAATGTATGAGTCATCATGATGCAACCCTACATCAAGTCACGTGACTAACCGCTGTAGCATCCTTTACAGCACGTAGCTTCGTTCCCACAGAGCATGTAGTTGCTGATTGTCTATGAGTGCGATCGCATGGCGTACGTAAGTCCTAGCCAAAACTATGGTTGAGCATGTTTCCCGCACAGTGCCACCACAGGTAACCGCGCCGGTTGCTTTAGAGTTTCGTAACGTAGGACTCACGTACGATGTCTCAGGTTCACCCATGTCGGTGATTGAGAACGTTTCATTGCAGATTTCGCAAGCTGAATTTGTTTCCGTTGTGGGGCCGAGCGGCTGTGGTAAAACCTCCTTGCTACGCATGATTTCGGGTCTCAATCCCGTGAAGCAAGGAACGGTTTATTTCCAGGGTGAGCCCATTACTAAGCCCCTACAAAATGTGGGGATCGCTTTTCAAAATCCGGTTTTGCTACCCTGGCGCAACACCCTTAACAATGTGTTGTTACCGTTGGAGATTGTGCCGCCCCATAAGCAAAAGCTGAAAACCCAGCGGGCTCGTTATGTGGCCAGTGCCCAGGAATTGCTAGCGACCGTCGGGCTGAAAGAGTTCCAAAAGTATTACCCCTGGCAGCTTTCCGGTGGCATGAAGCAACGGGCCTCACTTTGTCGCGCTTTGATTCACCATCCTGAGATTCTCCTGCTGGATGAACCGTTTGGTGCCCTGGATGCCTTTACCCGTGAAGAAATGTGGGAAATGCTGCAGCGGCTTTGGGAGCGATCGCAGTGTACTAGCGTCTTAGTCACCCATGATCTGCGTGAGGCTATTTTCCTGTCCGATACCGTCTATGTCATGGGACCCCGCCCCAGTCAGATTGTCTACACCCTCAAGGTCAACCTACCCCGCCCCCGCACTCTGGACATGTGTTTCACGCCAGAGTTTCAACGCATGTATTCCGAACTCAGACAATATATTCAACGTAATTAGAGAAGATGGTCGCTGTTGATAATTCCCCATCCCCCAAGTTAGACCTCGACAAAGTGCTGGCCTCAAAGCAGGCCGTCTACGTTTTCCCCATCATCACCGCCGTGCTGGTATTTGTCCTCTGGGAAGGGGTTGTGCGCTTGTTTGGGATTGCCGAGTTTGTATTACCGGCACCCTCAGCAATTTTTGCGGAAATTCCTCAGTGGGGTGGGCCAGTTCTTAAAAACGCCTGGACAACCTTATTTACAACGTTAATCGGCTTTGTGATTGCCCTAGTCGTCGGTGTCTTGGCCGGATTCACCATTGGTTATTCAAAGTTGGCCAGCTTGACCCTATACCCGCTATTGATTGGGTTTAACACCATTCCCAAGGTAGCCCTGGTGCCACTCATGTCCATCTGGTTTGGCATTGGGGCGGTACCGGCGGTGATTACAGCCTTTTTGTTAGCCGTTTTTCCGATCGCGGTGAATGTCGCCAGTGGTCTGGCCACAGTAGAATCGGAAATGCAGGATGTCCTAGTGGCCTTAGGGGCTAATCGGTTTGAAATTTTTCAGAAGGTTGGCTTTCCCCATACGATGCCCTATTTGTTTGCCTCTTTAAAGGTGGCGATTTCCCAGGCGTTTATCGGATCAGTCATCGCTGAGACGGTAGCCTCCGATGGAGGCATTGGCTACGTGATTTTGTCGGCCAGCTCGAACTTCAATGTTTCCCTGGCATTTTTGGCTCTGTTGGCGTTGGCGGTTATGGGTGTAGCACTCTACAGCATTTTTGTGGTGTTAGAAAAACGCTTTGTCCATTGGGTTTAGAGTGTTGATGCGGTATGACTCCCGGCATGATAGAGAGTTGTGCCATGAAATGAAATCCTTGAATCGCTGGAGTTTAAAATGGATCTAGGCGCATTCTCGATAAGCCTCACTGTGAAAGACCTTGAGGCGTCTAAGGCATTCTATGAGAAGCTTGGCTTTGTGGCTCTTGGTGGTGATTGTGATCAGGGTTGGACGATTTTGAAGAATGGTGATCACGTCATTGGGTTATTTCAGGGGATGTTCGAGAAGAACATGCTGACATTTAATCCCGGCTGGAGTCAGGCTGCTGAGAATCTTGATGCCTTTACTGATGTCAGAGAACTCAAGACTCGGCTGCAGGCGGCAGGGATTGAGATTTTGAATGATGAAAC
This sequence comes from Cyanobacteria bacterium J06639_14, assembly GCA_039818605.1. Classification (GTDB taxonomy): domain Bacteria; phylum Cyanobacteriota; class Cyanobacteriia; order Phormidesmidales; family Phormidesmidaceae; genus SIO1E4. Next base: position 5,874 of record JBCBTQ010000223.1, on the reverse strand, counting down.
AAGCTCAGCATCAGGACCTGGTAGCTTTGTTATTCAGGATCCTGATGGCAATCCGATCCTGATTGATCAGCATCGATAATAGGCGCTGGCATACCGACTCAGTTGAAATTTGCCATTCAGCTTCGGTGATTTTTAGCGAATTTACCGTACCCAATCGACGGCAGAATCAGGAGGACGAAAGGAGTGCATCCCAATTTTGTATTCAAGCTATCTTGCCCTCTCCCTAAATCCCTCTCCCAATCCTGGGAGAGGGACTTTGTCCGGCCCCCCTTCTCCCAAATTTGGGAGAAGGGGCTGGGGGATGAGGGCCATTTGCAAAACTGGAATGCACTCCATGACTTGGCCTACTGACACTAATGGTGTGCCTGCTTTATCTGACTTTACGGCTTACCCTTTACCTCACAAAATTTCTGATTCATCCTTGAGTTTCCGCGTGTATTGTTGGGCTTAATACAGCTTTTTGCAATTTGAAAGTGAAGCATTATTGAACACTCTATGCTTGATTAGAGAGTGACCTCTCTATGGGATGACGAGAACCCTTGGGCGATGACTTATTACGAAGGTCGATATATGAATTTCTCAATGGAGTGGTTGGGTGAAATGCGAAATGGATAGGGAAAGAATTGATGGCCAATGTCTTTGTCAGAGTATTCAATTCCAGATAAAAGAGGCACCACTATGGATAGGACATTGCCATTGTCAAAGTTGTCGCCGCAATACGGGGTCTGCTGTCGCCACCTTTGTCGGCGTCAGTGCTCAAGCCATCAAATTTGTTTGTGGTGAGCGTTCATTTTATGAGTCTTCACCGGGTGTTCGTCGAGGATTCTGTGCAGCCTGCGGTACGCCGTTAACCTATGAAGCCGATCGCTTCCCTAATGAAGTGCATATCTATTTAGGTACATTGAATAGACCCGAGGAATTTTCGCCCCAATTTCATGTTTATTGCGCTGAACGTATCGCGTGGTTCGAGATCAAAGATGATCTGCCGAAATACTTGGGAACCTATAAGAGTGAATTGGCCTGATATTGGGTTAATCAAAAAATGAAAATATAAGTGGATTTTAGTCGAGATTATTAGGCTAAAATTTGAATGCCTAAATGGATCAATGCCTTGTAAAGGCTAACCCTGAAAAGTCGCTTCAATGAGTCGTGATAGCCTGACCGTTGTTTGCGCTTGCTGAAGCCAAGGAGAGAATTTTGACACAGTTGGACTCAACATTTATCAGAAGCCAATTTCCTGCCTTTGCAGAACCCTCATTAAGCGGCTGGGGCTTTTTCGAAAATGCAGGTGGGTCTTACACTTGCCAGCAGGTGATTGAGCGTCTCAACGGTTACTATACACAAACTAAAGTCCAACCCTATTACAACTACCCCGCCTCACTCAAAGCAGGGGCGGCAATGGATGAGTCTTACCGTCAACTAGCCGCGTACCTCAATGTCGGTGATGATGAAGTCCATTTCGGTCCATCCACGACTCAAAATCTCTATGTTCTAGCGCATGCCTTCCGAGAGATTTGGCACGAAGGCGATGAAATCATCCTGTCTAACCAGGATCATGAGGCCAATGCTGGATTTTGGCGACGCCTTGAAAAAACAGGCATCGTAGTCAAAGAATGGCGGATCGATCCTGACACCGGAATGTTGCATCCGGATGCTCTGGATGCCTTGCTGTCCCCTAAAACCAGGCTGCTGGCATTCCCTCATTGTTCCAATATTATTGGTCATACCAATCCGGTTGCTGAAATCGTCTCAAAGGTAAAGAATGCTGGCATCTACGTCGTTGTCGATGGGGTGTCCCATGCTCCCCATGGCCTGCCGGACGTTGGAGCTTTGGGAGTAGATATTTATTTGTTTTCCCTGTACAAAACCTGGGGGCCTCATCTCGGGCTGATGACTATTAAGCAAGAGGTTATGGATGTGTTGCCCAATCAGGGGCACTTTTTCAATGCCTACAGTCGCCGCAAAAAGATGCTGCCCGCTGGGCCAGATCATGCCCAGATTGCCGCCACTGTCGGTGTCGCTCAGTATCTCGATACCATTTATGACCACCATTTCGCTGCACCTGTTGACTCGGCAGAAAAAGGACGACAACTCAAAAAACTGTTCCAGGATCACGAAAAAACCCTCCTGAAACCGCTCTTGGCATGGCTGCGCCAGCGGGATGATATTGATATTGTTGGACCGGATGATCCAGCGTTACGGGTCCCAACCGTATCTATTGTCCCTAAGAAGAAAGCAATGGATGAGGTGTGTGCGGTACTGGCTACTAAAAAGCTGATGGTCGGGCAGGGAAGTTTTTATGGTGTGCGTCCGTTGGAGGGGATGAATATTCCTGTTGATCCGGGTGTTTTAAGACTGTCATTTCTCCATTACACAATTCAGGAAGAGATTAGTCAGCTCATTGATGGTCTGGCTGCTGCTTTAGATTAAATCCGGTTTATCCACCCTGTAGAGCCGCGACATGTCGCGGCTCTACAGGTATCGCCTATTTTCCAGAATGGGGTTAACTATTCGGATGTGGTCTTAGTACTCTGTAAATCTAATTTCTTGTTGCACCTCAGCCGTGGAAGCTAATCCCCCGCTGTCGCCGCTCCTACGCCCTCCGGGCAGGCTACGCCACAAAAAAGGGGCTATGCAAAATCTGGATTGGAATGTTCCCTTTGCTCAAGGGGGGTTGGGGGGATCAGACCTCTATCGCAAACGACCGGAAACTTAATTTACGCTGTACTTAGATTAAAGCGATCGCTGTTTAGTCGGGTTGCTTGATAGCTCGCCCTCTCAGATCTTTAATCGTCACGGGGATGCTGGGGAGGGGGGGACATCGGTGAAACCGGTTTGCCCCCTCAATTTTTCCAGAACCTCAGGGTCAAACTGGATCGATTCATCAATAGTGAGCGTTATGGAATCCGCATCCATCTGAGTCAGACGATCAATTTCGCCCTCAAACTGCTCGCGACCGCGATCGAAGAAATCGGGCTCCAGCCTCAGGAGGCCATTGATCACAGAAGGTGGAATGTCGTTGTATTCCAAGGCATGGGCAGGACGACCTGCAATGGTGGCTGCTGGGAAGAAGGTCGTTGCTATCAGGCTGAGGGTAACTGTGGCGAATGGTTTGCCGAAGGATTGCAAGTTCATTGAGTCCTCCTGTTTGAGGAGACTTATACGGGTGCGATATCTCTAGCCTAATGCGCGGCAACAGAAACTGCAGAAGTGAGTGAAGCATCGGTGGGCGATCGCAACCAATTGGTTTCCAGTCTTGCAGGGTGGAGACACAAGAAAAAAGCCACCTTTGGGTAAAGGCAGCTCAGGTTCAGGGGAAAACTTCTCAAGACTGAAGGTTAACGATTTAACGACAACTTGCCGTGTTCAATGCCCATCAGGCGGAAAGCCAGCGACGCCACCAAGTGGCATTGCGAATATCGACAAAAGTGCCGCAACTGCCACACTTTCGAACACCCCGGACGCCGATACGTTTGAGATGAGAATGGCCACATTCAGGACATTGAGTTTGCTTTGCCATGATGCTTTCTGATGGATGACAACAAAGTTAATTGCTAATACTGTTCTAGTTCTGCAGCCCTTGCTAATGCGGTGCTCTCTGGACACTACCCAAGTTGGCATAGCTTTTCCGCAAAACTTCTTATGTTTGCAGGGTTTGATTTGGGCTGGTCGGGAAAGTTCCCACGCCAGATCAGGAATTGTCCATGGCTCAAGGAGAGTGGATGGATGGAGTCAGGAGATAGGAGATAGGAGTCAGGAGATAGGAGATAGGAGTCAGGAGATAAGAGATAGGAGGCAGGAGATAGGAGGCAGGAGATAGGAGATAGGAGATAGGAGTCAGGAGATAAGAGATAGGAGGCAGGCGTCAGATCCTAACGGACGCTATCGCTGCCGGTTAAAAATGGGACTAACTAAATCCCTATAGACCTTTGGTCGTAAGTCTTCTAAGACCTGAGTTGGATGTAGTTAGTTAAGAGGAGACAGGTAATGGGGAGTAAGTAGTGAATGAATTTTGAATTTTGAATTTTGAATTTTAAGTTGCTTCTACTTTTCACTGTTTGCTTTTCTCTCCATTCAAGTCGCTTTCTTGAAATTGGCTGCTGTCATGCTTCAGGCGTGTTGGTCGTGGTTTTGGCCTGTTGAAGTTCGGCGAGGAGGCCAGAGTCCCGCATGAGTTTGGGCCAGACTAGCAAGAAGAAACCCATCCAGAGTGAGAGGGGGAGTGCGACTACTCCTGTGAGCCAATAGCGATGAAATAGTAGCCAGCTACCTGCGATGAGGCTGACCCCAGTCAAGACAATGGACCATGGCTGACACCACCAAGGCTTATAGCTCCAAACGCTAACGGTTTCGCGATCGCCCATAATGCTCCTTATTTCCCTCTTTCAAAGGATAGTGTATGGATGCGAGCAACTCGCTACTCAAGACTTGCATCATGTTCGACGATGGGGAATGGATCGTAGAAGGCAGGCGATCGTGTCTGCCATTCCTGATAGGCCACTGACTGGCGGAACTTTTTAGTGTGATCTGCCAAGGTGTTCTATTGGACGAGAAGCTGGTAGCGGTTTGCGGGCTCAACACACGGCTTGAATTCATGGGATTGATAGCCTGGCATCGAAGCAATAATGCTGGAGGTTTGCTCAAAAGCCACGGTGTATTCTCCTTCCCGGCTGAAATCACGGTTAGAATAGCAGCTTCGAGAATTATGGTTGGGGTGAGGGCATATCGGGTAAATTGCAAAGTACCTCATCCCAGGTTGCGTGAGCCTGTAAGGCTGAAACGACCACTGGCAGAGGTTCGGAAAAAATCTCTGGGAAGTCGGCTTCTTGCTCGAGTTGGATCTGGTAGGCTAGCTGTTCATGGGGGGGAGTGAACTGAGCATTGACGCCCACGCGGTTGCCTCGGGCATCGATGCGGTACCACTCAAATTCTGGTAGATAAACTGCATTCAAACCATGCAGGCAGTAAGGAGCCCCCTTTTCATCGATGCTGAGTCGTTGATAGCAGAATCCGGCGGGAATATGATTCGCTCGTAGGAGGGCTGCTAACAGATGGCTTTTGGCGAAGCAGTAGCCCGTCCTGCGCTGTAGCACCTCTGAAGCGTGGCAGGTCACAGGATTCATTTGATAGTCAACGCTGTGGTGGATTTCGTCCCGCACCCATTCGAAGCACGTTTGCGCGATCGCCACCACGGTCTGATGTCCAGTGGCCAACTTAGCGGCCAATGCCAGAATTGCCGGATCCTTCCAGTCAATAATTTCGCTCGCTTGCAGATACGCTTCCATCCTGCCTCCACTCATCGCCAGTTTTCAACTGTCAGGGCCCAGCGTTCGTGATCACGCCAGTTGCCATTAATTTTCAGGTAGCGCTTAGAAAGCCCTTCTTTCTTGAACCCGAGCCGTTTAATCAGATTAATCGATGCGCTGTTTTCCGGTTGGATGTTGGCTTCAATACGATGCAGTTTCAGGGTGTAGAAAGCGTGATTAATCGCTAAACGAATCCCTGCCGTCATCAGTCCTTGGCCGGCAAAATTCACGTCAACGTAATAACCCAAGTAGGTATTCTGAAACGCTTTGTAGAAAATTTGACTAAGATTGGCAACACCAATAATCTGCTGACTGGCGGATGCACAAATCAGTAACCCTTCAAAGTCATCACCTTGGCAGCGATCGATGTATTTTCTGCAGGCCTGCGTATCCAGGGGAGGACAGACCCACGGAAAATGGAATTCCCGACTTCTCTGATTCAGAGTCAATAGGGCTTGGCAGTCTTCTATTGTGGGTTGACGAATAAAAACAGGAGACGACACGAGATTTATCCATGAGGGGGCAGTGGGTGATTCAGGACAGCTTTTGCGTTGATCCAGATCACTTT